>NZ_LHPH01000003.1:0-252890 GCF_001298125.1 Pseudoalteromonas porphyrae | reverse complement strand
AAATCCATCATGACCCACCATCTTTTATTCATTATGAATAACAGCATGGCTCATCGGCGGATTTACGCAGTGTGATTAACAGCATCAAATGTTAAGCAGGCATATCAGAGCGGGTCATTAGCTCAGTTGGTAGAGCAGTTGACTTTTAATCAATTGGTCGATGGTTCAAATCCATCATGACCCACCATCTTTTATTCATTATGAATAACAGCATGGTTCATCGGCGGATTTACGCAGTGTGATTAACAGCATTAAATGTTAAGCAGGCATATCAGAGCGGGTCATTAGCTCAGTTGGTAGAGCAGTTGACTTTTAATCAATTGGTCGATGGTTCAAATCCATCATGACCCACCATCTTTTATTCATTATGAATAACAGCATGGCTCATCGGCGGATTTACGCAGTGTGATTAACAGCATCAAATGTTAAGCAGGCATATCAGAGCGGGTCATTAGCTCAGTTGGTAGAGCAGTTGACTTTTAATCAATTGGTCGATGGTTCAAATCCATCATGACCCACCATCTTTTATTCATTATGAATAACAGCATGGCTCATCGGCGGATTTACGCAGTGTGATTAACAGCATYAAATGTTAAGYAGGCATATCAGAGCGGGTCATTAGCTCAGTTGGTAGAGCAGTTGACTTTTAATCAATTGGTCGATGGTTCAAATCCATCATGACCCACCATCTTTTATTCATTGCGAATAGCAGCATGGCTCATCGGCGGATTTACGCAGTGTGATTAACAGCATCAAATGTTAAGCAGGCATATCAGAGCGGGTCATTAGCTCAGTTGGTAGAGCAGTTGACTTTTAATCAATTGGTCGATGGTTCAAATCCATCATGACCCACCATCCTGATATTTTTACTGCGATAAGTTTATTCCCACGCCTCGTTTTAAGATTTTTGTATTTCACACATAAAATGCTTTTCAATCAAAAATTATCTATCTCTTAAATATAAATGCTTTAATAAAATCGGTATTACCGAGCACCACTGTTATTTAGTTTTATATTCTCGTATAATTCACTCTATAAATGCACTGTAGATTAAGTGGTCGAGAAATGAGTTTAGCTCAAACTATTATGCCTGAAGGTTATATCTTTCCTCCTAAACCAGCTCCATTGAATAATGAAGAGCAAGCGCAATACAAAGCACGTATCAAACAATTGCTGATTGATAAAAATGCGGTATTGGTTGCCCATTATTATACTGATCCTGAAATTCAAGCCCTTGCTGAAGAAACTGGTGGTTGTGTTGCTGATTCGCTAGAAATGGCGCGTTTTGGCGCCAAGCACGATGCCGACATGATCATTGTAGCGGGCGTGCGCTTTATGGGGGAAACAGCAAAAATACTGACACCTAATAAAACCGTTGTTATGCCAACATTGGCTGCCACATGTTCGCTCGACATTGGTTGCCCAATTGATGAGTTTTCAGCGTTTTGTGATCAGCACCCTGATCGAAAAGTTGTTGTGTATGCAAATACCTCTACTGCTGTTAAAGCACGTGCAGATTGGATTGTTACCTCATCGTGCGCACTTGAGATTGTTGAACACCTTGATGAAATGGGTGAGAAAATTATTTGGGGCCCAGATAAACACCTAGGTGCGTATATTCAAAAGAATACTGGCGCAGATATGATCATGTGGAATGGCGCATGTATTGTTCATGATGAGTTCAAAACCAAAGCACTAAAAGACATGAAAGCGCTTTATCCTGATGCAGGCGTATTAGTTCACCCAGAATCACCGTCCGAAATTGTAGACCTAGCAGATGCTGTTGGCTCAACGAGTCAGCTGATAAAAGCAGCACAAACAATGGATAATAAAAAGTTCATTGTTGCAACAGACCGCGGTATTTTTTATAAAATGCAGCAGTTATGCCCAGATAAAGAATTTGTAGCCGCACCAACAGCAGGTGAGGGCGCAACCTGTAAAAGTTGTGCACATTGCCCATGGATGGCAATGAACGGCCTTAAAGCGATTGAGGAAGCATTACTAGATGCAACAGGTAAAGAAGTATTTGTAGATATGCAGCTACGTGAGGGCGCACTTAAGTCGCTTAATCGTATGCTCGACTTCTCAGCTTCACTACAACGTTAAGCCAAGTTAAACAGAAAAGGCCGCTGATATCACTATTAGCGGCCTTTTTGTTTGTTTACTAGGCAGTTAAAGCACAAATAAGAAAAACACCTTGCACCACTGGACGCTATTTCATACTATTACGCCGCGTTACCAAATGGTAACCTGCGGAGGGATGGCTGAGTGGCTGAAGGCGCACGCCTGGAAAGTGTGTTTAGGTTTATCCCTAACGAGGGTTCGAATCCCTCTTCCTCCGCCATTATTCAATATTAGGACGCCTCATGGCGTCCTTTTTTGTGCCAGTTTAAATGCTTTCGTGGTAAATATGAGTTACAACTTACTGGCTTTAGGGTCAAGCTAGTGAGTTTAAACACTCATTCGGTGCTAAATTTATCCTGTAGGCTTTAAAAGCGTTTAGGATAAATTTCTACCGTAATTATAGGCTGTAGGAATTTAAAACTAATCAATACAGATAACTTGATTACGTCCAGATTCTTTAGCCTTATAAAGAGCGAGATCGGCTTGCTTAACGAGATCCTTATAGTCGCTTTGGTGCTGATATTCAGACACACCTAAAGAGACTGTTACAGTGAGCGTGTGTGTTTTATGAGTAAGCTTAATATCACTTATTGCCAAACGAAGTTTTTCAGCTAAGTGGCTAGCTTGCTGTTTATTCGTTTCAGGTAAGAATATCAAAAACTCTTCTCCTCCCCAACGAGCTACTTTATCCATACTAGAAAGTGTTTTGAGTGTAATTATTGTGTAAAGGCTTTACGAAGAGGTTTATTGAACTGTCATTAATTGAAAAGCAGTAGTATAAATTAATCGTACAAAGCGGCTTGTTGCCGCTTATGTTTATAACGTTAAGAGATTAATAACGTTTTTTAGGTGCTTTTAGCTGTGAGTCAAACTCATCAGGGAATAAAATGGTGCCGTCATCGTCTTCCGTTGGGAATACGGCAATCAACAAATCATCTTCTTCAAGGCCCGGTGTCCAACGAGTACGCCAATCTTGCAGATTAATAGCTTTAGCTGTACAGTTTTCCCATTCGCCTGTTGCCCAAGCTTCAGCATAAATACGTTCCGGCCAAACTGGTACGCAATCATCGTCTTCATTTGCTAACATTACGCAGCCATCGTCGTCGTTTAAAATCCATATTTGCTTGTATTCTTGAACGGTTTCAAACATAAACGCCAGTCGTTTTTTTGCTCCTAGATTCAGGGTCAACTCGAACTTTTCATTTGCAGCGGCGGTTGCATCATTCATATATAAATTCACTTTTGATTGGCTTGGTTATGTATTAAGTATATTAACTAATATGACAACGTGTCGATCAGTCAACATTTTATTTAATGGCATTGAAAATATCATCTGCAAGTAATGCTAATGCATCGGCATCGCGATTAGTTAAAGCATAAGTTCTTAATCCGTATAAACTCATTGCAAAAAAACGTGCAAGTTGTTGAGCGCTTCGCACATTTTGGATCTCATTTTGACTTTTTGCACGAGAAAATTGCTGGGTAAGGGCATTTTCATAAGCATTTAAATTGGCACTAAGTACCTCATTAATTTGTGCATCTTGACCTTCAACTTCGCTAATGCTTTTAGTGAGCAAGCAAACTTTCATGGCATCGCCAGTGATACATTCGCTGACGATAGAGTCTATATAGCATCTTAAATTGGGTAATACCGGTTGGGTAGGGCAAAAAAGCGCGGTAAATTGTTCGTTACGATCGGTTTGGTATTGTTCAATTGCAGCTAAAAAAATGCCTTTTTTATTACCAAACGCAGCATACAATGAGCCCGGATGCAGTAATGTTACCTGGGTTAACTTTTGCATACTGGTTTTGGCATAGCCAAATTGCATAAACGCAAGCATGGCTTGACGCAATACAAATTCGCGGTCAAATTCGGCGACTCTCATGGCACTCTCATTTACTATTAATGAGCATAGTTTACTTAATCTTGAACAAATATTCAAAAAAGGGTTGAATATTTATGTGTACGCCCTTATCTTGAATGTACACTCAAGATAAGGATTAACAATAATGACGACTGAATTACTGCTTCCGTTTAAACTAAACAGCACAATAGAATTAAAAAACCGTATATTAATGGCGCCACTAACGCGTTGTATGGCAGATGAAAACTTAGTACCAAATCAAGCTATGGTTGAATATTACGCACGCCGTGCCGAAGCTGGTTTGATTATCAGCGAGGCGACTATTATTCGCCCTGACGCACAAGGCTACCCAAATACACCGGGGTTATTTACAAGTGAACAAATTCAAGGTTGGCAAAAAGTAACTGATGCTGTGCATGCAAATGGCGGTAAAATTTTTGCTCAGCTTTGGCATGTTGGCCGTGTGGCACATCCGCATTTTTTTGATGGAGAAGTGCTAGCCCCATCTGCAATTGGTATTGAAGGGTCTGTACCACGAATGCGTGAACTGACGTATCAAACTCCAAAAGCAGCGACGTCTGAAGATATTCAATCATTGATAGCAGATTATGCAAAGGCCGCTGAAAATGCAGTTGAAGCTGGATTTGACGGTGTAGAGATACATGGTGCGAATGGTTATTTGATTGATCAGTTTTTACATTATGCGGCCAATGAGCGTGAAGACGAATACGGTCAAACACCAGAGAATATGTCGCGTTTTGCGCTTGACGTTGTTGATGCAGTTATAAGTGCTATAGGGACAGATAAAACGGCATTACGTTTATCGCCGGGAGCTTACTTTAATATGAGTGAAGATAATCGCGATAAAGCAGTATTTGATTATTTGTTAGCGCAATTAAACACGCGCCAGTTAGCTTATTTACATGGTGGTATTTTCGACGATAGCATGCGTTTTGCAAGTCTTGAAGATATGACAACATCTGAGTACCTTAGAGCTAATTATAGTGGCACATTGGTTGGTGTTGGTAGCTATAGCTTCGAGAGTGCAAAAGATGCGATTGAAGAAAATAGATTTGATCTCATCGCAATCGGGCGTCCGTTTATAGCTAATCCAGACTACGTCAGTAGAATTTCTCAAGGTAAAGAGTTGGTTGCATATGATGATGCAATGCTAGCAGAACTAATATAAACATTTTGGCGTAACGAAGGTTACGCTACCTTAATACAAAATGATGATTTTACACGTGTGAAATCAATCATTCGCCTTTTTTTTATTAAATACTTTATACTCTCTTTAATAACCAGTTTAGAGAACGTAAATTGTTGGCTATAAAGCACATTAATGGCGTATTTACGCAGTTTGCTCATTCACGCTATATATTATCATTGCGCGAAGCGTTTATTGCGTTGCTCCCATATTTTGTGTGTTCTGCATTAGCCATTTTAGTGCTTAATGTTGCGGTAAATTTTTCGTTCATAACATCAGCCGACTTTATCTACAAGACGGTACAGCAAAGCTCTCTCGTTATTTTAACCTTATTTCCTGTTATGGTTGTTATTTCTGTTGGTTACCATCTTTCTAAAAACCTAGGTAACAGCGCCGTTGTTGGTAGTATATTAGGACTGGTCACATTTTCCATTCATAGTGATTTTTTAATTTTTTCAGATGGTATTTTTACGGTAGATGGTACTGGTGCCTCAGCTTATGCGGTGTTGGTTCCTTCATTAAGCAGTTATTTATTGATGCTAGGGCGTAGGTTTATACCTATGTCATTTTTTGATTTACCACTACTGAGTGAGTTTTTAAAAGAAAAACTGTTACTTATTTTACCTTTTGCATTTGCTTTTTTCGCATTATTTTTGATCCTCCCAATCATAGAAAGCGTTGTGCATTTCGTCGTAGTATATTTAGTCCCAGTGGATAGCCAAAGTAGTGTGGCGTTACAACTATTTAACCGAATGCTTATAATACATGGCTTTTGGTTCTTCGGTGTGCATGGTGACAATGTGTATTCTATGATGTTTGAACAAACATTTATTAGCAAAGATATTTTCCCAGGCTTGTCGGCACAAACCTTTTACGATACTTTTGTGTTGATTGGTGGCACTGGAGGTTTTATAGGATTAATTGTTGCCTCGTTCTTTTTGGCCAAGGGGAGTCATGAAAAGAATATAGCGCGCATATCACTCCCTTTTTCATTGTTTAATTTTTGCGAAATAATTTTATTTGCGCTACCAATTTTTTTAAATCCATTGTTACTGATCCCGTTTATTTTAGTCCCTTGTTTTAACTTTGTGGTTAGCTATGCAATGATTTCAGCGGGCGCGGTGGGTTACCAAGATGTCAGTATTAGCTGGATGACACCCACTATAATCAATGGCAGTATGGTCGGTACAGATCTGGTTGCGCCTATTTTACAAGTATTTTTAATTATCTGTAACGCATGTATTTATTACCCATTTTTACGTTTAAGCAGTGAGCGAAATAACTACCAATTAGCGTTTAATAAATTGAGTAGTAAACTTAATATGAGTGAACGCTTTGCGGCTAAATCTGAGCAACGCTTTATAGAGCAGCAACGCCAAAGTAGTGTTTCTTCTGCGCATTTAACACACGTTTTAAATACCATATCACAGTCACGCTTAGCGCTTTATTATCAGCCTCAAATAGATATACAAACAGGTCATGTAAATGGCTACGAAGGATTATTAAGATTAATAAAAAGAGATGGTTCGATCACCGGGCCTTACTTTCTAGATACGCTAGTCGCACATAAACAAACAGACATAATAGACCGTTGGGTGATTGAGCAAGCCCACCGAGATTTAATGCAATGGAGCAATGTTGGATTTAAACCAACAATTAGTATTAACGTTAATCCAGACGTATTAACGAATAAATCTATGATCAATAAAATATGTGATTTATTTATCGATTTTCCTGATCAACTAAAAATTGAAATCGTTGAATCTAGCTATTTAACTCAGCAAACACTTGTAACAGAACATATTGAAAAGCTGAGGGAAAATAATATAGAAACGGTACTTGATGATTTTGGTACAGGTTATTCAAGCTTATCTATGCTTGCTAATCTTCCTGTGAAGCATGTAAAACTAGATAGGCAATTTTTATTACAATGTGAGCAACCCGCAGGGCGAGTGTTATATCAACAAGTGACTCAGATATTTGCAAAGCTTGGCTTTTCTGTTGTTGCAGAAGGGATTGAAACAGAAGCTGAGTTAGCGTGGGTTAAAAGTTTAGGGATCGAAACGGCACAAGGGTGGTTATACGCCCCCGCATTACCTAAAAATGAGGCTCAGCATTTTGTGCCAAAGCCGATTGAATAGGGCGTGTTTATTTTTGAAGTAGAATTTCAGCTCTGTGTTTGGTTTTTACTTAAGCAACTTGATTGTAAATTTTACGCTGCGATTCAATCGCTCCTAGATTGAAGCAGTTTTAAGAATTAAAGCTCAAAACGCCCCACCTTCTTTATTTATGCCATAAATAAGACACACTAGTTTCATTTTTTCGTAAGATAAACGCCCCTTTTTTGTCATCAAGCATCGCCATACTGTTCCCGCTTACACAATAACAATTGCAAATGGGACAATAATGCGCACTCTTACTAAAAAAACATCTCTTAGCTTGGCACTTGCTTTAGCTTTTTCTTCAATGGGTTATGCAAATGAGGCTGAGATTGAAGAGATCACCGTCGTCGCAAAACCGACCAGTTATGCCAATAATGTAATTGAACCTGCTATGCTAGAGCAGCAAAGCTCAGTATCAAGCGTTTTGTCAGTGATTGATAATTTGCCGGGGATCAGCATTAACGAAGGCGATGCATTCGGTGGTGATGATTGGTCAACCACGATCACAATGCGTGGCTTTAGTATTGACGGCAACCAACAACAATTGGGTATGACGATTGATGGTATTCCAAATGGTGGGTCTAATTATGGTGGTGGTGCAAAAGCGAACCGTTACCTTGATAGCGAAAACTTAGCGACAGTAGAAGTCGGCCAAGGGACGTCAGATATTGCCTCGGCGTCATTAGAAGCGCTAGGCGGTACGTTTAATTTTGTGAGTAAAGATCCAACCCTTGAGCGCAATACGACTTTTGCTTATACGCAAGGAGATCACAATGCGACGCGCTTTTATATAAAGCATGACACAGGGACCTTGTTCGATAATACCCAAGCTTACGCTAGTTATTCACAAACAAATACCAGCCGCTGGATAGGTGATGGCAGCAATGGTGGTAAAGATAACCAGCACGGCGAAATAAAGTTTGTATCAAACTTTTCAGCACTGACAGTGACAGGGCGTTTATCTTACGACGATGTAAGTGAAACAAACTATAACAGTGTGAGTTTAAAGCAATTTGCACAGACACCAGATTGGGATCAATTAACGTGGAATTGGACCGGTGTGCCGCATTTTGATCAAATGTTTGCAGAAGGTTGGGGCACATTACGTGAAAACACTTTAGGGTATGTAAAGTTTGAATATGCCATTTCACCGTCGTCATTACTCACAGTTAGCCCGTATTATCATAAAAACTCGGGACGCGGTGATTGGATCCCGCCTTATTTAACATCCCCTGTTGATACTGATGGTAAGCCAACAACACAAGGCGGTAAAAATGCTGGGTCATACGGTTTTGCAGACAGTCAAGGTAACCCACTCACACCTGATGCAAACTGCAAAGAGACGCTAAGCTGGCCATGGGATTCAGGCACGGGTTTAAACCCTGCTTGTTATCCAGATACGGCCACACCTGTCATGTCATATCGACACACTCATTACAATAAAGACCGTTTAGGTCTTACTGCTGATTACAAGTTGACTTTGGGTATGCACGATATTGAAGCAGGTATATGGCTTGAGCAAACTGATCGTGATGAATCGCGTGATTGGCATAAAGTGATTGACGCGCGTATTTATCATCATTTTGATAGCACACCTTATTGGACTCAGTATAAAAATACTTTTGAAACAGATACTTTCAAGTGGTACATCCAAGACGCAATGACGGTGGGTGATTTCACATTTAATATTGGTGCCAAACAATATTTAGTCGAACTGCAGAAGTATGATCATTTTGAAGCAGTACGATCAGATAAAATAAACAGCGATTCAGATGTATTATTTAGTGCCGGCGCATTGTATCAACTAAACAATAGCACAGAGTTATTTGCAAGTTTTAGTGAGAATTTCTCGGCAATTAAAGACGGTGTACTTGAACGTGATGGTTCAACGCTAAATGAAATCAAACCAGAGACGGCCGAGAATATTGATTTTGGTGTGCGTTACAACGCGGATCGCTTAAGTTTAACTGCAACGGCTTATTCAATCGCATTTGATAATCGTATTACTTTTATAGCACCTGGTAGCGGTAGTGATGGCATCGATTACACAGTAGGAACGAATGGCTCATACATTAATGTTGGCGGCATTGACTCACAAGGTGTTGAGTTATCTGCAAGCTATATGCTGACAAATGAGTGGAACATTTATACCTCTTACACTAGTAATAGCTCAGAATACGCATCGCATGATCCAAGTGCTTATGATGCAAACGGGGTGATCCTTAAAGATGAAGATGGTAATGATGTGTCGCCAAGCTTTAAAAAAGGGGACGATGTAATTGATTCGCCAAGTGATATGTTTGTAATCTCTACAGACTACTACAGTGGGGATTTTCGTTTTGGTATATCAGCTAAGTACACAGGGGAACGCTTAGGTGCATTTTTAAATGAGCAAACTCGTGCTCGTAACAACGTTGATGGTTACACAGTACTAGATATCAATGCAGGCTATGCGGCAGACGTTAATGCAGGGCCATTTAAATCGATAGATATTGCTTTTGCTGTGACTAACGTGACTGATAAACAGTATTTATCTGGTGGTACAGGTAATGGCTCTACGTACTTTATTGGCGCACCGCGAACTGCAGCGCTGACATTTACAGCAACATTTTAATACCTAAATTCAAGATAATAAGAAACCCATCAATGATGGGTTTTTCTATAAGGAATAATATGAAACGTATCATATCGCTGTATTTGTTCATTGTATGCGTTGTTGTCAGTAAGGGGATCTGCGCCAGTGATAATGTCGTGCTGGTAACGCTTGATGGTGTGCGCTGGCAAGAAGTGTTTAATGGCGCAGATGAAAAGCTCATCAACAATACTGATTTTGTTAAAAATCCAGAGCAATTAAATAAAATGTTTTGGCACAAAGAGCCTCGTATTCGCCAAAAATTGTTAATGCCATTCATTACCCAGCAGGTTGCTAAACAAGGGGTGATCATCGGTGATAGAAATAATGGCTCGAGGATGTCGGTCGCTAACCCATGGTATTTTTCATACCCTGGGTATAACGAAATTCTAACTGGGAGTGTTGACGAAGAGATCAACAGTAACGATAAAGTTGTCAATCCTAATAAAACAATTTTAGAGTTATTACATCACCAACCTAAATATAAAAACAAAACGGCCTTATTTGGTAGCTGGGATGTATTTCCGTTTATTGTCAATGCAAAGCGCAGTGGTGTTTATGTTAATGCTGGGTTTATGCCAATTGACGATGATTTATTTGCTGACGCAGCCCTATTAAATGCGTTACAAAAAGAGATCCCAAGTCCATGGCACAATGTACGATTAGATAGCTTTACGTATCGTTTTGCTAAAGCCTACATGCTGGCTAAAAAACCAAAACTATTGGTGATTAGTTTAGGTGAAACGGATGATTTTGCGCACGATGGTCATTATGATCACTATCTAAAATCTGCAAAGCAAAGTGATGCGTTTATACAGGATTTATGGCAAACCATTCAGTCAACCCCAGGCTATCAAAACAATACAACGCTTATTATTACCACAGATCATGGTCGTGGCAGTAACGCTAATGATTGGCAACATCACAGTTCAAAACAAGCAATGGCGCAATCTGAGCAAGGTAAAAAAGCATTTCCTGAAGGAATTGTTGGTTCAGAACACATTTGGCTTGCAGCCATAGGCCCAGATATTAAACGCCAAGGGTTATTAAAAACCACAACGCAGCTTAAGCAAAAACAAATAGCAGCCACAATTTTAAAAGTGCTTGGCCAAAACCCGTATCGTATAAACCCAACTATGGCAGATGCAATTGATGAGGTATTAAAATGAAGCAACTAGCTAAGGCGGTTGTGTTGCTGAGTGTATTTATGAGTTTTACAGTATTGAGTAATACGGCAAAGCTAGTAATGCAAAACACACCACAAAAAATATTGTTTGGTTCGTGTGGGCATCAAGACAAAGACATTCCTATTTTTGATGCTATTAATAAAGAAGAGGGAGATCTGTTTATTTTTTTAGGTGATAACATTTATGGTGATACTAACGACATGACAGTATTAGCCGATAAATACCAGCGATTAGGCGCAAAATCAGGGTTTAAAACCTTAACAGCTAAAACGCCGATAATAGCCATGTGGGACGATCATGATTACGGGCAAAATGATGCAGGTAAAGAATACCCGCACAAAGAAGCATCTCGTCAAATCATGCTTGATTTTTGGCAAGAGCCAGCAGGTTCAAAACGCCGAACACGCCCTGACGGGATTTATACATCGTATATGTACGGCGCAGGGGATCAAACAATTCAGGTTATCATGCCAGATTTACGTTGGAACCGTGATACGTTAAACCATGTTAGTGAACTTGAATATTACACAAAGCGTAAATTAGCCAATCAAGGACCTTACAGTCCTTCGACAGTTAAAAATGCATCTATGCTTGGCGAAACACAATGGCAATGGCTTGAGAAGGAGCTAATAAAGCCCGCGAAGATAAAAATAATAGCCTCAAGTTTGCAGCTTTTACCTGATTTTACAGGGTGGGAGTCATGGGCTAATTTTCCAAACGACCGCGCGCGTTTATTTACGTTGATTAAAAAGCATAAAGTAAATGGTGTGATCATCATCAGTGGCGACACCCACTGGGGAGAGATATCTCAATATACCGAGCAACTAGATTACCCGTTAACTGAAATGACCAGCTCAGGGTTAACAGAAAAATGGAAAGATGTGAGCCCAAATAAACACCGCGTTGGGGATTATACACACGAAGTAAATTACGGCGATTTAAGTATTGATTGGCTAAAAGCTGATCCCGTTATTTCGCTGAGCTTAAAAGGTATTGAGGGCAAAGTGATAATGCAAAGTCAATTTTCATTGTCGAGTATTAGCCCTTATAAATAAGTAAGTTCGCACAGTGCGACAATGCTCTGTGCGTTTAAATTTAAAGCTAACCACCTGATTTATTAATGCCAATTTGCGACAATGGCTACCCCTGTAATTGAAAATATCTTACACTGTTTTTATCTCAAGCAAGGACAGTGTCGCAATGCTAAATATTATTCAATCTAATCGTATGGAAGCACTCCAAGCGCAGTTTCATCACCTTTTAAGCGTTAACCCATTACAAAGCCCATTCGATAAAGAAGTGGTGTTGGTGCAATCGCCGGGTATGTCGCAGTGGCTTAAAATTGGCTTAAGCGAAAGTTTAGGAGTGGCGGCACAGGTAGACTTTCCGCTGCCGTCGAGTTTTATTTGGCAGCTTTATCAGCAATTATTGCCTAATGTACCAAAAGAGTCGGCTTTTAATAAGCCAAACCTTGCGTGGAAGCTGTTTGCCATTTTACCTAATTGCATAGATGAGCCATTATATTTACCGCTCAAAACTTATTTAGAAGGTGACATGGATGGTCAAAAAACCTTTGCCTTATGCGAAAAAATAGCCGATGTGTATGACCAATACTTAATGTATCGACCGCACTGGATTGCCACATGGGATAGTGGTAAAGATGAGCTTGACGATGTTGATGTCGGTATTGCGCCGTGGCAGCCTGATCTGTGGCGTAAAATTGTTGCGCAAAGCAAAGCGCTTGATCAAAGCCAATTTCATCGTGCGAATATGCAGGGACAGTTACTAGCCGCGCTTGAAAAAATGGACAGCCGTTTATTACCAAAGCGGATTAGCTTATTTGGTATTTCTGCAATTGCCAGTTCACAGCTCGACGTGTTTGATGCATTGAGTAAAAAAACCGAGGTTTTTTTATTCTTCTTTAATCCCAGTGAGCATTACTGGGGCGATATTATTGATGAAAAAACGGCGGCAAAAATTGCAGCTAAATATGCAAAAATGCCCCTGCTCGAAGCACAGCAAAAAAAGCATACCCAACCAGATGAAGATTATTATTTTATCGGCAACCCCTTGCTATCATCGTGGGGAAAGCTGGGTCGCGATTATTTTGAGCAACTCATTCAACGCGATGCCTGTTGGATAGATGGCTTTATAGACGTATTTGACAACACCTTACTTGGGCAAGTACAAAGTGAAATTTACCAGCTCGCATTTAAAGGTGAATCGCTCACTGATAATAAAGCGTGGTTTATAAACAACGAAGGTAAGTTGCCCGTTAGCACCAGCGACACCAGTATAACATTGAGTGATTGTCACACCCCGCTCAGAGAAGTTGAGCGACTGCACGATTATCTGCTTAATTTATTTAGTCAAAACCCTGCGCTGACACCAAAAGATATCATTGTAATGATGCCTGATGTAGGCACTTATAGCCCCTACATTGAAGCTGTATTTGGTGGCGCACAAGGTAGCCGATTTATTCCATATGCGCTTGCCGATTTAGCCATAGAGCAAGAAAAACCCGTACTCAGTTCATTTGCCAGTTTAGCTAATTTACCGTTTTCGCGCTTTGGCGTGTCAGATATTCTAGATTTATTACAAGTAACTCAAATAGCTGAAAAGTTCGCTGTCGAGCCGCATGAGTATGAGCAAATTCAATATTGGCTTGAGCGAGTAGGAGTGAAATGGGGGATTGATGCGCAGCACAAACACAGCTTTGACTTGCCAGCTATTGATTTAAATACCTGGCAACATGGCCTAAATCGCTTATTACTGGGTATTGCACAGCGAGATGAACAGTGCCCATTTAATGGAATATACAGTGCTGATGAAGTCGAAGGCATGGCGCTGGATACACTTAATAAATTAGTGCACTTTATTGATGTACTTCAGCGTTTTAAAGTATTACTTACCCCTGATGATACATTAACCAACAAAGCCCATATTCTTAATGAATTGCTCGCGAGTATTTACGAAAGTGAAAGTGACGACAGCTGGGATTTACTGGTGTTACAAAGTGTTCTTGAGTCATTGCAAAAGCACCATGAAAATGGTGATTACACGAACAATGTTTCGCAGCGGATAGTGAGCTACTTAATTAAGCAAGGCATACAAGAAAAAGGCGTAGGCCAGCGGTTTTTAGTAGGCCAAGTAAACTTTTGTACATTAATGCCGATGCGCGCTGTGCCTTTTAAAGTGGTGTGCATGCTAGGGTTAAATGACGCCGACTACCCGCGGTCAGTGCAACCGATTGGTTTTGATTTAGTACCTTACTCTAAAAAGCAAAAAGGTGACCGATCACGTAAATTGGATGATCGCTACCTGTTTTTAGAAGCGTTACTGAGCGCCCGCGATAATTTATATATGAGCTATATTGGTCGTTCGTGTTTTGATAACCAACCACGTATGCCATCAACCTTGGTCAGCGAGCTGTTAGAGTACATAGGCCGTAGTTTTGAGTTTGACGAACCCTCAGCACACACATTGCCCGAGTGCTTGATCAGCAAACAGCATTTACAGCCATTTAATAGTCAGTATTATCAAGTGAATGCTGTTGGTGATGAAAATGCAGGCAAGAGTGTACTGTCAAATCACAGCTATAATCCTGTATGGCTACCAGCCCAAGCAATTGCGCCACAGCCCGTTACAGCGCTTGATATTAGCCCGCCTGATGTGCTTGAACTGGACGCGTTTATTCGCAGTGTTTGTAACGCCCAAGAGAGTTTTTACCAACAAAGCTTAGGCCTGCGTTTACCGCAATTTAACGAAGTTGCCAAAGACGAAGAACCGTTTAGTTTAGATGCGTTAAGACGGTACTTTTATTTAGATGAAATACTCGAAGCCGCGATCTTTGAACAACCCCTGTGCCGTCAGCAAATATTGCAACGCGGTGAATTACCGCAAGCAAATGTGGGGGAGCTAATTTTTGAAAGCATGCAGCATCGTGTTGACGCACTTGCAGGACAGGTTAAAGAGCACATTAAAGGCGGAAATAACGAACCCATTGAAGTCGCGCTCATTCTAAATAATGGCAATACAGCGACTCAGTTACAAGGGTGGCTCAATCATGTTTATCAGCAAAAACAGGTGTTTTATCGCAGTGCCAGTATTAAAGCCAAAGACTTAATAAAAGGCTTTATTTATCATCTTGTAGCACAGTGTATGGATCAAGGTGTTGAAACCCTATTATTGGGGCTTGATAAACAAATTAGTTTTGCACCCATAGATAAAGCCGACGCTTACCCATTATTGCAAGAGTGGTTTAGCTTGTATGGCGCACTGCGTAAAGAGCCTGTGGCGTTTTTTCCGGTCAGTGGTTATGAATACGTAAAAACAGGCGGCGATATTAACAAAGCAGTCAGTAAGTTTAGCCCACAATACATAGGGCGCGGCGAGGGCGAAAACCCTTACATTCGCTTAACCACGCAGTCACTCACTGATTGCCAAGATGAATTTATACTTTGGAGCGATAAATTACTCGCCCCATTATTTGCACACGTAAAGGAGAGTGATTATGCAAGCGCTTAACCCACTCACAATGCCACTTGCCGGACAAAGCTTGATTGAAGCCAGTGCTGGTACTGGTAAAACCTACACAATCACAGGTTTATATTTACGCTATTTATTAGGAATGCAAATCGCGGATGACCCGCAATCTGCATTAAATACGCCTTTAAGTGTTGAGCAAATATTAGTAGTAACGTTTACTGATGCCGCCACCCAAGAAATAAAAGACCGAGTACGTTCACGCATTATCGCCGCCCGCGATGCATTACTTGGACAACACACCGATGACATGTTGATTAACGGTGTTATAGCCGTAATAGACGATAAACACCGTGCTTTTGATTTACTTGACGCTGCGGCTAAATCAATGGATGAGGCTGCCATATTTACCATTCATGGTTTTTGTCAGCGTATGTTAAAACAACATGCGTTTGAATCGGGGGTTGCTTTTAACCTAGAGTTTATTTTAGATGAACGCGACATATTACTTGAAACTATTAAAGATTTTTGGCGTGCGTTTGTATATCCACTCAATAAAGAAAAAACGGATGCCATTTTAGACATATTTGCCGCACCTGAATCGTTATTTAGTCAAGTAGCAAGTTTGCTTAATAAAGGCAATGCGCAGATCACCCCGCAAATAAAATTGGATGATGTGTGGCAAGCCCGCGAACACTATTTAGCAAAAGTGCCTAGCTTTAAAAAAGCATGCCTTGAAAGTGAATTTATAAATGCTGTTAAAAGCTCTGGTTTAAGTGGCTCAAAAACCCCCGCTCGAAAAGGTAGCCTAGCCGCACTTGAAGCATTTTGTATTGGTGATGACGAATTTTTTGAATTTGGTACAAGCAAATACTCATTTGAGGTGTGGAGTACAGATAATTTAAGTGATGTAAGTAATTATAAAAAAAATCAGCCTTTGTTTTCCCACCCGTTATTGATCCAATTTGATCAATTAGCGGCGCTCAATAACACGATTAACTCAGGACTTGCCATTGCAATTGTTCAACATGCAGCAAGTTGGGTTAAAAAAGCCATTGTTAAACGTAAGCAAGAGCAAAGCGTTATTACCCCTGATGATTTACTAACAAATTTGCATGGCGCTCTAAATACAGAGCAGGGCGACGTACTGGCACAAAAAATTGCCCAGTTGTTCCCTGTAGCAATGATTGATGAGTTTCAAGATACGGATCCAATTCAGTATGGTATTTTTAGCCATATTTATGCGCAGGAAAATACCACATTTGCGATGATTGGCGACCCTAAACAAGCTATTTATGGCTTTAGGGGCGCAGATATTTTTACTTACATAGGCGCAAAACACGCTGTTGATGCACATCAGCAATTTACGTTAGGTACAAATTACCGTTCTAGCCACGATGTGGTCGAAAGTGTTAATCGTTTATTTAGTAAATACGATAATAGCTTTATTTATAATGACGCGATCCCGTTTAACCGTGTTGATGCACAAGGTAAGAAAGCCGAAAAATCATTTTTAATTGATGGACAACCAGCGACAGCATTTGAGTTTAGTGTATTTGTAGACACCGCTGCCGATGAAAAAAATAAACCGACTAACAAAGGGGTTGGGCAACATCACCTAGCGGCGCATTTTGCAAATAAAATAGTGTTGCTACTAACGCAGGCGCAAGAAGGGCGCGCATGCATAGGTAAAACGCCTATTACAGCCGCTGATATTTGTATTTTGGTGCGTGACCGTGTTGAAGCACAAATAATGAAAAAAGCACTAAGTGATGCCAAAATTGCTAGCGTGTACTTATCCCGTGAAAGTGTGTTTAGCCAAGAATTAAGCCATCATTTACTTAACTTTTTATCAGCGTTACATGGCCAGTATGATGAGTCACTTCTGCGAGGCGTGTTAGCAGGACCGCTATTTTGCTTAAGTTATAACGATATTTATGCATTGGCTGATGATGAAGCGCAATGGCAAGAGCACTTAAACTTTTTTGCGCAATTGAGCCTTATTTGGCACAAACAAGGCGCGATGGCGATGCTTGAACGGTTGTTAACGCATAACCAGCTCAGCGCCAAATGGCAAGGCTTAGGGTATAACGTTGAACGCTGGCTTACCGACTTTCGCCACTTAGGCGAAATACTTCAGCAAAAACAAATTGAGCTTGAAGGGACATTGCGTTTATTGCGCTGGTTTGCACAAAAGGTGAGTCAACAAGACGGTGAAGCGGTTCAAGTTCGTCTTGAAAGCGACGCTAATTTAGTAAAAATAGTCACTATGCATGCGTCAAAAGGGCTTGAATATCCGCTGGTCTTTATGCCTTTTGCAAGCGGTTACCGCGAAACAAAAGACGCGCTTTATCATAAAGATGGTCAACTCATTTATGATTTAAGTAAAAATGACGATGCGTTACAAGAAGCTGAAAAAGAGCGCCTAGCGGAAGATTTACGCTTGTTATATGTGGCATTAACACGCGCTATTCATTATTGTGCAATTGGTATGTACAACTTAGGGCAAGGGCAAAGCAGTCGTTTGGCCATTCAAAGTAGCTCATTAGGGCATGTACTATTTGCCGGGCTTGATATAACGAGCAGTTTAGTGTGGCGGACACATTTAAATGAGTTTTGCGAACAAAATAGCGCGATGCACTATGCGCAATTTACCAGTGAAGAACTACAAACACAGGGCACACTGACGCTTTTATCAAGCGAGCTTGAAGGGCAAACACTTGAAGTAAACCATGTTCGTGCAACCATAGAGCGTGATTGGCGAGCAACCAGCTTTAGTGCATTGAGTTTTAAAAAGCATAGCGACCACATTGCCCCAGGGCGCAGTGATGAAGATCATGAAACAGACGACTTTGCATCGCAGCTACTTGATGCGCAAACTGAGATTCAATCACCGTATAGTTTTCCTAAAGGGGCAAAACCAGGTAGTTGTTTACATGAAATTTTTGAGCAAATTGATTTTACTAGCCCAGAGCAGCACCCGTTAAATGATGAGCAAGATTTAGCGCAAGTAGTCGCGCGCAACCTAGATAAATACCATATTAGCGAGCAGTGGCAACATACCACTGAACAATGGATACTCAATGCGTTAAATTGCCCGCTTAACAACACTGGGTTAAGTTTAAGCACGTTGTCACCAAACCAATGCCTTGTAGAAATGGAGTTTAACTTACCGCTTAGTAGTTTAAGTGCAAAAAGTTTAAACGAGGTCCTCATTAAGCACTTTGGTTTTACCCAAAGCAGGCTTGATTTTTATCATGTAAAAGGGTTACTCAAAGGCTTTGTCGATTTAATTTTTTGCCATAACGAGCAGTATTATATTTTAGATTACAAATCAAATTACTTAGGCAGTGAACCCAGTGATTATGAGCAAGACTCGCTTGAGCAAGCGATGAGCAGCCACCAATACCATTTACAGTACTTAATATACACGGTGGCATTGCATCGACTCCTCAAACAGCGTATTGCCAATTATTCGATTGAAACGCATTTAGGCGGCGTATATTACACCTTCTTGCGAGGCATGAGTGACGGCAAAGGCGTGTATTTTAAAAAGCTTACAACCGAGCAAGTACTTATTCTTGATGGGCTTTTCACTCAAGGTACGTTACAAGCTAATGTGAATAATCAAGTCGCCAGTGAAGGAGAGCAGCTATGAGTCAACTGACTACTGAACGTTCAAGCGCTGAGGTGCAAACAGTCCCCCTCCTTGATTACTTATTAGATGAAAATCGTATTCGTATGGTCGATATAAAACTGGCAGATTTACTGTGTGATGCGATACAAGAGCAGGGTAAAACAGATGCGTATTATCTTATTTTGTTATTGTGCTTATCTGGGCAAAGTCAGCATAGCTGCTTAGATCTAACAGGTATTGACTGGCGAAACCCATTTAATTTACGCCAAAGTGACTTTACCAAACTAGCGGGAACAATCCCTGATCGAGTCAGCCCATTTAGTGACGACTTCACTACAGAATCTGCTTTACAGTGCCTGCAAAATCATCAAAGTGTCGGCGATGATAAACCACTGAAATTACTTCAGCAGCGGCTATATTTTTCGCGTTTAGCTGGGTATGAACACACCTTAGCCTCACGTTTGCTAACACTGAGTGAACGTGAAATTGATATTGATAATCAGTCGCTTACTCGGCTACTCAGTGATTACTTTCCTATACAATCAGCACCCAAAGAGGGACTCGATTGGCAAAAAGTGGCCTGTGCAATGGCCGCTACCAAAGGCTTTAGTGTGATCACCGGCGGTCCTGGTACAGGTAAAACCACCACAGTCACCAAGCTACTGGCAATTTTACAATCGCTTTACCAAAGTGCGCCGCTGAGTATTAAGCTGGTGGCGCCCACAGGTAAAGCCGCCGCACGATTGAGCGAATCAATTTTAGGTGCAAAACAGCAGCTTAAAGATGTGATCCCCGCAGCTGTTGAGCCGCTTATCCCTGAAAGCGCGCAAACAATTCACCGTTTGCTCGGCGTAAAACCTTTTACGAATAAATTTAGGCATAATAGGAAAAACCCTTTGCACTTAGATGTGTTGATCATTGATGAAGCGTCGATGGTTGATTTATCGCTAATGGCAAAGTTAATTGAAGCCTTACCAAATCACGCGCGCTTAATTTTACTAGGTGACAAAGATCAGTTAGCCTCCGTTGATACCGGCAGTGTTATGAGCGATTTATGCCAAGGTTTAGTGCTTGGTCAAACACCAAACTACTCACAAGCGCGCTGCGCTGAATTAAATAATGTGTGTTTTGATAACGAACCACAATTAACTGGTGGCAAGAGTGAATTTAAATTGGCCGATTGCATTGCATTTTTACAGCACAGCTATCGTTTTACAGCGCAAAGTGGCATTGGTCAGTTGGCTTTGGCTGTTAATACCAATAACAGCGGTAAGCTTAAGTATGTAGAACAGGAGATTAATAGTGGCCAGTTTAATGATGTGATTTTAGATTATGACATAGTCAGTAAACCTGTTGAAAAGCTAGTACAAAGCGCTGCCAGTAAATACGCTCATTACCTTACGCTGATAAAAGAGCAGGCAAGCCCTGTCGAGATCCATAAAGCATTTGCAAGTTATCAGCTTTTAGCCGCAGTGCGCGAGGGCGATTATGGTGTTAATACATTAAATCAGCGTATTGAAAAGCAACTACATCTCCAAGGGCTGATCAATGTACACCCAAATCAACGGCATTACGTGGGTATGCCCATTATGATTGCGCAAAATGACTACCAACTTAAGCTATTTAACGGCGATATTGGTATTTTACTTTTGGATGAAAGTGAGCAACTCAAAGCGGTATTTATTGATGAGCAAGGAAATCAACGCGCATTTTCACCTGCCAGACTCCCAGCCCACGATAAAGTATATGTAATGACGATTCATAAATCACAAGGATCTGAGTTTGCTTACACCGCCATGGTACTGCCGCCAGAGAACCAAGCCACAGCGGGTATTAACCGTCAACTAGTTTATACCGGCATCACCCGCGCTAAAAACACCTTCGAGCTGGTGGCCGACAAAAAAGTACTGCTCAAAGCCATGGCTAAATCAGTGAGTCGGGCATCAGGGTTGTATGAGCGGTTAAAGTAAAGCGGTAAATTTGGCTCGCGTTGAATTGATAGCTTAAGAACCTGCTTTAGCTGTGATTGTGCGATGTTTAATTTATTGAGTTAAAGGGCTTGCTAGAATGCTTATTATCCGGTGAATTTATCATTTTTAAGTTATTTTTAAAGGAGTATGTGCTTATCAAAATTTTAGGCTGGTTTTCAATAGTTATTGCAATTCTTGCTTTGGCACCAAGTTTTGTACCAGGGGCAATGTCATTATTAGCTTTTTACCTATCTCTGGTGATGTTAGTTACCTCAATAGCAACAATTAAGCGCACTGGTGATTTCTACTTCAAAACGACCGCCATAGTAGTGTGTGTTGGGATGTTAATTATTAATGATTACATTCGTTTATTCGGTTCGTTTTCACACGCTACGTGGGGGGAGAAGCTTGGTATGTATGCTTTTTATATGGTCATTTATATTATTGGTTTTCTTAAAGTTAAAAGATGTTCGAAGCCAATAAAATAGGAACAAATTCAGAATTTGCATTGATGTTAAGTTGACCTTGCAGGTTAAGCTTTAGCTTAAAAACTTTCGGGATAAATCCCGACCTATAGCACAGCATAGCCTGTAGATGCTGGCTCGTTATATTTCATAGAGGGTATAAGATGAACTTCCCAGAGTTAGAAACATCTCGTTTAATGCTTACTCAGCTGTCAGGGGATGATAGTCAGGGTTTATTAGATATTTTTTCAGATAAAAGCGTCACTAAGTTCTACGATATAGACTCTTATGATTCACTAGGGTGTGTTGACCTTTGTGGATTGAAATTTGTTCAATCTAGGGGGAATTTAATCGCGGCGCGAGGTTTGTAACCTAGTGGGCTAAGTAAAAACCGAGCAACAAAGAGTTAATTGTCCCTAGAAAGAACCCGGAGGGCAGCGCATGTTTGGCATTTATGCTGCGTTATCGCCTATTAATGGGGAATAACCACACTACATAGGCTCTGCCTTGCCTAAAAACCAAACATACAGCTGCAAAATCAATCACGAAAGGTCAACACGTCCTAGAGCAATCCTTAAAATTAATTGAATTCTTCAACAATCGCTTTATTGAAGGTGTGGGTATTCGTTGGGGCATTCACAGAAAAGATACCGGAAAGTTAATTGGTACTTGCGGCTTTAATTCATGGAATCAAAAGATGAAAAATGCGGGGATAGGCTACGAGTTATCTTCCAAGCATTGGGGTTATGGCTATGCTACGCAAGCCTTGCACAAGATTATTGATTCGGCCTTTTCTGATCAGCTACCATTTGGTGAACTTTATAGGGTTCAAGCCGAGACTATACCCAAACCACCTCAAGATGCGAGTTTCAGTTGGAATTAAAAGCGATTTAGACAAGGCATTGATTGCAAGTAATAGTGGTTCTATTGTTAAAATCAATAACGCAGAATAGAACACTTTTAAACCAACCCTTTGGGCGTTTCACAGGGACTTACTCTCTGCGTTGTTACTTCTTAAAAGGGATGGCCATTCTTACAAAATAACGCCTTGATATTAAGCCCCTGTGAAACGCTGAATTCTGTATCTTGAGGTGGTTTGGGTATTTGTTTGGTAATGGTGCGTCAGAATCTGTATTAAAAAAGCTTGGCTTTAAAGAGGAAGGTATCCGTAGGGCAAGTGGCTACTGGAAAAATGAATATCATGACTTAAAATGCTATGAATTATTGAAGCCTGAGTTTAGGGTCTGTTGACCTTTGCGGATTAAAATTCGTTCAACCGCGGGGCGATTTAATCGCAGCGCGAGACAGTATCAAACAGGCTGCTGCAAATTCAACCTTGAAAGGTCAGCATACCCTAATAAAGGTAGCCAAAATAGAGTGAATTTATCATTTAAACATTCATTGGAATAAATCCCGACTTACAGATAGTCCATGCATTTTGATAGTTTTGCAAATTATTTTCTGGGCGTCCTTTTTCTAAATATATTAGGTTGCCAACCCCAATGCAGAGCACCTAGCCTTAAAAACACGGTGATGAATAATGAGCCCACAATACACCATATATAAGATACATTGAGTAAAAAGAATCCGGCGTAGGTCAAACCACCACAAAAACAGGCGGTTGAGTAAAGCTCATCGCGCATAACCAAGGGGACTTCTCGGCAAATAACATCACGCATTAAGCCGCCAAATATGCCAGTGGTCATACCCATAGTAATGGCGACTAACATGGTTGTGCCTTCAAGAAGAGATTTTTCAATACCGACAATGTTGAATATAGCCATGCCGATTGCGTCGACGAGGAGCATATAATAATTCGATACGTCAGGTAAGTGGCGAATAAATATAACAGCAATAAAAATTGCACCATATGTAGCGTATAAATAATCTGGTTGTGTTATCCAAAAAACGGGTTGGTTTAATAGCACATCACGAAGTGTACCACCGCCAAGTGCGGTAACGGAACCAACCACAACCACCCCAAAGCCACCAATGTTTTTTTCATGACCCATTAATGTCCCAGAGATTGCGAAAAAGGCGACCCCAATTAAACTTAAAAAATGAAAGTAGTCTGATGTCACTATGTGTCTCTTTTTCATTTATTAATAGTGCGAGATACTAACGCAGTAAAAATTTATTCTTCCTGAATATGCGTAACGTCATGCGTTTTTGCAAAAAAATCCACAACCAAGTTCGTCATTGCATTTACCCCTAATTGCAGGGCTTTTTCGTCGGCATAAAATTGTGGTGAATGGTTACTCGCTGCGCTTTTTGCATTTTTACCTTGTGGCGTTACGCCTAAAAAGAAAAACAATCCAGGGGTCTCTAAGGCGTAATAACTAAAATCTTCGGCTCCTGTAATTAAATCCGTTGTAATAATATTGTCTGCACCAGCTACTTTTTCAAGTGTTGGGGTCATTAGTTGGGTAAGTTGAACATCATTAACTGTAACCGGATAGCCGTGGTTAATATGCACATCAGCTTTAGCGCCTGCTGATTCAGCAACAAGCTCAGCGGTTTTCACTAAACGTTTTTTAATATCGGCTCGCATCGTTTGGTCAAAAGTACGTATAGTACCAATGAGTTCAACACTATCAGGAATGATGTTTGAACGGACGCCACCGTTAATTGCACCAAACGAGATCACCGACGGCGCTTTTGTAACATCCACTTGGCGAGATGAAATAGTTTGGGTGGCCATAATGATTTGTGATGACGTTACAATCGGATCTACCCCATTCCAAGGACGAGAACCATGAGTTTGGCGACCTTGTACGTTAATTGTGAATGAATCTTCACTGGCCATAAGGGGGCCTTCACGAAAGCCAATTTTACCTGTGTTAAGTGAACTGGTTACATGCAAGCCAAAGACAGCAGCTGGTTTTAGCTTAAATAAACCTTCTTTCAACATCAGCTCTGCGCCACCTTCTTCACCTTCAGGAGCGCCTTCTTCAGCTGGCTGAAATATAAAAAGTACATCACCGGCTAACGCATCTTGAATTTTAACGAGTGATTCGGCTACGGCCATTAAAATGGCGACATGGTTATCATGACCACAGGCGTGCATTACACCCACTTTATTACCACGGTAAGTTGAGGTTTGAGTAGATGCAAAGGGTAAGTCTACCAATTCAGTGACTGGTAGGGCATCCATATCAGCGCGCAATGCGACTAAAGGACCTTTTTTGCCACCTTTTAATTTGGCGACGACACCGGTGTGAGCAACGCCTGTTTGTACTTCAAGACCGAGTGATTTTAAGTGCTTAGTTATGTATTTTGCGGTTTCAAATTCCCGATTACTAAGCTCTGGGTATTGATGTAAATGACGGCGCCAAGTGATGACTTTTTCGCTAACACTGTGGTTGGCTTTTTTTAGTTTTTTGTTTAGAACATCATTAAGATCGGCAGCCAAACATGGCGAGGATAAAGCACATAGCAATAAACTGCTGTAAATAATTTTGTGTAACATGACAATCCCTTTTATTATTTGTTGATTAACACCAATGTAGAGCAAAGTACAATGAATGAACAGGATCGTGCGATAATCAATCAAGGGGGCTGGTTTAGTAGTCGATCAAATGAATTGCAACTCGCTTTATTATCGTCAGCAAAAATAATTGAATTAAATGCAGCTGATGCGCTTTTTCACAAAGGTGAGGCTAATAGTGGCTTATATGCGGTACTTGCCGGAGTTATGCGAGTTAGTGGCGTTAATGGTGAAGGTAAGGAGGCGGTGCTTAGTTTTATCGATCCTGCTATTTGGTTTGGTGAAGTTGCTCTATTTGATGGCGGACTACGTACGCATGATGTATATGCACAAACACAGGTTAGATTGCTACATATACCACATCGCGCACTGATCCAATTGTTAGCACTAAACCCGATTTACTGGCATGATTTTGGTATATTGCTATCACAAAAAATACGGCTATTGTTTAGTTCACTCGAAGATCATGCGCTATTAACTGCACAGCAAAAAGTATGTAAACGTCTTGCTATGATGGCCGTAGCAGTGCCTTTAAGCAGCAATAAAGCAACGATTATGTTATCGCAGCAACAACTAGCAGATATGACCTATCTAACACGTCAAACAATTAATCAAATACTACAAATATTAAGCGAAAAAAAGCTTATTTCTTTGCACTATCAGCGTATTGAAATTCTTAATAAGAAAGAGTTGGCTTTACTCGCGCATTAAACCCTTTAAGTCTGTTGGCGTTAAACTTGCTTCGTAAATGCATACACTCAATGGATTTGAAATAATGACCTCACTTACTTTTAATAATCAGTACCGCACAGAGCCATATAATGCACCCGTTCAAGTAAAAACTATTGCCCATCCTAAAGCGGCAACGACTTTGCCTGAGGTGGCAAATACTAGCCAACCTGATGCGGCTAGCCGGCTTAAAAATCCATCCTATGAAAAAAAATTTTTAGATGAAGCAAAAGAGACCCTTATTTATCAACGTTTAGGGGTCGATAAAGAAAAAATTGATGAGCTCAAAGCGGCCATTGAAAAATTGGCTGAGCAAATTCAAGAGCAAGGCGGTGATAGCAAAGATTTAGCTAAAAAAATGGAAGCGCTTCAAACGATGCTTGAACAAGAGTACCAAAAGGGCCGTGAGCTACAATCTAAGACACCGGATCACGATAAAGGGAAAATTATAAGCGCATTTGTGTAAAAGGAATTTTAAAATGTCGGGTAGCAGACATTGTTGCGTCATGTAAGGTGCTAAAGTTATGAGTAAGGCATTTTTATAGAGCAGCAGAATGAAAACACTTCAACAGCAATTAGGTAACTACGGCTTGTATCATCGTTCAAGACGAAATGTAATTACACATTTTTTTGGGATCCCATTAATTATTTTTGCGGTACTGTGCTTATTAGCGCGTATTCAGCTACCTTTTGCTGAGTATGTTATTAGTGGTGCCGATATTTTTGTATTGGCTAGTGTGATTTATTACTTAACGCTGAGTATGTCATTGGGTTTGATAATGGCGGCTATTCTAATACTAATGACTATTGCAGCAGTGCCCGTTGCGAGCCTGAGTTTAAATAGTTGGCTGATTATGAGTATCGGTACTTTTGTATTTGGCTGGGTACTACAGTTTATTGGCCATTATTATGAAGGCAAAAAACCGGCTTTTGTTGATGATTTAATTGGATTGATAATCGGACCGTTATTTGTGTTAGTTGAAGCACTTTTTCTACTTGGATTATACCAAGAGCTAGAGCAGCAGATCAGCGATATAGCGGGTCCTACAAAACCTTAATAATCAAAACCATAATAATTAAAATCATAGGTAGAATATGAACTTTCATAATAAGACTGTGTGGATCACCGGTGCCTCATCAGGAATTGGTAAAGAATTAGCAATACAATTTTCACACTTAGGCGCTAATATAATTTTATCAGCAAGAAGTACCGATAAGCTCAAGCAACTTTGTGATCAATTACCGCCAGGGCAGCATAAAGTGATCCCACTTGATTTATCACAGCCTGAGCAGGTACTTGAATATGTAACAACTAACATGGCTGATATTGGTAAAGTTGACATTTTAATTAATAATAGTGGTGTATCGCAGCGTAGTTTATTTTTAGAAAATGACTTTGCCGTGTATCGCCAACTTATGGAAGTTAATTACTTTGGTTTAATTGCGCTTACAAAAGCGGTGTTACCAAGTATGGTTGTTCAAGGTAGCGGCTCTGTAGTGTCGATAAGTAGTGTGGCGGGTAAAGTAGGCTCTAAATTTAGAACGGGTTACTCAGGCTCTAAATACGCAGTTGTTGGGTTTATGGATTGCCTGCGAGCAGAAGTTGCCGATAAAAATATTCATTGCTTGACGATTTGCCCGGGCTCGATAAAAACCGCGATTGCTCATAACTCACTTAATGAGTATGGAGTTGCACAAAATAAAGCAGAAGAGTCAATTGAAAATGGCATGGATGTAACCGCTGCGGTAAAGCAGATGATTAGTGCCATAGCCAAACGTAAAGATGAAGTCGTTGTTGGAGAGGGGATCAGTGGCTGGGCTCCAACCATTAAGCGTTTCTTTCCAGGCTTTTTTAACCGTATGACAGCGAAAAAGAACTACCGATAAAAGACGAGTAAACACATTGTTTACTCGTATAACCTATATTCTTATAGGTATAAATTAATTAATTCAGTTGTCCAAAGAGTCTCTTTGCTATTTTTCTTATTAAGACCAGCTTGAGCTTCAGCTAAAAAAGAGCGACTTTGATCTGTATTTAAATCGCCAATTGCTTTTAATGCCATAGCACGGTCAGACCAAGTTTTACTGTTTTCATAGAGGTCTTTTAGTAATTGAAAATGTGCAACTGATTGCATGTTACCTAGTGATGAGATAGCAGCTAAACGTATATATTCACCATCATGTTTAGTTAGTTCAACAAGATAATCAATAGCGGTTGGGTTATTTGAAAAGCCTAATTGATAAACATCAAGGTAAGTAATATCTTTATCTAAGTTAGCTTTAATTTTACTAATAAGAGTTTGTACATCAGCATTCGATAGTTGTTGCTTGTATAGTGCTCGGTTAATTTTAGCCGATAGCTCCTTGACTAAAACATCCATAGGCTGATTTAAAGTAGGCTCAATAATCTCGTCAAAGCTCCACACTGGCACTTTACCGCGTTTTACATACACAGCAACACGCTGGGTATTTTCAGGTGTAATAATATCTGCACTGAGCATAGTAAAAGTAATAAAAGGCGTATACGCATTGGTTCTATGATTGCGCATATTTAATTTATTGATACGGATTTCAGTGTCGCTTGTATCTAATACACTTGCAGGTAACCCACGGGCCTGTAGCTCAAGAAGCACATTTTTTTGTAAAAACTCAACGGGAGCAAGAGGTTGGTTGTCGAGGATTAAATCAGCTTTTAGCACACCGTGATTAAATGGTGTTGTGCTTGTGTCTCTTTTATCTGAGAAATTAAGGTTATGTGTAGTTACATTATCAACTTGATACTGATTGGTTGATGTTACGGGTGCTGTAATTTTATAACTGCTTGGAGCACAGCCTTGAATAGCGGCGAAAGTAGTGGCTAGAAGTGTTGTTTTAATTAGATTTTTCATACATATTCCATTTTATAGTTATGATGTTCCCGCTTGGGGAGCAGTATTATTAATTTAAACGGAATAAAATGCAATCTGTGATTTAGCGAATAGAAATGAGGCTGGAACAGTATTCACTAAAATTTTTAGTAAGAATTCGAATTAATAGCGCGATACGATATTAATTTGACACTAAATAGCAAAGGAAATTGATCGTTTCTACTTGCGCCGATAATTATATAGAATTAAAGTGTCATCAAGTTGTAAAAGAGAATTAAATGTTATGGAACAAAAACAAGTAAAAGACTTAACGCCAGAAGAACAAGCACAGCAAGAGAATATTCAGTGGCAGCGAACGTGTTTTCAAAATGCACAAAAGCATTTAGCTGAAAAAGGCGTAATGCCAAAAAGTTTGTTTGAGAAAGAAAGCCGCTTTATTGCGCCATTGTGTGCATTGTGGAAATTTAAGGCTCAAGATGGTAAAAATTATTGGGTGATCACGGGTCGCTTACCTACAGATCATGCGTTGGCATCGGCTGCAGAAAATGCACGCGACGCTTTAAGATATTTTTCGTTTCAATGGCAGTTAAAAGCGGACCAGCTTTTAGAAACAGCAGGAAATGATAAAACGTCCGTCGACTTTGCTAATTTGTTAGTAAACCGTGCGCATGGACTCTATGAAATGTACGAAAAAGAAGAGCTGTGGGTTAACGAGCCAAAATAGTAAAATATAAACCCAATATTCCCTAGAAGCATACGAGTTATTTTAAGCTAGTGGCAATAAAATAACTCGTATTAATTAATGTACTAAAGTAAATGGCTTAGTATCAAATAGATTTATAGGGCACTGCATTCGCTGCCTAGGTATTCCTGCTTCCATAAAAACATGGCCTTGTTGTTCAAAGCCATTACGTTTAAAACGTTCTACTTCATTTAAAATACAATTAATGCTTACTCGTTCGCAGCCTTGCTGCTGTGCGAGATTGACAATATAGGTAAGTAAAGATTTATATACTGAACGATTACGATGCTCTGGTAACACGGCTATACGGCCAATTAAGCCGTCTTTGCATAATCGCCCTGTTGCGACGGGTGTTTGCGCATCATCTGTAACAAGTATGTGATAAGCAGACCGGTCGAGACTATCAAACTCGATGTGTTTGGGTATATGTAATTCACATACAAATACCCGTTCTCTTATATGTTGTAATAAGTCCTTGCCTTTATCCCATTCTACCTTGTTGATATGATAGCTCATAGAAACCTACTCCTAACAAAACCAAATACCCTCATTTAATAGTGTAGTAAAGGTTTGTATAAAAACTAAACTATTTTTTGAACTATTCAGTTGCACTGCTGTCACCATGGTGTGATCAGTGAGTAGTTTAACTGCTGTTAAATCATTTAATGGAAGCGAGTAATTGTCACCGTTGACGCTGAGAAGTATTTCATTATCAAAAACTTGATATAACGCGCGGGTGCCGCCTAAGCGTTCAAAAAACAGTTCATTATCTTCTAATAGTGCAGTTACTTGTTCGCTATTAAATAAATCTTCTGGTGGCATTAAATCCATCTCGTGCTTAGGTTGACTCAGTGTTGTACCTAGCCAAGAAGTAAATAAATCGTCATCATCAAGCATTGCTTGCATTAATAACTTAATGTTATCGGCTTCTGTTGCTTGGATCTCACCTTTAGAATCGCGCAGTTTTATTGCGGGGTCTTGATAACGACTATTTCCAGCTTCTTTATCAATAATATGATCGGCAAAGTTTGATAATAAATCACGCTGATTTGGTGCGCGAAAACCGATTGAATAGTTTAGGGCATTTTCTACTGCGTAACCCTCATGTGGGCACCCTGGTGGAATGTATAAAATGTCGCCGGGCTCGAGAATACAATCAATAATCGCAGGAAATTGTTCAACTTGTAATAAACTTTTATTTTGTGCAAATTGTTTTAGGTTACTATCTGGCATACCCACTCGCCAGTGACGCTTGCCTTCACCTTGAATAATAAATACGTCGTACTGATCTAAATGTGGGCCTACACCACCATTAGGCGTTGAAAAACTGATCATCAAATCATCTATTCGCCAATTTGGAATAAATCGAAACGGTTCGAGTAGTTGTGAAGCTGTTGGGTGCCAGTGGTCAACTGCTTGTACTAATAGGGTCGAGTTTTGCTCTGTAAGTAATTCAAAATCTTCAAATGGACCGTGGTGTGCTTGCCAATCATTATTATGATTTGTGATTATCCGCGATTCAATACTCTCTTCCATAGCAAGGCCAGCAAGTTCGTTGGCATCAAGTGGATCAACAAAGTCTGCAAAACCTTGTTTGATCAAGAGCGGTTTTTTTTGCCAATATTGAGTTAGAAATTGTTGCTCAGTTAAGCCATTTATAGTTAGTTGATACATGCTGCGCCCGTTAAAAATGAAAAAAGCGAAAGGCTAGGGCCTTTCGCTTAGTAGTCTATACCCAAACCACCTCAAGATGCGAATTCTGCATCGAGAGGTTGGGTACATTAAAATTAGTTGTTGCAGAAAGCTTAAACTAGGTTGTCGATAAACTCGACAGCACGGCCAATGTAGTTAGCTGGCGTTAGCTTTTTCATTTCTACTTTAGCTTCATCTGGTAAGTCTAAACCATCGATAAAATCAGCCATGATTTCTTGATTTACACGTTTACCACGGGTTAAATCTTTTAGCTTTTCATATGGTTTTTCAATGCCGTACTTACGCATTACTGTTTGAATTGGTTCTGCTAGCAATTCCCAGTTTTGGTCTAATTCGTCAAGTAAACGTTGTTCGTTTACTTCTAACTTGCTGACACCTTTAAGCGTTGATTGGTATGCAATTAGTGCATAACCCATACCTACGCCTAAATTACGTAGTACTGTAGAGTCAGTAAGATCACGCTGCCAGCGAGAAACAGGTAGCTTTTGTGCAAGGTGTGAGAAAATAGCATTAGCTAAACCTAAGTTACCTTCTGAGTTTTCAAAATCAATTGGGTTAACTTTATGCGGCATGGTTGATGAACCAATTTCACCGGCAATGGTTTTTTGCTTGAAGTGGTTAAGGGCAATGTAGCCCCATGCATCACGATCGAAGTCTAATAAAATTGTGTTAAAGCGTGCAATAGCATCAAACAGCTCAGCAATGTAGTCATGCGGTTCAATTTGCGTAGTAAACGGGTTGAATGTTAAACCAAGGCTCGTTACAAATTGCTCTGCGTGATTGTGCCAATCGTAATCAGGGTAAGCACTTAGGTGAGCGTTGTAGTTACCTACTGCGCCATTGATTTTACCTAGCATTTCAACTTGTGCAATTTGATCACGTTGACGCTTTAAGCGCATATAAACGTTTGCAAACTCTTTACCCATAGTTGAAGGTGTAGCTGGTTGTCCGTGAGTACGAGTCATCATTGGTACAGCTTTATACTCAATCGCTTTTTCTTTAATTGCGTTAAGTAACTTATCGCAATAAGGAAGTAATACTTCGTTACGCGCTTCAGTTAGCATTAAACCATGAGATAGGTTATTGATGTCTTCTGATGTACATGCAAAATGAATAAATTCATTAATGGCATGTAGCTCTGCGTTGTCAGCTACTTTTTCTTTTAATAAGTATTCAACTGCTTTAACATCGTGGTTTGTGGTACTTTCGATGTCTTTTACACGCTGTGCGTCGGCTTCACTGAAGTTATCAACAATCGCGTTAAGTAAAGCATTTGCTTCGTCGCTAAATGCCGGTACTTCTTTGATTTCGCTTGCTGCAGCAAGGGCTTGTAACCAACGAACTTCTACTGTTACACGGTACTTGATCAAGCCAAATTCGCTGAAAATACTGCGTAGTTCAGTGGTTTTGCTGCCGTAGCGACCATCCACCGGAGAGATAGCTGTTAACGCTGAAAGCTCCATAATAACTCCTAAATTTTAGTTTTGAACGATAATTAAATATGGTTTTTAGCAATGGCGATAATGCTTTTTTTCGAAAAGAAAAAATGACGGCGTTTTCCGCCCATTTGTCGCCATAATACAGCACTGCGAATACCTGCTAATAATAAGGCACGTATTTTGTGTTGTATTAATTGCTGTTTTAGTAAGTCAGGTTTGCCATAAACCTGTATTCGGTGCCCTAGGGGGCTAAGCACCTTTGAATAAATATCTGCAAGGGCAGCAACAACAGTGTCATCAGTCACTGAAAAATGATCAAGACGACGCTTGATATCATCTATGCTTTTCCCAAGCTCTGCTAAGCTACTTGGTTTTGCGCTTAAAGCACGCTCTAATTGCATTAAACCGCCAACGTATTTGACGATTTCAACATCTTTTTTTTCACCCGCACTGAGCTGGTCAAGTAAACTTTTATAGCCATCTCTTAAATTTTCAGTGCCTTGGTATACATCACTGGGTGAATCAGGCGACGTTTGTACAATACTTGTAAATAGCTTTTCTAATTCATAATCGTTGCTACTACCGAACTGCGCTATTTTTTGAACTTGTTTAGCAACTTGGCACATGGCTGCTAATGCCATGACTTGGTGTTCATTCATTATTTTATCACCGAGTCTATAATACCGCCGCCTAAACAAATCTCGTTGGCATAAAATACGGCTGATTGACCTGGCGTTACCGCTTTTTGTGGCTCATCAAATAATACGCGAGCTAGGCCATCATCACCAACTAATAGCGTACAGCTTAAGTCTTCTTGGCGGTAGCGAGTTTTTACTGTACAACGAGTCGTGCCTTTTGGCCCAATACGATCAACCCAATGTAGCTGGTTGGCATTTAAACCATTGCTGTATAGACGAGGGTGGTCTTTACCTTGGCCAACAATGAGTACATTACGCTCTAGATCTTTATCAACCACATACCATGGTTCGCCTGAGCCTTCTTTCATTCCGCCAATGAGCAAACCTTTGCGTTGTCCTAATGTGTGATACATCAAGCCTTCGTGTTCACCTACATTGTTACCGTCAGTGTCTTCGATAACACCTGGTTGTGCAGGTAAAAATTTTTGTAAGAAATCTTTAAACTTACGTTCGCCAATAAAGCAAATACCGGTGCTGTCTTTTTTATCGTGGGTAATTAAATCTTGTTCTTCAGCAATACGGCGCACTTCTGGTTTGGCAATATCACCCACAGGGAAAAGCGTTTGCGCAATATGCTCATGACTTAATGTGTATAAGAAATAGCTTTGATCTTTGTTATCATCGAGGCCACGACACATTACATATTTATCATCGCGTAATTCACGACGGACATAATGACCTGTTGCAATAAAGTCAGCACCGAGAGCGGTTGCTGCAAATTCTAAAAAGGCTTTGAATTTGATTTCTTTATTACACATGATATCAGGATTCGGTGTACGGCCTGCTTTATACTCAGCAAGGAAATACTCAAACACGTTATCCCAATACTCTGCAGCAAAATTAACGGTGTGCAATTCAATGCCCAATTTATCACAGACGGCTTGTGCGTCTTTTAAATCGTCTGCGGCGGCGCAATATTCATCATTATCGTCTTCTTCCCAGTTCTTCATAAACAGGCCTTCAACTTTATAGCCTTGTTGTTTTAATAAATAAGCTGATACAGAAGAATCAACACCGCCGGACATGCCAACGATGACTTTAATGTGACTATTTTCGCTCATGGGTAATTTCGCTTATACAGGTTGCTGTCATTTAAACTACTAGCGCATATGTGCATTACAGAGATAAAGAATAGAGGCTCTGATTAACCACACAGACTATGAAAGGCCGCGATTATAGCATGTAAATAGACAGCCAAGCCACCCAAAAAATGAGTTTTGTCTAGCGATTACTGAGGAATAGGGGGTGCTCTGACAATCGCGCAGTACCCATATTTAACTTGTTACAGAAAGAGTTATATAAAGGAAGGTGGTTTGTAATGTACTTTACAAGTTAATAGTAAATAATTAGGCTGGATTACTTTACTGGGTCTAAAGTTGTTATTAGAATAAAGTAATTCGGATGTATTATTTTAATTAGATACTATTTTAATAAAATACTAGACCTTAGTGATAATATCAGGGTAACGTATTTTATACTGTAAAATGCAATAATTGAGTGGTTAACTCAAAATCGTTATTTATTTCTTCACGCTGAATGTGTTTTTTTAAAATCATTCACGTGTCATTTTAGTTTTATTTGTTCGTAACGAACGATAAAGTATTGGGCAATACATATGGATTATGTCTTATATACTCATTCATTAATCTCATTGATAGACCGTTTTGCAGTCTTTGCAAACGATGAAATTGATCACATGGTCAAAAATACGAATAGCGATCTCAGAACTGAGGCGTTTACACTATTTGAAGCATTATATAATCAATCAACTCAAGACGGCTCTTTACTTGAAGAGCTACCTGTATTTTTTATTTCATTAGACAATAAATTCACTGCCCAACAAACACGAAATAAAGCTTTGAGTGCGGCACTTGCAAACTGGTGGTTAGAATGGTCTTTTGTTTACTCAATGCAAGCAAAGGTTATTACAAATAGCCCTGTAACGGTACAAAATATCACACATTTAACGCAAGGGAATACCCAACCTATGCGTCAGCATGAGTTAAGTCATTATGCTAATTTATTTACCCAAGTGCCAATACCCTTGTGTAATGTCAGCACTGTCACGGGTGATATTATTAGGTTAAATCAAAGGTTTGTGGACGTATTTGGATATACAATTAAAGATATACCAAATATGGATACTTGGTGGTTAAAGGCCTACCCAGATCCAGCTTACCGATCGTGGGTTTTACAAACATGGAACACTGCAGTTGAGTATGCAGTTGAGCATAAAACAGATATAGAGCCACAACATTATCAGGTTACGTGTAAAGATGGTCGCTTGATTACGATGGAAATTTCGGGTATTTATATTGATAATGAGTTTTTAGCTATTTTTAAAGATGCAACACAACGCATGGAAGCTGAAGATATTTTAAGAGACATGGCATTTTTAGATTCGTTGACACAAATAGCGAATAGACGTCGCTTCGATGAAAAATTAATTCAAGAATTCAATTTAAGTATTAAAACAAACAGTCCTTTGTCATTAATTTTAATTGATATTGATAATTTTAAACAATTTAATGATAGTTATGGGCATCTAATTGGTGATGAATGTTTACTTAAAGTAGCCCAATGTATATCTACTGCGGTTAGTCGTCCTGAAGACTTTGTTGCGCGTTTTGGTGGAGAGGAATTTGTAGTTCTTCTGCCACAAACAAGTGCTGCTGGGGCATGTAACGTAGCTCAAAAAATCCAACATGCTATCTCTGAACTAACAATAATATATGATCATTGTTTTACAAATAAAGTGACATTAAGTTTAGGTATTAATACACGGTATAATCAATGTGACCATATTCAACTTTTAGATGGTGCGGATAAAGCATTGTACAAAGCAAAAGAACATGGTCGAGATTGTATTGTAGTAAATCAATAGTGTTAAAAATGAGCTGAAGTAAGCTCGCTTGACTTGCTAGTTTTACAGTAATTTGTAATCACCCGTTCCAATGTTATCGAGGCAGTAATCACCAATACGGTAACGAATCAAACGCAGAGTTGGGTGGCCAATGTGTGCAGTCATACGACGAACCTGACGATTTCTACCTTCGGTTAAGGTGATACTAAGCCAGCTGGTTGGGATGTTTTTACGCTCTCTTACGGCTGGGGTTCTTGGCCATAAATCTGGGGTATCTATTTTCTCAATTTTAGCAGGGAGTGTCATCCCATCTTTTAGTTCGACACCTTGGCACAGTGCGCGTATCGCGTCATTACTTGGTTGGCCTTCGACTTGCACCCAATAAGTCTTACTGGTTTTTTTATTTGGGGCCGTAAGTGTGTTTTGTAGCTTTCCACAATTTGTTAGTAGTAATAAGCCTTCGCTGTCTCTATCGAGTCTCCCTGCAGCGTAAACATCTTTAATAGGAATAAAGCTTGCTAAGGTTTGTCTATTATCGTCATCTGTAAATTGGCAAAGTACATCAAAAGGTTTATTAAATAAAACAACTTTACGCTCGCTTGGATCAATTGCTGGTTTGATTTCACGCTTTGTGGCACTACTACCTTTTTTAGAGATAAGAGTACTGCGGCTATAGCTACGTCCACTGCTGCGTCGGCTTGTTTGTGGTTTATTGTTTTGGCTCATAATTATATGCACCTTGCAGGTTTAGGCAATCCAGCTATTTTTGTTGCTTGTTTGGCAGGTCCCTTTGGGAATAATGTGTATAAGTAAATACTATTTCCTTTGTCTTCTCCGAGCGCTTTAGCCATTGCTTTTACCAGCATTCTGATCGCTGGACTCGTATTGTATTCAAGATAAAAATCACGGACAAAATTTATTACTTCCCAATGTTGCGGTGTCAACTCAATATTTTCTTGTTCTGCAAGCGTTGGGGCAAGCTCTGTGCTCCACTGTTCGTGGTTGAGCAAATAGCCCTGTTTATCTGTTTCAATAAGTTGTTTATTAAATTCGAGCATGGATCACCACGTAATTGATTGTGAAGTTGATAAGGTAAGAGCAACAAAATCTGCATAATTAAGGGCATTATCAGATTCATTTATTGTTAAACCACGGGCAAGAGCATCTTCGGCTAAAAATAATAAATCAGATGAAAACTGGCGGTATAAATATGTTGAATAGCATGCGTCACCAACGAGCAATACGCTGTCATGCTCTTGTATTAAATTAGCTAAACGCTCTGTGGCATAGTAACTGATTGGTTTTGAAAATATATGCAATGTACTCATAAATTGACGACCTGGTGTTGAGTGGCTATTAATTTACTTTGCGCTGCAAAGTCTAATACGTTGACGTTAATGAGTAAGTCACTTTTAGCAAGGTTAAAATCGACCAATGATTTTTCACATACGTAAATGTTTTCAACATCGTAAATTTCGAGTGTTTTTATGCTTTTAAAATAATTTTTGAGCCCGAGGGGATCAGTGTGTTGACCTTTTTTCAATGCAAGTACAGCGGGGCCTGTAAACAGCCAACTAATATTTTGCTCTATAGCTGCAAAAATTAAGGTCATATCAAGGGCATCACGAATATGCATATCATCAAAAGGACTATGCTGGCTTAGTACAAGTACATTGATCATTTAAATTGCACCCATTTGTCAGCATCACTTGCGAGCATTGCAAACTCGGCTAACCCAGCGATTGAAAATATACCTTTTTTTGTAATATCAAGACCCCGTTTTTCGGCCGCAGTGACACATAACATTAAGTTTATTTTCTTTTCATACAGTGTTTGCCAAAGGGCACTAATAGCTAACTCATCTGATGCAAGGTTTAAATGTTGACTGGCATGGAATACACCTTGCTGGTACAAAAAAATAGCGTCTATTGTATGACCTTGTGCTAAGCATGCATGAGCAAATTTAACCAAACGTTGTGTTGTATCATGATCTGATGGTGCGCAGTGAATAGAAAGTACAAATCGTGCCAAAACTAATCCAATAAAAAAGCCCCTAAAGAGGGGCTATTTTAACAGAACTATTTAATTAGTCATTATTTACGCCAAGTAGCGCAAGTAGCGATGTAAATAAGTTATATACGCTTAAGTAAAGAGAGACTGTTGCGCGGATATAATTTGTTTCACCACCATTGATGATACGGCTGGTATCAAACAAAATAAAACCTGACATGATTAGCACAACTGCAGCATTTACTACCATAAACATCAAAGAACTTCCGATGAAGATGTTAACAATGCTCGCAACGATAACCACGATTAGGCCTACTGTTAAAAAACCGCCCATAAACGAAAAATCTTTTTTAGTGTTAAGTGCATACGCAGATAAACCAAAAAATATCAGGGCAGTTGAACCTAACGCTTGCATAATTAGCATAGGGCCATTTGGCATGGCTGCGTAATGGTTCAATAAAGGACCGAGGCCTGCGCCCATCAAGCCTGTAAAAGCAAACACCCATGCAACACCAGATGCACTGTCAGCTTTTTTGTTTACAACAAATAATAAACCAAATGAAATAAGTGTAAAAACGATTCCCATAAAGTAGGGAAGTTGTAATGCCATTGAAATACCAGCCGTCACAGCACTAAATGCTAATGTCATTGCCAGTAGAAAGTAAGTGTTTTTAAGCACTTTGTTTGTTTCAATGGTCGACATAACCGGTTTAGCGGTATTGTACGAGTGATTAAATGCCATTGTAGAGCTCCTTTGTGTGAAACCAGTATAGATACGATAATTAACTAAAGTTAGATTACCAAGTCTTCTATATTTGGGCAAACCTTTGTAGTTCAATAGACCAATTAAATAATATAAAAGTTCCTGTTTGCACGGTTTTTGTTCTGTCTTGATTTATTTATGCACAAATCAATTGTTTTTTAGGCACTTAAACGTTTTTTTGAAAAAAAAGCTTCACAAAGGCGATGGGCTTCTCTATTATTCAGGCCGTGCGGAGAGATGGCAGAGTGGTCGAATGCACCGGTCTTGAAAACCGGCAGGGGTTTATAGCCCCTCTAGGGTTCAAATCCCTATCTCTCCACCACCTAATTAAAATAATTACGAGTACACTTTTACTTGTAATTTATAAAGAGTTTGGAGAGATGGCAGAGTGGCCGAATGCACCGGTCTTGAAAACCGGCAGGGGTTTATAGCCCCTCTAGGGTTCAAATCCCTATCTCTCCACCATATAACAAAAAAGCCCGCTAAATAAGCGGGCTTTTTTGTGTCTAAAATTTGTTGGTTGGGCCGAAAAGTTAAGATAATTGGCTTCAATAAATTGAAGTTAGGCTGTTAGTTTCTTGTGGAATTATGATATTTTCTTATTATTGGTTATTGCTAAAGGTATATAAAATATGATGTTGTGGCTTCAAGATGACTTAGCTTCAAGAAAGTTACTTGTTTATAGAGCAATGCTATTTTCCTTGGTAACCTTATTTGTTCTATTTGTGTTTCAGCCTTTTGGCACAACTAATGATACGACGCCTTACAAGTTACTTCGTTTATCTGGCTATGGTTTAGTGACATTTTGCGCTCTCTTACTGGCAGGCGCTATTGAGATATCGTTAACTCGGCTCACTCTCAACAGCACACTGCTATTGATTATGATCCCCGCTGTATACGTTCTAATTACGGCTGTGTTTAATCATGGATACTTTGTTGTCGCAGTCTTGGGACGTTGGCATTGGCAAAATCAATTACTTTTTATTGGCTATACGTTAGCGATTGGCTTGCTGCCAATTAGTTTTATGCTGTTGGTGAATCGCCATGCAAAACAGACCGTATTAACTACAGATACTACTGAGAAGGCTTCTAGCAATCAGAGCGTTTGTAATGTGTTAGAAGGAAGTGACGTTACACCCCCTCGCTTAATTACACTTATTGGTGACAATAAAAGTGATCGGCTGACTGTTGCACCCGCGGATATAATATTTATTAAGTCGGCTGATAATTATTGTGAACTTGCTATTAAAGAAAACGAGGGTGTTTGCCATACATTGCTGCGCGTCACGTTAACTGGTTTATTAAAGCAACTCCCTGAAAATATATTTATATATCGTTGTCATCGTTCTTATGCCGTGAATTTAGAGTTAGTGATGGCCAGTAAAGGTAATGCGGGTGGCTTACAACTAACTATGCTGTCATCTGATATCGCAGTACCAGTTTCGAGAACTTATGTTGATGCAATTAAACAAGCCTTGTTGTTGGCCCCTAAAGCATGTAAACGGCCCCAAAACATTGCAATTAGTACCAGAGAATGAACTACAGCCCTAATTTATCGACTTTATAATGAGTGATTGACATGCTTGAGTTGAATTTAAAATTTCACTTAAGAAGGTCATATGAAGAATCAAATAAAAGCACTGTTACTAGTAATTACGTTTATATTCTGTCATTACGGGATGAAATATTTTTGGGGTAAAAGTTGGATACCTATTTTATCAGAGCTAGATCAACACACAGATCTTTTATTATTTCCAGCTAAATACTTGTTTATCTATGGACCATTCTTACTGATAGCAACAGTGTTATTTAAGTCGATTCGCTGGTATGAATTATTAGGTCTAAATATAAAAGACTCTCAACGCTATTTATTAGCAGCACTGGCTTGCTGTACACCTATGGTAATAGGCTATGCTTTTTTAAGTAGTGAGCTAAATATTTCTATATCAGGGGTTGTTACAGGTTCAATATATGCTGGCTTTTTTGAAGAAGTAATTTTTAGGGCTGCATTGTTCGGTATATTATTTCGTTTTTGTCGTTGGGGGTTTATCCCAGCAGCACTCATTAGTTCCATAATCTTTGGTTTGGGCCATATTTATCAAGGGCATGATGTTATTTCAGCTCTTATGGCTGTTACTATTACAACAATTGCAGGCACATGGTTTGCGTGGCTATATTGCGAATGCGGTTATCGTATTTGGTTCCCGCTATGGATGCATATTTTGATGAATGCGGCTTACGGCATATTTAGTATGTCTGGTGGGGCAGCCGGTGATTTAAAAGGTAATTTATTTAAAGCGACCGCCATTATTTTGAGTATCGTATACATCAACGTACTTATTAAAGGTGGTAAAAAGCGAGAAGTAACACTTTCTTCATTATTTAAAAACCAACCAAATAGTTCGTCTTTGTCTATTAAAACGCCCACTTATGGACTTAATGATGCTTGAATTATTTTTAGTTACTATGGTCTTTAGTTCCCCTCTAATCTTGCTAGTAATTATTAAGCATTATTTTGCTTATAAAACAACAGTTCAAAAAGAGTTGGTTTTATTACAGCAAGCAAATAGAGCAGAAGCTGTCTTAACAATGCAAAATAAATTAGCGGTTCTAATTGAAAGAATCATTGTACTTGAAAAAATAGTAACAAATAGTAATGTTGATTTATCAAGAGAGATCGAGCAGCTATAACTTTTCAGGCCGGTTATCTTTCGAGATTTAAAATGCTCTGCCTGAAGGGAAACTGCTTAGGGCGATTAGTTCATTCCCCTCCCTACACAGATGTAGACAAGGGGGGGGGATGAGTTGTGCGCGGAAACTTTCCTCTATTATTATTTATCATCACAAATTACGACCATTGTCTCTATTTCGAAGTGGTACAACATGATGCATCCTTAGTATTTATCAAGGTCTGACTTTAAGGACGTTTTATGAAACATCAACTTGCAAAAAGTGTTGGCTTATCACTACTATCGCCTGTGATTATTGGTAGCATTTTAGGCGTTTATTATGGCTTAACATTAAACGCGGATCCTATCACTACATTTATTCAGTTATTAATGAGCGCGATAGCCAATGCTCATATCGTTGGTTTAACGATGGCTGCATTTGTTGTTCCGGGATATTTACTGATGTTTAAGTATGCCAAAGTTAACTACTCGGGTGTTTTGACATTAGGTTTGTTGGGGGGGGCAATTTTTAGCTTCTTACTCAGTGCCACCGGTGGCATGGTGTTCTTAGTTAATACAGCAATGTCAGCATTGGCGGCAGGTTTATTTTTATACGGGCTACGACAAGGCGCTGCAAAACAACAATCCACGCAATAGCAGAAATATTAACCAAGCGTGCTGAAAATTAGGGCAAATTACTTTTTTTTGCCCTGAAAAGGTTTCAATTATTGGCCACAAAGAGTACCTTTAACTACTGTATGTTTGATAAGAAGTAGTTTGGTATGCAAAAGCAAGAATTTTACCAGTCATTAGTTAAACAAACTGAATCACTAATTGCTGGAGAGTCTAATGTTATTGCCAATATGGCAAATATTAGCGCGTTGTTATTTACTTCATTAAATGATGTGAATTGGGCGGGCTTTTATCTAATGGATTCTCCGTCGGAGTTGGTACTTGGCCCGTTTCAAGGTAACCCTGCATGTATCCGTATTCCCGTTGGGAAAGGTGTGTGTGGAACTGCCGCTGCAACTGCACAAACACAACTTGTTGAAGATGTACATGCATTTTCAGGCCATATAGCCTGCGATGCAGCGTCTAATTCTGAAATAGTAATACCGATCCATAAAAATGGTGAATTATTTGCTGTATTAGATATCGACAGTCCAAGTATTGCCCGGTTTGATGCTGATGATAAACAAGGCTTAGAAGCATTAGTTGCGTGTTTTGAGGCAACGATTGCATGAAAGACTTAGTAAATGTACAGGATTATCTGTTTGCCATTGCCGATGTTGGTGATTGGGAAGGGGATGAAGAGCATGTAGCTGAAACGCTAAATGATTTAATTCACATTGCATGGGAACGACTTCCTGATGAGACCGATAGTGAATTAATCGATGAAATAATTAATGGTATTTGGGAACACCTTCGAGGTGATATGGCTGTAATTGAAGCCGACTTTGAAGAGCTGGTCGACTGGGTAACACACTACGTCGATTCGTCCCTTGATGAAAAGATGTGAAAAATAGGTTCTAAAATGGAAACCACAAACAAGCTAAAAGATATTAATGAAGTGTTGGAATTTTTATATCAAGAATTCCCACAATGTTTTAAACAAAAGGACGGTATCAAACCGCTTAAAGTCGGTATCTTTAAAGATATTGCTGAGCGTATTGAAGGGTCAGAGAAGGTTAGTAAAACTCAGGTGCGTCAAGCACTTAGAAAGTACACTTCAAACTGGCGCTATTTAGAAGCCGTTACTAAGTCTGAGTTCCGCATTGACCTTGATGGTAATCAAGGTGAAAAAGTTGAACAAGAACATATCGATCATGCGCAAAAATCGCTTGAAGAAAGTCGAGCGAAAATGGCTAAACGTAAGAAGTCACAACGCCCTCGAAATGATTCAGACACAAAATCTTACAAAAAGAAACCGGGTCAATTCGCCAAAACAGGTGATAAAAACGCTAAGGTTAATAGTACCCCAGCGAAAGCTGCGCCGGCTAAACGTTCTGGTAAAATTGAACCTTTGCCAGCGAGTGAGGTCAAGGTTAATAACAAAGTTAAAGTTAAACTTGGCCAAGCCCTTGTTAATGCAATTATCACTGAAGTGAACAAAGAAGACGTTCATGTTGAGTTGGTAACAGGTATGCAAGTTAAAACCAAAGCAGACAGCCTGTACATTATTTAAGCTGTATATAAATTAAGGAGTTGTGTATGAGTCAGAAGTTTACGCTCATTCCGTTAGTCGCGGCCCTATATTCGGGTTCATTATTTGCCTCAGCTGATATAGCGGATGTTTTATCAGTCAAAGACTTACCGATACTTAAGCAGGAAAGTCAGCATAGTACGGCTAGCAAACGGGTGACAAACTTATTTACTCGTGCACATTACAAGCCAATTCGGTTTGATGACGCACTTTCTAGCAAAGTGTTTGATCGTTATATTGAATCCCTTGATTTTAATAAAAGCGTCTTTTTGGCTGCGGATATTGCATCTTTTGAGCAATACCGCAACCAATTTGATAGCGCATTGCCAACAGGTAAACTCGATTTCACGTTTGATATTTTTAACTTAAGTATGAAGCGTCGTTTTGAGCGTTATGATTACTCGTTAAGTTTGCTTGAAAAAGAAATGACCTTCGATAAAGAAGATGAATATTTCTTTGACCGTGAAGAAAGCGAGTGGGCCAAAACTCAAGCTGAGCTTGATGAGCTTTGGCGTGAACGTGTGAAGTATGACGCTCTACGTTTAAAAATGACGGGTAAAGATTGGACCGGAATTAAAGAGGTATTGACAAAGCGTTACCACAATGCACAAAAACGATTAGTTCAAACTAACAGTGAAGATGCATTTCAGATTGTTATGAACTCGTTTGCACGCAGCATAGAAGCGCATACATCTTATTTATCTCCACGCAGAGCCGAACAGTTTAAGATGGATATGGACCTTGAACTTGAGGGCATAGGTGCGGTGCTGAGTTATGACGAAGACTATACCGTTATTCGCAGTTTAGTCCCAGGTGGGCCTGCAGATAAATCTGAACAAATTAAAGCTGATGACCGTGTAATTGGTGTTGCCCAAGATGGCGAAGAATTTGTTGATATAATTGGCTGGCGTTTAGATGACGTAGTTGATTTGATAAAGGGTCCAAAAGGGACAAAAGTAAGACTACAGTACTTAAAAGGCGCGGACGCACATGGCACGCCTAAAGTGGTTGAAATCATCCGAGACAAAATTCGTTTGGAAGACCGAGCGGCTAAATCAGAGGTATTCGAAGCAAAATACTCAGACTTAACAAGTAAAATAGGCGTTATTGAAATCCCGGGATTTTATAATAACCTCTCTAAAGACGTAAAAGTTGAGCTTGCTAAATTAAAAGAAGCAAAAGTTGATGGCATAATTATTGACTTACGCCAAAATGGCGGTGGTTCTTTGTATGAGGCCACACAATTATCTGGTTTGTTTTTTGATCAAGGCCCTGTAGTCCAGATCCATACATTAAATAATAGAATAGAAGAACAAAAAGATCGTGACGGTGTTACGTTTTATAATGGCCCGTTAACGGTATTGGTTGATCGCTATAGTGCTTCTGCCTCAGAGATTTTTGCTGCCGCAATGCAAGATTATGGTCGTGCAGTGGTCATCGGTGAACAAACGTTTGGCAAAGGGACTGTACAACAGCATAAAGGCTTAGGCAGAGCCTATGATTTATATGAAAATCCACTTGGTAGTGTGCAGTATACAATTGCTAAGTTTTATCGCATAAATGGTGGAAGTACACAGCATAAAGGTGTCATTCCTGATATATCATTTCCATCAGCTATAGATCCTGCTGAGTGGGGGGAGAGCCAAGAAGATAATGCACTCCCGTGGGATAGCATCATTAGAGCGAGATATAATTCGGTTGATAATTTGCAACCGGCGATAACTTACTTAAGTAAGGCTCATGCTGATCGTATAAAAACGGAACCTGAATTTAACTACGTTTACCAAGATATTACACGCTACAAAGAAGAGAAAGATCGTAAAACAATTTCGCTTGTTGAAGCAAAGCGTATTAAAGAAAAAGATGAAGGTGAAGCGCGGGCATTAGCACGTACTAATGAACGTCTTGTTCGCCTAGGTGTAAAACCTGTTGAGAACTTAGATGATATACCAGACGTTTTAGACGATTTAGACCCTTTCTTGGAAGAAGCAGCATTAATTACACAAGATTATATTAAATTTGGCCGCTTAGCTAAAAAGTAAATGGTTTTATTAACTAATAAAAAAGGCGCTTTAGCGCCTTTTTTGCTACCTAAAGCGTCTGATATTGCTATAATTGATGATTAAACGCTGATAAACCTAAGCGTCCTAGTTTCGCTAGATAATCTGTCCGCGCTAAAAATAATAATTAAACACGTACTTAAATACGTGTAGGAGTCTCTATTTTGAAGTCACAAGAAGAAAAACCTATTGCTCAGGCTAGCTTTTTTGATGCCTTAATCCCAATTTCAGTATTGATATGTTTATTAGGTGCTGCAGTGTATTTATTTGGCGATAGCTCGTCATCAGGCCCTAATCAAATTGCTCTGCTATTTGCTACTTTTACAGCTGCACTTATAGGCCTTAAAAATGGCTACACGTGGAAAAAACTAGAGCAGGCGATGATTGAAGGGATCACACTCTCCCTCGGCGCTATTTTAATTTTATTAATGGTAGGTGCGTTAATCGGTACGTGGTTGTTGTCAGGCACTGTTCCAACGTTAATCTATTATGGTTTGCAAGTAATCAACCCGAGTTGGTTTTATGCTGCGAGTTGCTTGATTTGTGGCATTGTTGCGATGAGCATTGGTAGCTCGTGGACAACAGCTGCGACCATAGGTGTTGCATTATTAGGTGTTGCTACTGGTTTAGGGCTTGAACAAACAGTTACAGCAGGCGCTGTTATTTCTGGTGCTTATTTTGGTGATAAATTAAGTCCGCTTTCAGAAACGACCAATTTAGCCCCAGCGGTTGTTGGTGCTGATTTATTTGAACATATTCACCATATGTTATGGACCACAGTCCCTAGCTTTATAATTGCGTTAGTTATTTTTATTTTTATGGGCTTTAATGCAACAGCCTCAAGTGAAGCAGGGCGTATTGATGAAATAACGCGAATACTTGAACAAAATTTTAATATTGGCTTAGAAATGCTTGTGCCTTTGATTGTTTTACTCGTTTTAGCAATTAGGAAAATGCCTGCATTTCCTGCTATCTCTATTGGTGCTGTAATTGGTGCTGTATGGGCGATGATTTTCCAATCTGACTTAATCGCAAACCAAATTGATGGCTCACAAGGTCAGTTAGTAGGTTACTTCAAATTAGTTTGGACTACTTTTTTTGATGGTTTTAGTATTTTAACCGGCGATGAAAAGATGGATTCATTACTAAGTGGCGGGGGGATGTCAGGCATGCTAACAACTACTTGGTTAATTATGACTGCGCTCATGTTTGGTGCCATCATGGAAAAAACAGGACTACTTGATATATTTGTTAAAAGTATTCTAAAAATAGCAAAAAGCACAGGCTCACTTATTACAGCAACGATTGCGACGTGTATCGGTACAAATGTTATTGCTGCAGATCAGTATATTGCTATTGTTGTACCAGGACGTATGTTTAAAGAAGAGTACGAAAAACGTGGATTAAAGCCTGTTAATTTATCTCGTACATTAGAAGATGGTGGAACAATTACAAGCCCGCTTATTCCTTGGAATACCTGTGGGGCATATATGCAAAGTGTGTTATTGATCAATCCGTTTGATTATGCGCTTTATGCATTCTTTAATCTTATTAATCCATTTTTAGCTGTTGTGTATGCCTATTTAGGCATCAAAATATTACGTATTAAACCAAAACAACAGGCATAAATTCTATGCTCCTCTGATAAAGAGGAGCCTTTTTGGAGGTTCATTATGACCGCGTCAAAAAAACCACAAGCACACTATCTTAAAGATTACCAAGCCCCTGTTTTTAGCGTTGAACATATAGATTTAACGTTTGATCTAGCGCCTTTAAAAACTCAAGTTAGCTCACTGCTGACCCTTAAAAGATTAACAGCAGAAAACGACGATTTAGTTTTAGATGGTATAGACCTAACACTACTATCAGTAACTGTTGATGGGCACGCTTATACTGATTTTCGCGAAGCGGATGAGCAGCTAATCATTAGCAACTTACCGTCGCAATGCCGTTTAGGTATAGTGAACGAGATATCGCCGCAGACAAACACATCTTTAGAAGGTTTATATCTTTCAGGTGGTGCCTATTGTACGCAATGTGAAGCACAAGGTTTTAGAAAAATAACCTACTACCTTGATCGCCCTGATGTACTTGCTAGTTTTGATGTGACGATTATTGCAGACACTCAGTTCACTCATTTATTATCTAATGGTAATAAATTAGATGAAGGTAAACTAGATAATGGTCGCCACTTTGCTAAATGGCAAGACCCATTTAAAAAACCAAGCTATTTATTTGCACTCGTTGCAGGTGATTTTGATGTTTTAGAAGATACCTTTGTAACGCATAGCGGTCGCAGTATTGATTTAGCATTATTTGTTGATAAGGGTAATTTACCAAAAACGCCACATGCAATGACATCACTTAAAAAATCAATGCAGTGGGATGAAGAGCGTTTTAATCTTGAATATGATTTAGATATTTATATGATTGTTGCCGTTGATTTTTTCAATATGGGGGCAATGGAGAATAAAGGCTTAAACATCTTTAATTCTAAATGCGTTTTAGCAAACCAAGAAACCGCCACGGATAAAGATTATCACACGATAGAGTCAATTGTTGGCCACGAATATTTTCATAACTGGACAGGGAATCGCGTGACCTGTCGTGATTGGTTTCAATTGTCTTTAAAAGAAGGCTTAACAGTATTTCGTGATCAAGAATTTAGCAGTGACTTAGGTTCTCGTGCACTTAATCGTATTGATGCTGTGAAAGTAATGCGTACACACCAGTTTAGTGAAGATGCAGGCCCTATGGCTCACCCAATTCGTCCAGAACAAGTGATTGAAATGAATAATTTCTACACGGTAACGGTATACGATAAAGGAGCTGAAGTGATCCGTATGATGCATACATTACTGGGAGAAGAAAAATTCCAACAAGGGATGACTCTTTATTTTGAGCGCCACGATGGACAAGCGGTGACCTGTGATGACTTTGTTGCAGCGATGAGCGATGCTTCAAATATTGATTTAAAACAGTTTAAGCGCTGGTATAGCCAAGCAGGCACACCGCGTTTGGTTGTTAAGCAAGATTATAATGAAGAACTAGGTGTTTTTACATTAAATATTGAACAACTCGCACCTCTAAATCAACCCAATAATACAGAACTGCATATTCCATTTGCAATAGAATTACTTGATCCGCAGGGGGAGTCAATTACTTTAGGTTTCCAAGGGAAACCAGTCAGCCATGTATTAAATGTCACAAGCAAACAGCAATGCTTTAGTTTTGATGGTTTAACTGCAAAGCCAGTTGCAGTCTTACTGGAAGATTTTTCAGCACCTTGTATTGTTGAAAAGTACAATACAGAAACAGAACTACTGCATATTATGCAGTTCGCACGCAGTGATTTTTCGCGTTGGGATGCGCAGCAGCAACTGTTTATATCGGCCGTTAAAGAAGCTATTTCAAACCCAGCAGATAACACGCTCAGTGTACCTATTATAACGGCATTACAGAACCTATTAGGCAAGCGTGATGGTGATCTTGCATTGACTGCTGAATTACTTAAGCTCCCTAGCTTTGATACCCTAGCGGCAGAGTTTGATGTGATCCCTGTAGATACAATTATCAGTATCACAGAGCAATTTGAACGACAAATAGCAGAGCATCTATGTAATGAGTTTCTTGATTGTTATGCAAGCTTAATAGACGACGGTACCGTGAGTGCTTCAGCTGTTGCGACACGCGCATTAAAAAGTATATGCTTGCATTACTTGGCTAAAATTACTGATCCAGCCATCGCAAATCTGCTTAATAACGCAGCGGCTTCATCGAACATGACAAATGTATTAGCAGCTCTAAGCGCTGTTGTAAAAGCAGATAATCCATTATCAGTAGAGTTACTAGAGCAATTTGACAGCCATTGGCGCCATGATGTGCTAGTGATGGATAAGTGGTTTGCTTTGCAAGCAATGCAATGTGGCGATGATGCGATTGATAAAATAAAAAACCTTTATGAACACCCATGTTTTGATTTTTCAAATCCGAATCGTGTGCGGGCATTAGTTGGTAGCTTTAGTCACTTCAATACCGCACAATTTCATAGAAAAGATGGTTTAGGTTATCAATTACTAGGCGATTTATTGATTAAACTCAATGCTATTAATCCGCAAAATGCCTCTCGTATGTTGACGCCATTTATGTCTTGGCGTCGTTATGATGAACAGCGTTCAAGTGCAATGAAAGCACAGTTACAACGTTTGGCTTTACTTGATGATTTAAGTGATGATTTATTTGAAAAAGTAGATAAAGCACTGCAATAAATTATGATCGAATATTACTTTTTATTAAACCTTACCTATATACAATGTATGGATTATTACGAAGGTAAGTATACCTCGGTGCAAGTACAAGAAGATGGCGGTAAAAAAGTACGTTTTGCTGCCCATCATTTACGCCCGTTTATTTCTTCTTTAGGAGTGAGAGGGCGGTTTAGACTTTTATTAACAGTTGAACATAAATTTATACGTTTAGAGCGCATTGGCTAAGATGGATAAAAAAAAATTATTTGGTTTATATTATATTTTTGTTAAATCAATTTGTCCTATTGTTAATTTACKTGTATAAATTATCTGGTAGGACGTCTTACCATTGCGTAAACGCCAACTAAACTGAAAAATTATGACCGATTGAACGCGTTCTATTTGTAATTTCTTTATTTCGCTTCTATCGTTACGACTACACTAAAAACAATAACTTGATCACAAAATGACCCGCGAAAGGGGGAACACACAATGATAAGAAGATCGCTATTTGTTAAAAATAAAATCGTTATGGGCCTAGCTGCTGCAACTTTAGGTTTATCAACGGGCGTAGCACACGCTGCCAACTTTGAAGTTGGCGGTTTTGATGTAACGTTTGATTCAAACTTTTCTTATGGCCAAAGTATTCGCGTAGAAGACCGCGATTTTTCTTTGATCGGTAAAAGTAATAATCCAGCTTTCGATTGGACGGGTTATAACCCTTCAGTTGGGAACACTGTTTATTCTGGGCAAGATGTCTGGGCTCAGCCAGGCGCATATTCGAACAATGGTGATGCGGGGGACTTAAATTTCGATAGCGGTGATTCGTTTTCTAAATTGCTCAAGGGTACGCATGACCTTTCTATAAATAAAGATAACTTTGGCTTGTTTACACGCTTTATGTATTTTTATGATTTTGAACTTATGGATGGTGAGCGAGCTTATAAGAACCCAACTTCGGGTAAAGCAGCTGATCCATGCGATGACGCAGATACTAAAAAGCAAGTGTGTGCTGATATACGCTTACTTGATGCTTTTGTTTGGGCAGATTTCGACTTGAATGACGGCAATAACCCATTGTCTATTCGTTTAGGTCAACAAGTAGTTAACTGGGGTGAAAGTACATTAATCTCCCATGGTATCAATGTTAACCCTGTCGATATCGATCGCTTGAAAGCACCCGGTGCGGAGCTAAAAGAAGCGTTTATTCCGGTAGGAATGTTATGGGCTTCACTGGGGATCACTGATAATATTAATCTTGAAGCTTTTTACCAATATGACTGGCATGAAACACGTTTACCTGCTGCAGGTAGTTATTTTTCAACAAATGATTTTGCATCAGAAAATGGCTATCAGCAGAATGTCCAGTTAGGATTCACTGCGAATCCTGATATTGACTTGGCATTTTTGACTCAAAGTTTAAATAATCTAGACGATATTGTAAGCTCTCAAGGTGTTGACCCAACGAGTGCACAAGGTCAGGCTATGATGAGCCAAATGTATATGGCTTACCCTACAAAAGTTGCACTTAAAGGAAAAGGCAGTGCGGGTAAAATTGAACCAGATAACGGTGGGCAATATGGTCTTCGTTTAGGGATGTTTTTACCTGAACTGAATGATACCGAGGTTGCGCTTTATCATATAAATTACCACAGCCGCCGCCCTTTAATTTCTGGTAAAGTATCTAACTTCTCAGCGCCAGCAATCGGCCAAGATATTGCGATGATATTGTCATCAGAGATCACGGAAGATAACATCACTCAACTTAATGCATTTACTCAAGGTATTTTAGAATACCCTGAAGATATTAAACTATATGGTTTAAGCTTTAATACGTCGCTTGGTGAAACCGCATTTGCTGGTGAATTTGCATTTCGTCAAGACGAACCATTGCAAATTGATGATGTAGAGCTGCTTTATGCCGGTATGCCTGAACAGTTAGCTGCAGCAGGTTTAAGACCTGATTTAGAACGTATATCTCAGGTGCCAGGCAATGCAAAAACAACACTTGCTGATGGAACTATTGTTAGTAGTGCGGTTGCACCAGGTCAAGTCGCTGCAGGCTATATTTTACGTAATACAGCGCAACTTCAATTTACAGCAACACATTTATTTGGTCCTTCTTTAGGCGCTGATAGTTGGGCTGTTGTAGGTGAAATAGGTGGCGTGCGTATAAACGATTTACCTGATTATAATGAATTACGTTTAAATGTTTCGGGTACTGGTCGAAGTGGTGTTATTTCTGGTCCTAATGCTGATGATTATTCGACTTTACACTTGGGATTATCAAATGGCCCCGAAACTAACTCATTTCCGACCGCATCTGCTTGGGGTTATCGTTTAATTGCAAAGGGTGATTACTATAACTTCTTCAAAGGCGTTAACTTTTCACCGCGCATTGTGTTTTCTCACGATGTAAATGGTATTACACCAGATCCTATGTTCTTGTTTATTGAAGACCGTAAGTCATTAGGTGTTACTGCCAACTTTAACTACCAAAATGCGTGGTCGTTTGATTTCAGCTACAACTCCTTCTGGGGTGGTGGTCAAACAAATACTTTCTCTGATCGCGATTTTGTTTCTTTCAATATTAAATATTCAATTTAAGGGTATCATGATGATAAAAAAACCTACCCTCATTGCGTTTGCACTATGTAGTTTATTTTCAACTACTGCTGCAGTCGCTAAAATGACAAATGAAGAAGTCGCGCGTTTAGGTGCAGATCTAACACCATTGGGCGCTGAAAAAGCTGGCAATGCTGATGGTTCAATCCCAGCTTGGACGGGTGGTATTACCAAAGCACCTGCAGGTTATACGCCTGGTATGCACCATCCAGACCCTTTTGCTGATGATAAAGTACTTTTCACGATTGATAAATCGAACATCGCGAAATACAAAGAAAACCTAAGTCCTGGCCAAGTTGCACTTTTTGAAGCGTATCCAGATACGTTTAAAATGAACATTTACAAAACTCATCGCAGTGCGTCGAACCCGCAATTTGTTTATGATGCAACGAAACAGTACGCGCCTGTTGCTGAGTTAATTGAAGATGGGAATGGGATTAAAAATACTGCGATTGGTATTCCTTTTCCAATTCCAAAAACAGGCTTAGAAGCCATTTGGAATCATCTTTTACGTTATCGCGGTATGTCGGTAGAACGCTTTGGTGGTCAAGCAGCACCAACAGCCTCAGGCTCTTACAACATGGTTGGCTTTGACGAACAGCTATTAGTTAAGTATTCAGATCCAAAAGCGACGCCGGCAGAGCTGCAAGAGTCAAATATTTTGTTTAAGTTTAAGCAAAAGGTTACTCAGCCAGCCCGTTTAGCGGGGACTGCGTTACTAGTACATGAAACGATGGACCAAATATTAACGCCACGTCAAGCATGGACTTATAATACAGGCCAACGTCGTGTTCGTCGTGCGCCAAATGTAGCCTATGATGCACCAGGAACCGCAGCTGATAGCTTACGCACAACTGATGATTTTGATATGTTTAACGGTTCACCAAATCGTTACACATGGACATTGAAAGGTAAGCAAGAGCTATATATTCCCTATAATAGCTATAAGCTTCACAGTGATAAGTTAGAATATGATGATATTTTGATGGCTGGTCATATTAATCCTGAACATGTTCGTTATGAAAAACACAGAGTATGGGTTGTTGAAGCAAATTTGAAAGCTGATACACGCCACACTTATAAAAAGCGTGTGTTTTATATTGATGAAGATAGCTGGCAAGTACATGTAACTGATATTTACGATAATCGTGATCAAATGTATCGTGTAGCAATGGCGCATGGTATCAATTACTATGATGCACTTACAAATTGGAGTACGCTTGACGTATACCATGATTTAAATTCACGTCGTTATTTAGCGATTGGTTTAGACAACCAAGAGAAAATGTATGATTTCTCACAATCGTTTAATGACAACGAATTTACATCAAACGCTTTACGCCGCGAAGGCCGTTAATAAAACAGGCACCTAATATCGGTTAGGTGCCTTTTCTATCAAATCGCGTTTGTCTTCGTGACAAGTACTAGAACACCCAATTGCTAGTTTTATTAGACAAACACAGTCTCCTCAAGGCGATTTAAATTTATGAAGTATTTGCTTTTTGCAGGTTTTAGTTCCCTCGCTTGTTTTACTGCCCATTCATTAGCGGCTGATCCGCTTTACGCTATTAGTGCAATTAAAGCTGATAAAACGCTCCTTACAGATATTGAGTTCAATGGTGATCAATTAGTCGCTGTTGGTAAACACGGAACAGTCATAACGAGTCCAGACGCCAAAAATTGGGAGCAGGCTAACGTACCAACACAAGTCTTACTCACTGCGGTCAATTTTGTCGATACTCAAAATGGTTGGGCTTGTGGGCATGATGCGACCATTATAAATACAGATAATGGGGGTAATGATTGGCAGCTTCAATATAGTAATGCGACATTAGATAAACCATGCCTCGATATATTGTTTAAAGATGCGCAGCATGGTTTTGCTGTAGGCGCCTATGGCATGTTTTATGAAACACATGATGGCGGAAAGCAATGGCAGAAACGCTTTTTAGATACATTATTATTTGAAGATGATCGTGATTACTTGAATGATCTAAAAGAATCGGATCCACAGGCTTATGAAGCTGAAACCGCTTCAATTTTACCGCATTTTAATCGTATTGTTGCCACTAATGAAAAGCTTGTTTTAGTAGGGGAGATGGGTTTACTTGCTCATAGCCTTGATAATGGTCAAACTTGGCAACGCGATGATGAAATTTATCCAGGGTCTTTCTTTGCTTATGGCATTAATGAACAAAACGAAGAGTTAGTTGCAGGATTGCGTGGCAATATATTTAGCCGTCATGGGGATGTAATGTGGCAACCTATCGAAAATATTAAAACGGCTACAGTTAATAGTATTATCCATGATGATAAGGGTAACTGGTTGCTATTGGCTAATAGTGGTGTCATTTTTCATTATAAAGACAGCCAGTTACAAGTAGAACAATTGCCGGATGGTAAAGCCATTTTAGATGCAGTGATTTTTGAGCAACAATTAGTTATGGCCTCAGAAAATGGTATTAAAGTGAAGAGGATAACTCCGTAATGCACAGTATTTTAGATTTTTTAGAGAAGGCCGTTTTTCGTCACCGTTTGGTTATGCTTATCAGCTTTATTTTGATAACGTGCTTTTTAGCTTTCAAAGCGACTAACATCCAATTAGATGCCTCATTTAATAAAAATATACCGCTTAATCACGACTATATGAAAGTGTATACCAAACATGAAAAACAGTTTGGTGGAGCAAATAGTATTTTAATTTCTGTATGTGATGATAGCGGTAATATATTTAACCCTGAATTTTTTACGCAGTTAAAAGCAGTGCATGATCAGCTTTATTTTATACCGGGAATTAATCGACCTCTAGTAAACTCAATTTTTTCACCAAGTGCTCGTTTTGTTGAAGTTGTTGAAGATGGTTTTGCAGGGGGGCCAATTATCCCTGCAAATTTCAAAGCAGATGAGCGTGGGCTGGCAGTTGTAAAAGAAAATATTGAGAAGGCTAAAGTTGTAGGTCGTATGATCGCATCCGATTACTCATGTGCAATGGTGAGTGCTCAACTATTGGAAACTGATCCGCAAACTCAAGAAAAATTGGATACCCTGGCATTCGCTCAAAAATTAGAAACTGAAATTCGTCAACCGCTAAGCACTGAAACTGTCAGCATTCATATAATTGGCTTTGCTAAAATGGCTGGCGATATTGCTGAAGGTGCGAAAGGTGTTGTTTTATTCTTTGCAATCGCAATCGCCTTTACTTTCATCATGGTTTGGTTATTTTGTGGTAGCTTAAAGCTCACAATACTTCCGATTGCATGTTCAATTATTGCGGTGATTTGGCAATTAGGGATTTTATCTAGCCTTGGTTTTGGTCTTGATCCAATGTCTATTTTAGTACCATTTTTGGTTTTCGCTATTGGTGTTAGTCATGGCGTGCAAATGATTAATGCGATTGGTAAAAAGGTACTCGAAGGTGCGAGCACACGTTTATGTTGTCAATCAAGTTTTCGCTCCTTGTTAGTTCCTGGTGGGATTGCACTGCTTTCAGATACTGTTGGCTTTTTAACGCTTCTCACTATTGATATTGGTATTATCCGCGAGTTAGCTATAACAGCAAGTTTAGGTGTTGCAGTCATTATTTTCACTAATTTAATCTTACTGCCTGTTTGGGCATCCTATATGCATTTTGAAAACTCAGTTAAAATTCAAAAAGGTAATACAAATAAACCAAACATACTTGACTCAATTCGTGAGGTTTTAGTAAAAGCGACAGATCCAAAGTGGGCTAAGCTTATTATTGTATTTACCTTGGTATTATTTGCATTGGGTTACTGGCAAGCAGATAAAATGCGTATTGGCGATTTACATGCAGGTGCACCTTCGCTTCATCAAGATGCACGTTACAACCAAGACACCTTCTTAATATCGGATAAATACACTATTTCGTCTGACATATTAAAAGTGTTAGTTGAGGCCTATCCAGCAGCGTGTACAGAGCATGATGTGATGGAGCGTATTAGTCGCTTTCAGTATAAAGTTGAAAATCTGGCAGGTGTCCAGTCAGCTGTAAGCTTGAGTTCAGTCGCTCAATCAGTTAATGCAGGTTACAACGAAGGTAATCTTAAATGGCAAACATTGCCTCGCAATACGGCTAGCTTAGTCCAGTCTACGGCTCGTGTTGAAACCAGTACTGGGTTATTAAACGGGGATTGCTCTGTCATGCCTGTAATCATCTTTTTAGATGACCATAAAGCAGAGACTATTGATAATGTAATTGCAAGTGTGAAGCAGTTTGCCATTGAGGAGCAAACAGATACCTTACAATTCAAATTGGCATCTGGGCCAGTTGGTGTAATGGCGGCAACGAATGAGTCGGTTTCAGCTGCTCAATTGCCTATGATGCTTTATGTTTATGGCGCAGTTATCATTTTATGCTTGATAAGTTTTAAAAGTGTTAAAGCTACTATTGCTGTTGTACTTCCGTTATATATTGTATCAACCCTTGCACAAGCCCTAATGGTGCAATTAGAAATAGGGTTGACCGTTTCAACATTGCCTGTGATCGCGTTAGGAGTGGGTATAGGTGTTGATTACGGAATTTATATTTTGTCCTCGATGATGGGCCAATTAAAGCAGGGGGTTGCGTTACCTATTGCGTATCGAAATGCACTAGTTGAACGTGGCAGCGCTGTTTTATTTACAGGTATTACACTTGCAATTGGTGTGAGCACATGGATTTTCTCTGATTTGAAGTTTCAGGTGGATATGGGAATTTTGTTAACCTTTATGTTTTTGGTCAATATGCTAGGTGCAGTACTGCTTTTACCTGCAATAGGTAGTTTACTCTGGACTGACCAGAAAAAATAATGTGAATAATTGTGCTTCTAAATGGTCAGTAATGGCCATTTATATCTATAATTTGTGAATAGATGACCAAATAGCTGAAATGCTTAAAATGTTTTCATCGAAAGGGCTGTTTATTAATTTTAAAAGGGTTAGAATTTGCCTGACTCCACACAATTAAATTGCTGTACAAATTTCCCATCTAATTTAGATGGTATAGATTTAAGGAACATGTAATGACACGAAATGAAGGGCAAGCCTCGGTTATCTTAGATAATGTCTGTAAGCTGATCCAGAAAAAAGTTCACGCTGATAATGTGTTACTCGTTGAGAAATTCGCCAAATCCTTGTACAGCAATATGTCTAAAGAAGATTTGGCACATCGCAATGATAGTGACTTATATGGCGCTGCACTTAGCCTATGGAACTCGCTGGAAAAAAATACCTCTGATGATGCGGTTATTCGCGTCTTCAATCCTGAAGTAGCAAAAGATGGCTGGCAGTCATCGCATACAATCGTCGAAATTATCGCTAAAGATATGCCATTTTTAGTTGATTCCGTACGTATGGCGATGACCCGCGAAAACATCGCATCTCACTTGTTACTACATAGCCCACTTAAAATTCAACGCGATAAAAACACTAAAATATCAGCTTTGTCTAATTTAAAAGCAGAGCAAGAATCTAGTTCAACAAAAACAGTGTTTTTTATTGAAATTGATCGCCAAACAGATTCGACAGTGATTGACTCGTTTAAAAAAGAGCTTGAGTCTGTATTAACGGATGTATCGACAGCGGTAGAAGATTGGCAGCCGATCCGTGAAAAACTAATTGCAGTCAGTAAAGATTTACCAAAACGTCACCATAATAAAAATGCAAATGAAGTAGCAGAGACAGTCGAGTTTTTAGACTGGTTGGTAAAAGATAACTTCACGTTAATGGGTTATCGTCAGTATGATTTATCTCCTGTTCAAGGTGATTATCAATTAAAAGGAATAATGGAAAGTAGTCTTGGTTTGATGAAAAATTCAACCGAAGAGCATTCACGTTTACTTTCAGAGTTACCAGAAGTTGCTCGCCAAGAAGCGCGTAGCACTAACTTACTTATTTTAACTAAAACGAACTCCGTGTCGCGTGTTCATCGTCCGGCTTATATTGATTATGTTGGTATTAAGCGTTTTGATGAGCAAGGAAATGTGATAGGTGAAGATCGTTTTATTGGTTTGTTCTCATCAAGCTTTTATAACAACAGTGCTACTGATGTTCCAGTCCTTAAAAGTAAAATAACGCGTATTATGGATATGTGTGATTTTGCAAAAGGTACGCATGCTTATAAAGCAGTTTTGAATATTCTTGAAACGTATCCACGCGATGAACTTGTTCAAGCCCGAGAAGGCGAGTTACTTGAAGTTGCAATGGGTGTTTTACAAGTGCAAGAACGTGATATGTGTCGCTTATTTGTTCGTAAAGATGCTTATGGTCGCTTTTTCTCTTGTATGGTTTATGTTCCTCGAGAGCGTTATAACACAGCGTTACGTCGCGAAACTCAAGGTATTTTAGGTAATGCATTTAATTCTGACGATAAAGTCGAATTTACTACTTTCTTCTCTGAGTCAACACTGGCGCGTACTCATTATACCGTACGTGTGACTGACAACAATATAGAATATAACGTGAAAGACATTGAAAATAATTTAATAGAAGCAGCTCGTACTTGGGAAGATAAATTACAATCAGCGCTATTAGAATCGGCTGGTGAAGCGCGTGGTAACGATTTAAATCGTAAATATGCTAATGCATTCGCGCGTTCATATAAAGATGAAGTATTACCAAGTGCTGCAGTTGTTGATATTGAGAAACTTGAATTATTGAACGATGATAATAAGCTGGAAATGCAGTTTTATCGTCCACAAGAAGAAGCAAATAGCAATATTGTACGTTTGAGCTTATTCCATAAAGATGAGCCAATCCATTTGTCAGATGTAATGCCAATGCTTGAAAATTTTGGCTTGCGCGTAATTGGTGAAACACCTTATTCAGTTAAAACCAGCGATGGTCGTATCAACTGGATCATGGACTTTTCAATGCTACTTGATAGCAAAGGGATTGCTGATTTCGATAAAATATCGGCACGTTTTCGCGCTGCATTAACAAGTGTTTGGAATAATCGTTTAGAAAATGATGGCTTTAACAGGCTTGTATTAATGGGTGGATTAACAGGGCGTGAAGCATCAATATTACGTGCGTATGCAAAATATATGCGTCAAGTCGGTGTTACTTTCTCACAAAGCTATATCGAAAGTACGCTTGCGAACTACCCACATATTGCTACGCAAATAGTTAATCTATTCGCTAAAAAGTTTTCTGTAAAAAGCCCTGCGAGTGTTAAAACACTTGATAAATTAATTGCTCAAGTATATTTAGAACTTGAAAACGTCGCTAATTTAGATGATGACCGTATTATTCGTTTATATGTTGATATGATCATTGCAACACTGCGTACTAACTACTTCCAAAAAGATGAGACTGGTCAATTTAAATCGTATGTATCGTTTAAAGTTAAACCAAGTTTGATCCCAGATATGCCATTACCATTACCGGCATTTGAAATATTCGTTTACTCACCTCGTGTTGAAGGTGTTCACTTACGTGGCGGTAAAGTTGCTCGTGGAGGATTACGTTGGTCTGACCGTCGCGAAGATTTCAGAACAGAAGTCCTTGGTTTAGTAAAAGCGCAACAAGTAAAGAATACAGTAATCGTCCCTGTAGGCTCTAAAGGTGGCTTTGTGTGTAAGCAATTGCCAGCTGAGCGTGATGCATTCTTTAAAGAAGGCCAAGAGTGTTACAAAATCTTTATTCGTGGTTTATTAGACATTACCGATAACATTGTTCAGGGTGAGATTGTCCCACCGCAAAATGTTGTTCGCCATGATGAAGATGATGCTTACTTAGTAGTTGCAGCCGATAAAGGTACTGCGACGTTCTCTGATATTGCTAATGGAATTGCAAACGAATATAACTTCTGGCTGGGCGATGCATTTGCTTCAGGTGGTTCAGTAGGTTATGACCATAAGAAGATGGGCATTACAGCAAAAGGTGCGTGGGAATCAGTTAAACGTCATTTCCGTGAAATGGATATTGACTGCCAGACAACTGATTTCACTGTAGTGGCAATAGGGGATATGGCGGGAGATGTATTCGGTAACGGTATGCTGTTATCTAAACATATTCGTTTACAAGTAGCATTTAACCACTTGCATATCTTTATTGATCCAACGCCGGATTCAGCAACATCATACCCTGAACGTGAGCGTTTATTTAATTTACCACGCTCTTCATGGGAAGATTACAATAAAGAATTAATCTCAGCTGGTGGTGGTGTTTTCTCTCGCGCAGCGAAATCAATCACACTAAGCCCAGAGATGAAAAAAATGTTGGGTACTAAAAAAGCCAGCATGACACCAAATGAATTGATCAAAGCAGTCTTGATGATGGAATTTGATCTACTGTGGAATGGTGGCATCGGTACTTACATTAAGAGCAGTAAAGAAAGTGATGCAGATGTAGGCGATCGTGCTAACGATGCATTGCGCATTAATGGTGCAATGCTTGGTGCGAAAGTACTTGGCGAAGGTGGTAACTTAGGTGCTACGCAGTTAGGCCGTATTGAATTCGGGGCTAAAGGCGGTCGCGTTAATACTGACTTTATCGATAATGTGGGTGGGGTTGCATGTTCAGATAATGAAGTGAACATTAAAATCCTTCTTAATGGGTTGGTAACGTCAGGTGATTTAACACGTAAACAACGTGATGAACTGCTGTACTCAATGACTGATGAAGTTTCTGAATTGGTGTTGAAAGATTGTTATCGTCAAACGCATACGCTGTCAATTACTCAATCTAAGGGTTCATCAACGCTTAAAGAAAAAATACGCTTTATTCATGCGCTTGAAAAAGATGGTAAGCTAAATCGTGCCATTGAATTTATTCCAAGTGATGAAGAATTGGCTGAACGTGCTGCCGCGGGTAAAGATTTGACTCGTCCAGAGTTATCTGTGTTGGTATCGTACGCAAAAATGGTTCTTAAAGAGTCATTAGTTACTGATGACATTACAGAGAATCCGTATTATCGTCAGTTATTGGTGAAGTCATTCCCATTACCATTACGTGAAAAATTTAACGGTGCGATGGATAATCACCCACTGCGTAAAGAAATTATTGCGACCAAACTAGCTAATAATATCGTAAATGATATGGGTCTTAATTTCATGGTCCGTATGCATGAAGAGACTGGAGCAACTGAATCTGAAATTGCGTTGTGCTATTCAATCGCAACGGAAGTTTTCCAGATGCGTGATACATGGTCATCGATAGTGGAACTTGATAACAAAGTACCGGCTGCTGTTCAAACGGAAATGCTATATCAATTACGCCGAACAGTTCGTCGCACAACACGTTGGTTCTTACGTCATCGCAATAAAGCCCAAACGATTGAGCAAGCAATTGAATTCTTCACACCAACATTTGCAGATTTAAGTACTAACTTAAATACCTACATGGTTGATAAAGAAGCTGAACGTTTAGCCAAATCAGCAGAAAAGCTGGTTGATAATGGTGTGCCAGTTGCACTTGCTGATCGTATTGTCGCGCTTTCAAGCTTATTCTCAATTATGGATTTAGCTGAAGTGGCAAATAACTCAGGGCGAAGCATTGATATGGTGTCTAACACGTACTTTAAGCTTGGTGCGCGTATGGGCTTACATTGGTTCCTTGATCAAATTACAAATCAACCAGTTGCAAATCATTGGCAAGCACTTGCTCGTGCATCATATCGAGAAGAGCTTGATTGGCAACAACGTACACTTGCTGAAGTTGTGTTAAATGGCTTTGAAGGTGACAATAAGGATGTTGATGGTCAAATAGATCAGTGGATGGACACGCAAGAGCAATTACTGCAACGTTGGAAGCAAATGCTTGCAGAATTTAAAACATCACAAAGTCACGACTTTGCTAAGTTTTCTGTTGCACTTCGCGAACTTATGTTACTTAGTCATAATTGCGATACATCAGGAAAATAAACAATTAGCTTAACTTATATTTTTCTTACGTGAAAATAATGAGTTAATAGTTAAATTTGTTATACAATACCTCAGCCTAGTCTGGGGTATTTTTTTATATAGAGGATTCTTTTATGTTTTACGATCTAGCTCGCCGTTTTATGTTCACCCGTGATGCGGAATGGGCCCATGAATTCGCACTTCATAATTTACGTCGCTTTAGCAATACCCCATTTAGTGCTGCATGGTCGCAATCGGTGACAGATCATCCTGTTGAGTTTCTAGGTTTACAATTTAAAAACCCTGTTGGGCTTGCTGCTGGGCTAGATAAAGATGCGCAGTGTATTGATGCATTTGCGCAAATGGGCTTTGGTTTTTTGGAAGTTGGTACGGTTACCCCACGCCCACAAGTCGGGAATGACAAACCACGTATTTTCCGTTTGCCACAATCTAATGCAATTATTAACCGCATGGGCTTTAACAATAAAGGTGTTGATAATCTCGTTGCTAATGTTAAAGCTGCAAAATACGACGGTATTTTAGGTATCAACATTGGTAAAAATAAAGACACACCAAATGAGCAGGGTAAAGATGACTACATACATTGCATGCGTAAGGTATTTGAGTATGCCTCATACATTACCGTTAATATATCGTCGCCAAATACGCCGGGACTTCGTGATTTACAGTATGGTGCAGCACTTGATGATTTATTGCAAAGCCTAAAGAATGAACAGCTCGATTTAATCGCAAAGCACGGTAAACAAGTTCCTATGTTGGTTAAAATTGCCCCTGACCTTGATGAGGTTCAAATTAGGCAAGTAAGTGAGTCTTTACTGAATAATAAAATAGATGGTGTAATAGCGACGAACACTACATTAGAGCGAGCTTCTGTCCATGGACAGCAATATGCTGATGAAGCGGGTGGATTATCAGGCCAACCAGTGCGGGCACGTTCAACTCATGTCGTGAAGGAACTAAAGCGACTAACAGGTGGAGCGTTACCAATTATAGGTGTTGGTGGTATTGATGATGCGCCAAGCGCGAAAGAAAAGTTAGAGGCGGGTGCCGATTTATTACAGGTTTACACTGGATTTATTTATAAAGGTCCGCAATTAGTTAAAACGATCCTTAACGACTTATAAGGATCCGTTATCTAAGCTTTTGATCGTTCATTAAATGTTCTAAGCAAACATAGTGTAAATGATCAAAAGCCGCTATACTTCATTATTCGTGTAATTAATTCCTGGGAGCTAAAGGAGAGCATGTTACAAGCATCAAAGCAATGGCAGTGGGTTGCTTGTCAAGTACGGAACCGTTTATTGGTTGATTTAGACCAAGATATGCAGCTGTGCACGCCTTTTAAACTCCGTCAATTGACTGATTCTGTACTTACTCAACCTAATTTTAGTTTAGAAGATGCCGCATTTTATCAGCAAGTATATCAATATCTTGATGGTTTTAATATTTGGCAACCAGCAAAGCTATGTCAAATTGCACTCAATGCAACCGCAGCAAAATTTTATTTAAAGCCAATGCTTGCAAAAAGTTGGTTTTTTGAAACTTACACCGGAGCAGAACCGAGTGTTGAAGCTGTTATAAAGCTACAGTCGGCAGCTCAAAGTGGTGAGTTTTTGATCGTTGATCATTGTAAAGAAGCATCTTTATGCATTAGTTTGTCAGAGTGTTTTAAATTAGATGAAAATCTAAGCCTTAACCAATTTGAAGCTATTCGAGTGCTCAATAACCGTGTTTTTCCAATTTATAACCACGCCCAAAATAGTAAAACTGCCTAAGCATATTTTTTGCAGTTCCTCCCATTATCACGTGTTTGTCAGTCAACCTATGGTATAATCCTGCGCAATTAGCTATTAAGGGTTATTACTTTGCAATTTATCGCGCTTACTTCGATCGGAATCGAAAATTTATTGGTTGATGAACTTACTGAAATTGGTGCAACTGTCACCAAGCAAACAGTGGGTTCTGTGCGTTTTGACGCCGACACTACATTAGCACAAAAAGTTTGTTTAATGAGCCGCTTTGCAACGCGTGTTCTGATGTTGATCGAAGAGAAAGAAGGCGTAGATGACAAAGAGAGTCTTTACAATTTTGCTCGTTCGCAACCTTGGCAAGAGTGGTTCGGCCCTACACAAACATTTGCTGTTGATTTCAATGGAACAAATGATTCATTGAAAAATACCCAGTTCTCAGGGCTTGTGATTAAAGACGCTATTGTGGATTATTTTAATGACCTTTTCGAACAGCGCCCAAATGTAGATAAACAAAATGCCAATGTGCGTGTTGTTGCACGGCTATCGCGCCAAGGCGTGGCGATGTATATTGATTATTCAGGTCCTCGTTTATCTGAGCGTGGTTATCGTGAAGGCCAAGGCAAGGCACCGATAAAAGAACATTTAGCAGCCGCACTGATTAAACGCAGTGGTTGGCTTGAAAATGTTCAACAGCCGTTATTTGATCCATGTTGTGGTGCTGGTACTATTCTAATTGAAGCTGCAGGTATGGCACGCAATGAGGCTCCGGGTTTATTCCGAGAAGGTTTTGCTTTTGAGCGCTTACCAAGCTTTCGTGTTGCTAAATACAGAGAATTAAAAGAACAACTTACCTCGCAAATTACCGATCCTAAACTATGGCTTATTGGTCATGATAATGATTCTAACGTACTTAGCAAAGCGGTGGATAATGCCCGTAGAGCTGATTTAGGCGATGTGATCAAGTTTAAACAAAGCGATGCGACCAAGTTGACCTCAGTGGCAAAATTGCCGGGTGTGGTCATTTCAAATTTACCGTATGGTGAACGTATCGGCTCTATGGCTGAGTTAGTTAGTTTACATAGTGGTTTAGGGACTGGATTTAAAAAACACTTTAATCATTGGAAACTTGCGTTATTAGGTATGGATGAGAGTTTATTTAAACTACTCAAGTTAGTAAAACTCAAACGCTATAAATTTAAAAATGGCCCGCTTGATGTGGTACTTAACTTATATCAACTTGACGATAAGCAAGTAAGCTTAACAACGGAAGATAAACCAGCATTGAACTTTGAAGGTTCAATGTCGTTTGCTAACCGCGTTAAAAAGAATAAGCAAGGTTTAAAAAATTGGCTTAAACAAAATGATATACACGCATATCGCGTGTACGACGCTGATATCCCTGAATACAATGTTGCCGTTGATATTTATGGTGATTCAGCAGTCATATTTGAATACGCTGCACCGAAAGAAATTGACGATGTGACGGCACATAAGCGTCTTCAAGACGTTATTTCATTGACCGCACAGCAGCTTAATATTGCACCAGGAAACATTGCCGTAAAAGTCCGTAAAAAGCAAAAAGGCGAAGAACAATACACGCCAATGGCAAAGCAAAATCGTACTCAAGTTATCGAAGAATTTGGTGCTAAGTTTAAAGTTAATTTATTTGATTACTTAGATACGGGGCTGTTTTTAGATCATCGTTTAGCACGACGTTATATTCAAGAAAATTCAAAAGATAAGCGCTTCTTGAATTTATTTGCTTATACAGGTACAGCTTCTGTACATGCGGCATTAGGTGGAGCTAAAGCAATTACGACTGTGGATTTATCGAAAACCTATTTAAAATGGGGCCAAGATAACTTTGATTTAAATAATATCAGTAATACGCGATACCGCTTTGAGCAAGCTGATTGCTTGAAATGGTTAGAGCATGCAACCAGTCAATATGATTTGATATTTTTAGATCCCCCTACATTTTCCAATTCAAAACGTATGAAAGATGCCTTTGATGTACAAAATGATCATATTAAATTACTGACATGGGTTAAAAAAATCCTCAGTCCATCAGGGACGTTGATTTTCTCGAACAATATGCGTGGCTTTACAATGGATGAAGTCGGTTTAATTGGCTTAGGATTAAAAGCGGTTAATATTTCTGAGAAAACGATTTCACCTGACTTTAAACGCAATAAAAGAATACATAATAGCTGGTTGATTACCCATGGCTAAATGGATTTTATATCATACAGATGGCTGCCATTTATGTGAGCAAGCACATGCTTTGCTTACGCCGTTGCTAGATGATGATTCATTACAGCTAATTGATATTATGAGCGATGAAACGCTAATTTCAAAATATCAGACCAGCATACCGGTTTTAGAAAGCGAACGAGGCCAACAATTTTTTTGGCCTTTTACTGCGCAAGATGTGCGTCAGTTTTTTACGCAAACAGAATAAGAGTAAACAGATAGTATGGATTTAATTAGAATTTCTAAAGCTCAACTCGCATATGGCACGCATCCACTTTTAGATAATGCAGACGCTGTCATTGAAACTGGCGAACGAGTGTGTGTTGTTGGCCGTAATGGTGCTGGTAAATCAACGCTTTTAAAAGTGCTTGATGGCCAAGTGATTTTAGATGATGGTGAAATAAATCAGTTAGGTAGTATCAAAATATCTCGTTTAGAGCAAGATCCACCAAAAGGAGCCAGTGGCTCGGTGTTTGATTATGTTGCTCAAGGGATGCCTGAAATTGCCAATTTATTAATTGATTTTCACCATGTTAGTACTGAGTTACAAACTGACTGTACAGACAAGTTGCTAAATAAACTTGAGCGTTTATCAAATCAATTGGAAGCCGCAGATGGTTGGCGCTTTGATAGCCGTATTCAATTAGTGCTTACACAGTTAGAGCTTTCTCCTGATGCAAAACTTGAATCACTTTCAGGTGGTTGGTTACGCAAAGTCGCCCTTGCACGTGCACTTGTAAGTGAGCCTGATTTATTATTACTCGATGAGCCTACCAACCATTTAGATATGGAAAGTGTCATGTGGCTCGAGCAATTTTTAAAAGAGTTTAAAGGCGGAATTGTCTTTATTTCTCATGACCGTGCTTTTATTCGCGCAGTTGCAACACGTATTTTAGATTTAGACCGTGGTAAATTAATTTCTTACCCAGGTGATTACGCGACCTATTTAGAACAAAAGGCGCACGATTTAAAAGTTGAAGAAACACAAAACGCATTATTTGATAAACGTTTAGCTGAAGAAGAAACGTGGATCCGTCAAGGCGTTAAAGCACGTCGAACACGTAATGAAGGACGCGTTCGAGAGTTAAAGCAATTACGTAATGAACGTAAGCAACGTGTTGATCAAGTTGGTAAAACTGATTTCAATATTGAAACGGCTGACAGATCAGGCAAATTGGTATTTGAAGCTAAGCACCTAAATCATGCGTTCAATAAAGACAAAGTAATTGCTAATGATTTCTCAACACTAGTAATGCGTGGTGACCGTATTGGACTTGTAGGGCCAAATGGTATTGGTAAGACTACCTTATTAAAACTGCTATTTGGTGATATAGAAGCGGACGGAGGTATTGTTAAACAAGGTGTTAATTTAGAGTTTGCCTATTTTGATCAATACCGTCAAAAGCTTGATGAAGAGGCGACAGTGCAAGATAACGTCGCCGAAGGTAAGCAAGAAGTGATGATGAATGGTCGTTCACGTCATGTACTTGGCTATTTACAAGATTTCTTATTCCCACCGGCACGTGCTCGTACTCCAGTTAAAGCGCTATCAGGTGGTGAGAAAAATCGCTTATTATTAGCCAAGTTATTTTTAAAACCTTCAAATATTTTAGTGCTCGATGAGCCAACCAATGACTTGGATATTGAAACACTTGAATTATTAGAAGATATTATTAATCAATATCAAGGTACTGTTTTAATTGTAAGTCATGACAGAGAGTTTATTGATAATACCTGTTCGAGTGTGTGGGCATTTGAGGGGAATGGCGTTATTACCGATATCGTTGGTGGTTATAGCGACTATGAAGCTTATGTTAATTATTTAGCTGATGAGCAGAAAAAAAATACGCAACCTGTTATTAAAAAGATAGAAGTAGCGCCTGTTACACCTGTGGTAAAAAATGATAACAAAAGTAATAAATTATCTTACAAATTAAAACTTGAATTGGAACAGTTACCTAGTAAGCTGGAAGAAATAGAAAAAGCGCTTGAAGCTCAGCAAATTGTTGTCAATGATGGTGATTTTTTTAAGCAAGACGCCAGTGAAACGACGAAACAATTGAACCATTTAGCACAACTTGAGTCTGACCTCGAAGCCGCTTTGGAGCGCTGGGAAGAACTTGAAGATTTAAAGAATCAGTAGTAAGGACTAAAATGAAATATAAATTACTCGCTGCCAGTATTTTAGCGACGATTAGCACATCGGCACTCAGTGCAACGTATAAACTAACGGAATTAGAGTCGTATGATGGAGCTAAAAAAAATTATATCAGCGATGTCAGCAATAGCGGTCATATCATAGGGCTTGCAGAAAATTTGTATAATTTCCCAATTGATGTTAGCTATATAAATTTTGAACTTGATTTAATCAAGACGGCATATAGCAATCTTAAGACTAATTATGAAAAAATTAACAAAGAAATAACGTTTACGCTTGATGAAATAAAAAATGAAAATGCAGCTGCGCTTAACCCTGACGCCCATGCTTTTATGCTTTCATTTCTTGCATCACAAGCTAATAACCCTGATTATCAAAAAATAGGTCGCTTTGTTGGTATTAACTATCTAAATAGCAGTGCGCAAGAGCAAGTGTTATTTGACATTTCATCTGTTGATTACGATGGCCTAACTCGTTCTGTAAATAATCTTTATAACGCTGTTTCAGAAGATGGAGTATCTGTCGGTTGGGGTACGGCGCCTTATGACAAAACAACATTCACTGCCGACGGTGAAACAGAGGAAGAAACACAGTTCGTTCGTGACTTTATATCACGAGGTATCATTTTATCGCCTTCAGGCGCAGAAGTTCCGTTAATACCAGAGTTTTCAGAACATGGCGGTATTAGTACCGCTAACGATATTGTTAAAACTAATTCAGGCTATGTAGTTGTCGGGCAAGTTTCTACAGGGATACCTGCAGATCGTCAAAAAAATATTGACGATAGTTGTGATGGTAAAGATGAGCTTGTATCCGTATGCATAGAGCGTTTAAATATAACCCATCAGAGAAGTGGCGGGTTGTTTGATAAACGTGCTGTTATGTGGACTTTAGATGACAATCTTAATATCACAAAAACGCAAGAGCTAGGTTTAGGGTTTACACCAGAAGATGACGAAAGTGAGAGCTTTGCATATAGCAGTAATGCCATAGCAGTAAATGGAAAAGATATTGCTGTAGGTTATTCTAGTGTTCGTTATTATGATCGAGCGAGTACTATTATATCATTACCTGCGTATTATAAAGATGGTAAGGTAACTGAGATAGTCAACCAAGAAGATGGTTGGGTGGAGGGTCAAGCATCTGCTATTAGTGAAAATAATATTATTGTAGGCTACGCATCAAAACAAATTGATGGTGCACAACGTTACAAACTTTTCTATCATGATATAGCGAGCAACAGCACAGTGTTCCCTACGGACTACTTTAGTAGCTCAAGCTCATTCGCTAATAGTATAAATGATAACGGCTATATTGTAGGCGAAGGTGAAACGGATGTATATAATACATCAAATCGCCGTCGTGAAGGCTTTTTATATAAAATTGGTGATGATAAAATTACTAATTTGAATGACTTATTACCTTGCTATGAACTTGATGGTGAAACAAGGTATAAATACACTGTTTCTGAAGCACGAGTTATCAATAATGATAATGAAATTTTCGGTGTTGCAACAAAAACAGTTGAAAAAACTGATTCACTAGGTGGCGTTGTCAGAGATACTAACGGGGACATTGAATACGAAAGTGTACCTGTTCCCATTAAATTGACTCCAATTAATGGTGAAGTTGAAAGTTGTTCTGATCCTGCAACCGAGACTTACGAGCGCCAATCTGCAAGTTTCCCTTGGTATACATTATTATTGTTACCATTAGTGGGTTTACGCCGCGTATTTCGTTAAGAGAAATCTTATGTGATAAGTAATTATCACAGAGTGATTTAAACAAAAAAGCCCTCCTTTTTATAAGGAGGGCTTTTTTGTTCTATACTTCATTATTATTCAATTAACAGGATTTAAATGAACCAAAAATTGAATGTTAATAATAGTGTGTTAACTATTTACAGATGAGTTTATTTATGGCGATTCAACCAAGCTTTACGTACAGAGCGACGCCATAGTAAATCAACACCAAAATAGCCGAGTATTGCCGCCATACTGGCACAAATAATAGAACCAACTAAAAAGGCAGGACCTATGGTCGTCAAACTTTCAATAAACCACTGCCAAGTTGGTTCGAATGCAAAATGTTGCTCAGGATGCCCTAAAGCAATTGCTCCGACTAAATAAGAACAGTAGAAAATAGGCGGCATGGTTAGAGGATTTGTGATCCAGACTACGGCAACAGAAATCGGTAGGTTTACACGTAAAGGAATGGCTAACGCTGCAGCCAAAACCATTTGAAAAGGAACAGGGATGAATGCGAAAAATAAGCCAACTGCAAATGCACCTCGTGCAGAGCGTCGATTTAAATGCCACAAATTAGCATCATGCAATAAACGACCAAAAATTTTTAAAAATTTGTGATGTTTAACTGTATTGTGATCGGGTAAAAACCGTTGGATCGTTTTTTTAGCCATTTAAAGCAACCATTTACATCTGTGTGGTTAAGCATTGGGTTTGTTGTAGGTTGTTTAATAACCGTTTTTTATTATCAGACCCTTGTGTTTATTCTCTTCGCTTCATCTTTAACAATTGCGAGCTTGTATTTTAAGCCGTTTTTACCTGTATTGTTAGGTTTTATTTGCTCAATTTTATGTGTTTGGGTACATTTTTATAGCTTTTATTCAATTAACGCGGAACAGTTGCACGAAAATCAATCGCTACTAAGTACATTTAAAGTTGTAGAGGTAATTTCAAGACGTGATGCGTATTATTTAAAAGTTGAAATTGAATCAATTCACGAGAAAAACGTATCAAAAATTAAGCCCCCCCTGGCGTTAGTGAGTTTAAAGGTAGATGAATTGCTATCTATTGGAGATAGCATCACCACTAAGCTTAAATTGGTTCAATACCGTAGCCAGAAAAATTTTGATGTTTTTGATAAAGAGCAGCATGCTTTTAGCCAGCGTTTATTTTATAAAGCAAAGCAGATAGGCAGTGATATTCAAATTACGCGGCGGCCTAAGGCAACATTACGACAAAGCTACCGTGATTTTATTAAGCAAACTTACCAAGTGACTCAACTTAATTGGCTTTACTATGCACTATTGACTGGGGAAAGAAGTTTAATGTCGTTCGAGCAAAAAAATGAATTACAGCAGTTTGGATTGAGTCATTTACTTGCTATTTCAGGTTTACATATAGGTTTAATTTTCAGTATTGGCTTTTTTGTTAGCAAAATCTTCGTATCGTGTTTTATAAAGTTATTTAGTCAAAAACTTAATTTATCAGTGATCTATAGCTTTGGTGGGTTTAGTTTAGCATTTTGTTATGTTTATTTAAGTGATTTTTTAGTCTCAGCTACGCGTGCATTAATAATGCTAGGTTGTTATTTACTTGTTTATTATTGCTCTAAGCAAACATTAAAATGGCGGAGTATTTTGTTTGCGTTAGTGTGTGTGCTTGTAATTGATCCATTTAGCTTATTGAGTCCTGGGATATATTTTTCATTCGTAGCAGTGGCTATTATCTTCTTAATATTTACTGTAAGAACACGTTTTCCAGCTAACTTTTTTACAACAATTAAAATGCTAGTTATTATACAGTTAGCATTAACAATCGGCTTGTTACCGCTATCCTTGCATTACTTTGGTGGAGTAAGCTTTATTGGCTTAGCAGTAAATTTAATAGCTATACCACTGCTTAGTATCGTTATTATGCCTTGCTTGGTTTTTATTAGCTTGCTAAGTTTTTTTGTAGAAGTACGTGAGCTTATAGCGCTATTTGATTTTTTATTGTTTGAAATGTATCAACTACTTTTAGCTATCCCTGTAGATTACCGCTGGTATGACACGACAAAACCAAAACTCGCAATAGTATTAGGCTGCTACGTAAGCGCCACAATTATTTACCTATTCCCGCGGTATTTTATTATTGGGCTATTCCCTTTTTGTCTGGTGTTAGTTGATGAATTATTACAAGCTAGGGCTCGTTGGCAAGTAGATATATTCGATGTAGGGCATGGCACCATGGCACTAATAACGATACAGAATAAAGGTTTTATGTATGATCTAGGCCCTATATATTTTAATCAATTCAGTCGAATAGAAAGCACGTTAATTCCTTATCTAAAAAATAATGATATTGAGGTTGAGCATACAGTTATTAGTCATATGGATAAGGATCATGCCGGAGGACTAAATCACTGGTTAAAACACGGTTACGCGGATACGTTTAATTTATTACAACCAGAAGGAGTGGAGCAAATATGTCTTGCTGGTAGTTATGATTTTCATAGTTTAAAAATTAATGTCATTGAGAATAAAGGAAATTTTAGCTCAGATAATGATAACTCTTGCGTCATTCAAATTAGTGATGGCAATTTTAGTGTGTTATTACCTGGCGATATTTCAATAGCGCGTGAGAATGAACTGTTATCTGAAAATTTAGATCTAAAAAGTACTGTGTTATTAAGTCCGCATCACGGGAGCAATACCTCTTCAAGTGAAGAATTTATCGACGCGGTGTCGCCCGACGTTGTTATTCATTCCAGTGCATATAAGGGGCAGTGGCAACTTCCTCATTTTGAGGTTGTTGAGCGCTATAGTAACAAACAAATAAAGCAACATGTTACAGGTACGCAAGGTCAAGTACAGATCCTTTTTTATCAAAATAGTTACCGTGTTCGCGTCGCAAGGGATGAAAGTTATTGGTTTCTAAAAGATTGAGTTTAGTTTTATGTTGCTGGAGGCTACAATACCCATAGACTATGAATTAGAGAGTGTTATGGATCAAACTACATCACAAATTTATAAGCGTTTATTGACGTATGTGGGTGATTATAAAAGCGTTGCAATCTTAGCCGTGGTAGGCATGATCGGCTATTCAGCGATGGATGCTTTATTTATTCAATTGATGAAACCTTTTATTGATCAGGGGCTTAATGAGCGAAATAGCGATGTTTTAAAATACGCACCTTTTGTAGTTATTGCACTCGTTATCGGACGAGGGGTTTTTAATTATATGTCATCTTATTGCTTGAGCTATGTAGGCTCTCAGGTCGTACGTTCATTACGTCAGCAATTGTTTGAACATATTCTCCATTTACCTGTGTCATTTCATGATCAAAATTCAACGGGCGATTTGATCTCAAAAATTACCTTTGATACCGAACAAGTCCAACAAGCAATAACAAAAGCATTGTTAGTCGTTGTGCGTGAAGGTGCCTTTGTGGTGTTTTTATTGGCCGTGATGTTTAATACCAGTTGGAAATTGTCTTTAATCTTTTTAGTTATTATTCCTTTGGTTGCGATTATTGTATCTGTAGTTTCAAAACGCTTTCGCCATATCTCTAAGAATATTCAATCCGCAATGGGACAAGTTACCCGTAGCTCAGAACAAATGCTAAGCGGTCATAAAGTTATTCATGGTTTTGGTGGCCAACAACAAGAAATAGCGCAGTTTGCCAAAGTTAATAATCATAATCGCCAACAACGCATTAAAATGGATGCGACTAAAGCTGTAAGTGTATCAGTTATCCAAATTTTAGCGGCCAGTGCAATGGCTGTTATTTTATGGATAGTGTCAATGCCATCAATGATTGACGCCATTACGTCTGGTGATTTTATGGTGTTGATATCTTCAATGATGATGCTTTTACGGCCATTAAAACAACTAGCTAATGTTAATAGTGACTTACAACGTGGCATTTCTGCGGCGCAAAGTATCTTTTTAGTACTGGATCAAGATATTGAGAAGGACACAGGGACAGTTACTGTAGATAAAGTACATGGGTTAATTGAAGTCAAAAATGTAACATTTAAGTATCCGACCAAAGATGAAGCTGTATTACATGATTTGTCTTTAACAATAAAAGCAGGTGAGAGGATCGCGTTAGTTGGGCGTTCTGGTTCTGGTAAGTCGACTATCTCTAACCTTTTACCACGGTATTACGATTTACAACAGCCGAGTGAAATACTCTTAGATGGTGTAGCGCTTTGTGATTACAAATTGGCTGACTTGCGAAAACAGTTTGCATTGGTATCACAGCAAGTTGTGTTATTCAACGATACCATAGCGAATAATATTAGCTATGGTATTTCACGCGAATTGGCTGAGGACGAACTACTTGCTGTTGCAAAACAAGCGCATGTTTGGGAATTTGTAAAAGACTTGCCTGATGGTTTAAATACGATGGTAGGTGAGAATGGTGTGATGCTTTCAGGTGGACAACGCCAACGCATTGCCATAGCGCGTGCGATATTAAAAGATGCCCCGATTCTTATCTTAGATGAGGCGACATCAGCACTGGATACTGAATCAGAGAAATTGATTCAGCAAGCATTAGATGTGTTAATGAAAAATAAAACATCCATCGTGATTGCCCATCGCTTATCAACGATTGAACACAGTGACAGAATATATGTAATTGATAACGGGAAAGTGATTGAAAGTGGAGATCATCCGTCTTTGCTTGCAAAAGATGGTACCTATGCTGCTTTATGTAAAATGCAGTTTGGTGAACACGGGTGAGTAAAATTGAACAAAGTTGGTATAAAAAATTTAGCTTAATAACATTATTGTTATTGCCTTTAAGTGGTTTATTTTGGCTTATTTCATCTTTGCGGACACTTTGTTATAAATTAGGTGTGCTTAAATCATATCAAGGGGCAGTGCCCGTTATTGTTGTTGGCAATATTAGCGTTGGCGGCAATGGTAAAACCCCTTTTGTAATTTGGCTTGTTCAGCATTTACAACAAAAAGGCTTAAAAGTTGGTGTTTTAAGTCGTGGTTATGGAGGGAAATCAGATTCTTATCCGCTGAATGTTGATAAAACGGTTACGTGTGAGCAAGCGGGTGATGAACCCGTTCTTATCCAGCGTCGATTAGGGTGTCCAGTGGTCGTTGGACCTGATCGTACACAGAATATTAAAATGCTCTGCGCGCAAAATAAATTAGACGTTATCATCTCTGATGATGGCATGCAGCATTATAAAATGGCGCGCAGTATTGAATGTTGTATTGTAGACAGCGAGCGACGTTTTGGTAATGGTTTATTAATGCCCGCGGGGCCGTTGAGAGAAACACAAAAACGTTTAAACGCGGTTGATTTAGTGATTGAAAATGGAGGAGAGCATGAATTTAATTATCAACTTCAAGCGTCGCCATTATTACTTGTAGCAAACGGGAAACAAGCACAGCAACCATTACTAAAAGGGCATGCAGTCAGCGCGATAGGTAACCCTAAACGATTTGAACGCACCTTAACAGCCCAAGGTATAGAGTTACTATCAACAGCACATTATCGTGATCACTATGCATATTCGGTGACTGATTTTGAAAAATATAACGAAGAAGCCGTTTTTATGACGGAAAAAGATGCGGTAAAATGCCACACTTTTGCAAAACCAACATGGTACTTTTTACCTGTTGATGCCAAACCATCAACTGCGGTAATTAACAAACTAAATTTATTACTTAAAGAAAAAGGGATCCTCGATGGCCTTTGATACAAAATTACTTGAAATAATTGCTTGCCCTGTAGGCAAAGGAAAGTTGCGCTTAGATAAAGAAAATAATGAATTGATAAGTACAGCGGCAAAACTTGCTTACCCAATCGTTGATGACATCCCAGTATTACTTGAAAACGAAGCGCGTGAATTAAGCCAAGACGAGGTAGACAAGTGGAATTCGTAGTCGTAATACCGGCGCGTTTTGCATCTACTCGACTACCAGGCAAACCACTTGCTGATATTTGTGGAAAGCCGATGATTCAACATGTGTACGAAAAAGCGATCGCTTCGGGTGCCAGCAAAGTAATTATTGCCACCGATCATCAAAAAGTATTTGATGCAGTAAAAGCCTTTACATCTGATGTGCTTATCACACGAGAAGATCATCACTCAGGTACAGAACGCCTTGCAGAAGTGATGGATTTATTGGCATTGCCAGATGATACAATCGTTGTAAATGTGCAAGGTGATGAGCCGCTTTTAGCCCCCGAAAATGTGACACAAGTAGCTGCACTACTGGCTGATTCAATAGCACCTATGGCCACGCTCAGTGTTGCGATTGATGATATAGAGGATGTATTTAATCCCAATGCGGTTAAAGTAGTCAGTGATGTTAATAAAAATGCCTTGTATTTTTCACGTTCAAGTATACCATTTGATCGTGCAAATATGATGGATAGAGCAAACCATGACTTAATTAATACTGCAAATTACCAGCGTCATGTGGGGATTTATGCTTATCGCGCTGGGTTTATCAAAGAGTACATCAAACTGACACCTTCGCCGCTTGAGCAATTTGAGTCGTTAGAGCAGTTACGGGTGCTTTACCATGGGCATCAAATAAAAATTGAGCAAGCACAAATAGCACCGCATGCAGGTGTTGACACACCTGAAGACTTAACGCGTGTAGTAAATTATTTACGAAGCAACACACATTGTGGATAAACAACATACCCCATTGCATGTTCATGCGCAGCATAATGACTTTTATGTCATAGAAAAACCAGCAGGGCTTAATTTTCATAGTGAAGAGGGGCCCGGATTTGTTGTGATTGCACAGCAGCAGTTAAATGAAAAACTGTATGCAGTACATCGTTTAGATAAAGTTACATCTGGCTTAATTATTTTGGCGCGCAGTAGCGAGGCCGCAGCTGAGTTTACTCGGCAATTCACTGCTCATGAAGTAGACAAATATTATTTGGCATTGTCAGATGCAAAGCCTAAGAAAAAACAAGGCTGGGTAAAGGGTGATATGGCCAAATCTCGCCGTAGCAGCTATAAACTTTTAAATACAACAGAAAACCCGGCTATTACTCGTTTTTATTCGATGAGTGTTGCGGCTAATTTACGCGGCTTTATTTTAAAACCTTACTCAGGTAAAACTCATCAATTAAGGGTTGCTCTAAAAAGCATATCAGCGCCTATCTTAGGTGATGCGCTTTACGGTGGCACGATTGCTGAACGTACATATTTGCATGCTTATGCACTGTGCTTTCTTTGGGATAACGAGCTATATCGTTTTATTTGTGAACCTAATAGCAATACTCAATTTGCACAAATTACTAAACACGAAAACTTTCATTCATGGCAGCAGCCATGGCAATTGGATTGGTAAATGACAGACTCTGTAATAGATATTCGCTTTGGCGGTATAAAGCGCTTATACGGGCAACAACAATTTGAATGGCTACAAAATGCACACTTTTGTGTGATTGGTATTGGTGGCGTAGGTAGCTGGGCTGCTGAAGCATTAGTTAGAACGGGTGTTGGTAAACTAACGTTAATAGACCTTGATGATATTTGCGCGACGAACGTTAATCGGCAAATACATGCATTAACGGGAACTATTGGTGAAGCAAAAGTTGATGCAATGAAAGAACGGTGTCAACTGATTAACCCGGAATGCGAAATTACTGTTATCGATGATTTTATTACTTTGGATAATATTCGTGAACATATTCAAAATTTTGACTATGTCATTGATTGCATTGATGCAGTGAAAGAAAAGGCCGCATTAATTGCCCACTGTAAACGTAATAAGTTGCCGATTATTACTACTGGTGGCGCCGGTGGGCAAACTGACCCTGGTCAAATTACGTTTGGTGATGTTGCTAAGTCAACACAAGATCCGCTGCTAGCTAAAGTACGCTATATTTTACGTAAACAGTACAACTTTAGTAGCAATCCAAAACGCAAGTTTAATATCGATTGTGTTTACTCAACAGAGCAACTTGTGTATCCAGGCAGTGATGGCAGTGTTTGCCATGCAAAACAAAATGCTGATGGCTCCATGAATATGGATTGCAATAATGGCTTTGGCTCTGCGACGATGATCACAGGAAGCTTTGGCTTTTTTGTTGCAGCCAAAGCAATTCGTAAGTATTTAGATAAAAAGCAACGATTAGTTCAAGTTTAAAGCTACTTTTGTGCAGCCATTGTTTGAATTCGCTCGACAATGGCTTTAACACCATTCCCTCTAGATGGGCTTAAATGGCTAATCAAACCAAGCTTCTCAAACTCTTCAAAAGCATTAATTGATAGAATCTGCGTAGGTGTTAAACCATTATATAGTGACAAAATGAGTGCTAATAAGCCTTTGACGATCCGAGTATCAGAATCACCGACAAGTACGATGCAGCTCTCTTCAAGGTCAAAGTCTAAATACAACCATACTTTGCTCTCACAACCAGGTACAAGTGCATCGTGTGTTTTTAAAATGTCAGGCATAGACGGTAATAGTTTCCCTAGTAACATAATCTCACGGTACTTTTGTTGCCAGCCGGGTGCATTTTTCAGGGTTTGTGCTATTTCTTTAAACGTTTTATTCATTGCTTATCTACTTTTAATCTAATAAAGCGATGCATTCGTGCAGAGCATTAATGAAAATATCTATATCTTGGTGAGTATTATAAAAACAAAAACTTGCCCGTACACTGCCGTTGATACCCAGATGTACCATTAAAGGTTGGGTACAATGGTGGCCGCTACGAACGGCAACACCAAATCCATCAAGTAATGTCGCAATATCGAATGGGTGTTCGTCTTTGTAATTAAAACAAATGGTACCAATATTATGTTCTAAATTACTGTAAATTGTGATGCCATCGATTTCGTTTAATTTATTAACCGCATAGTTAAATAGCCCTTGTTCATAGTCGTAGGCTGCATTCTTATCAAGTTCAGAAAGATAATCTAATGCGGCAGAAAACCCGATTACACCTGCAATATTTGGTGTGCCTGCTTCAAACTTGGCAGGTGCATCGCGAAACGTGCTGTTGAAAAGGCTCACCGTTTCAATCATTTCTCCACCCGTTTGATAAGGCAGTAAGGCGTTTAAACGCTCATACTTACCATACAGGCCACCCACGCCAGTTGGACCAAGCATTTTGTGTGCAGAGAACACATAAAAGTCACAATCGAGTATATTTAAATCAGGCTGTAGGTGCATCGCGCCTTGAGCACCATCGACGACAGTGATGGTATTAAAACCTTTTACAGTACTAAGCAGTGGGCTTAGGTTTGTTATATTTCCCAATGCATTTGATGCATGAGTGAGCGCAAGCACGGTTGGTTTTATTTGTTTTAAAAATTCAATACAGGCTGACATATTGAATGTTGCATCCGCTTCAAGCGGTAATATATGTAATTTAGCACCAGTTTTAAGTGCTAATTGTTGCCAAGGGACGATGTTTGCATGGTGTTCAAGTGGGGTAATAACGATACTTGAATTTTTATCAAGTTGTTCAGTTAATCCACAAGCAATTAGGTTTAATGCCTCAGTAGCACCTTTAGTCCAAACAATTTCACGGCTTTGCACATTAAAATATTGGGCAACTTTATCACGCGCTTTTTCGTAGGCTGTTGTTGCTTGTTCACTGAGTGAATGACGACCTCTATGAACATTTGCATTCTGCTGTGTGTAAAAAAGCTCTGTCGCAGCAATAACTGATTGGGGTTTTTGTGATGTTGCAGCAGAATCAAGGTAAACAAGAGGTTGGTCGTTTATTTTTTGTGTTAAGAGTGGGAAATCAGCACGAATTTTTTCAACAGCAAACATAAAAAAACCAAACAGGAAAAGTTGCTGGAATTGTAATGGCTTTAAGATAATTCTCAACTGTTAATAGTAAAAATCAGCAACAAAAAAGGCCGCTAAAGCGACCTTTTTGCGATAATTTAATTATTAACGCTTATCAGTTGATACGTAGTCACGGTGTGTGTAACCCGTATATAGCTGACGTGGGCGGCTGATCTTATGACCAGGCTGAGATAGCATCTCATCCCAGTGAGTGATCCAACCAACTGTACGTGCCATTGCGAAGATCACAGTGAACATACTTGTTGGAATACCAATTGCTTTTAAGATAATACCTGAGTAGAAATCTACGTTAGGGTAAAGTTTCTTCTCTACAAAGTACGGGTCTTCAAGTGCAATTTGCTCAAGTTTCATTGCAATATCAAGCAATGGATCTTGAATATTAAGCTCTGCAAGTACTTCATGACACGTTTGACGCATTACTGTTGCGCGTGGATCGAAGTTTTTGTAAACACGGTGTCCAAAGCCCATAAGGCGGAAAGGGTCCGCTTTATCTTTCGCTTTAGCGACGTATTCATCGATGCGGTCAACTGAACCAATTTCTTCTAACATGTTTAAACATGCTTCGTTAGCGCCGCCATGTGCAGGGCCCCAAAGAGATGCAATACCTGCTGCGATACACGCATATGGGTTAGCACCAGATGAGCCAGCTAGGCGTACTGTTGACGTTGAAGCGTTTTGTTCATGATCAGCGTGAAGCATGAAGATTTTGTCCATTGCTTTAGCAACAACAGGACTCACGTTGTATTCTTCAGCAGGGACAGAGAACATCATATGTAAGAAGTTTTCAGCATAGCTTAAGTCGTTACGTGGGTACACGAACGGTTGGCCAACGTTGTATTTGTAAGCCATTGCAGCAATTGTTGGTAGCTTAGCAATAAGTTTAACAGCACTTGTTTTACGTTGTGTCGCATCCGTAATATCAAGGTCTTCATGATAAAAAGATGATAATGCACCAACAACACCACACAGCATAGCCATTGGGTGAGCATCAAAGCGGAAACCCTGAAAGAAGTTTGCAATTTTTTCATCAAGCATAGTGCTATGAGTGATTTCTTTTGCAAATTCAGTGTATTGTTCTTTAGATGGTAACTCACCGTTCAATAGTAAGTAACATAACTCAACATAATCTGAGTCTTCAGCTAATTGCTCAATTGGGTAACCACGGTGAAGCAAGATACCTTTGCCGCCATCAATATAAGTAATTGAAGATTCGCAAGAACCAGTCGACATGAAACCTGGATCATATGTGAAATGACCGTGTGCACCTAACGTGCGTACATCGATTACATCTTGACCTGCAGTACCTTGGTAAATTGGAAGTTCGATTGGATCTAGACCATCAATATGGACTGTGGCTTTTTTATCCGCCATCTATTTATCTCCTATTAAGATAACAACTCTGATTGTTATGTTCTGAATTTGTTTAAGCACATTCTTTTCATTTTAACGTGAAAGAGGGGGTTAAAGTCAATTTTTATAAACATTATGCACAAATGTATAATAAATATTCTGAGAGGATTAAATATTATACCATTGGCTAATTCGCAAATATCTCTAATTAAACAAGAATTGTAAAAAGACCGTTGGCTATATATACTATCGAAGGTTTTATACCGTATTGTCTGTAGGTAAACGTTATTTTTACATGTGATTTTTGCAAAAATGTGAACTTTTCTTGTGTTAATAAAGTTTATTTAGATAGTTCCATCAGAAAAATTCATTTTTGGTGGGTTTAGAAAAACAAGTAGATGAGCTCCTAAGTGGGCAAGATGGGCAAGTAACTGTGAAAAAGCAAAGACCTGTAAATCTAGATCTAACAACTATATCTATGCCGGCAACGGCTAAAGCATCAATATTTCACCGCGTCACCGGTGTTGCATTATTTTTTGCTTTAACGTTTGTCATTTGGGCTTGGTCAGAGTCTCTTTCTTCAGCTGAAGGTTTTGAATTCGTCAAGGGTCTGTTTAGCGGATTCATTGCCAAATTCATAGCTTGGGGCACCATTTCTGTATTGGCGTATCACCTTATCGGCGGTATTCGTCATATCATTATGGATATGGGACATTGGGAAGAACTTGAATCAGGTAACCTCAGCGCTAAAATTGCTATGGCACTTGGCGTTGTGGCTTCCGTATTAGCAGGGGTGTGGATATGGTGTTAAATCAAGCAACTCTTAAGCGTGATGGCGTACAAGATTTCGTATCTTTACGTACCACGGCACTCGTAATTACCGCGTATGCGATTTTTATTATTGGCTATTTTTTAGCGTCGCCAGAAGTCACTTACGAAGCATGGCAAGGCCTGTTTTCAAACCTAGCAATGAAAGGGTTTACGCTAATTACCCTGGTTTGCATTATGGTTCACACCCGTATTGGCCTTTGGCAAGTACTAACAGACTATGTTAAATGCGCAAAGTTGCGTGCTGCTTTAGGGTTTGTATTAAACCTTATGGCCGCGGCGTACGTAGCTATTGGTCTAATTGTTTTATGGGGTGTTTAAGTGAAATATTCTGTTCGTGAATTTGATGCCGTCGTGATTGGCGCAGGTGGTGCGGGTATGCGCGCAGCACTTGCAATCACTGAATCAGGTAAAACCTGTGCACTTATCTCTAAAGTTTTCCCAACCCGTTCGCACACTGTGTCCGCACAAGGTGGTATTACGGTTGCGTTGGGTAACTCACATGAAGATAACTGGGAATGGCACATGTACGATACTGTTAAAGGTTCCGATTTTATCGGCGATCAAGACGCTATCGAATATATGTGTAAAACAGGACCTGAAGCCATTACTGAATTAGAGAACATGGGTTTACCATTTTCTCGTTTTGAAAATGGCCGTGTTTACCAACGTCCTTTCGGTGGTCAATCGAAAAACTTTGGTGGTGAGCAAGCCGCACGTACAGCAGCTGCAGCTGACCGTACAGGTCATGCGCTACTACACCTTCTTTACCAACAAAACGTTAAAAATAAAACCAATGTATTCTCAGAGTGGTATGCATTAGATTTAGTTAAAAACGATGATGGTAATGTTGTTGGTTGTACTGCGATTGATATTGAGACAGGTGAAGTTGTTTACTTCAAGTCAAAAGCGGTTGTATTAGCAACGGGTGGTGCGGGTCGTATTTTTGCATCAACAACTAATGCACACATCAACACTGGTGACGGTGTTGGTATGGCAACACGTGCTGGCATCTCAATGCAAGACATGGAGATGTGGCAATTCCACCCTACTGGCATTGCTGGCGCGGGTACACTTGTTACTGAAGGTTGTCGTGGCGAAGGTGGTTATCTTTTAAATAAAGATGGCGAGCGCTTCATGGAGCGTTATGCACCGAACGCAAAAGATTTAGCGTCACGCGACGTAGTTGCGCGTTCAATGATGACGGAAATTCGTGAGGGTCGTGGTTGTGATGGTCCTTGGGGTCCACACATTAAACTTAAGCTTGATCACCTTGGTGAAGAAACGCTTAATTTACGCCTTCCAGGTGTTTGTGACCTTGCGAAAACATTTGCACACGTTGATCCTGCTAAAGAACCAATTCCAGTAATCCCTACGTGTCATTATATGATGGGTGGTGTTCCAACTAACGTAAATGGTCAAGCGCTACAAATCGACGCCCAAGGCAACGAAAAAGTAGTTGAAGGATTATTTGCAGTAGGTGAAATTGCCTGTGTATCTGTACACGGTGCAAACCGCTTAGGTGGTAACTCATTACTTGATTTAGTTGTTTTTGGTCGTGCAGCGGGTAACTTCCTTGGCACATACTTAAATGATGTTGAAGTATCAAAAGATGCGTCAGAATCAGATTTAGATGCGGCTCTTGCTCGCTTCAACCGTTGGGAAAACTCAGCTGTTGGTCAAGGTGAAGATCCAGTTCAAATCAAGAAAGACCTACAACAATGTATGCAACTTAACTTCTCGGTATTCCGTGAAGGTGAGTCTATGGCTGCGGGTCTGCAAGAACTTAAAGAAATTCGTGAACGTTTGCAACATGCGCGTCTTGATGATAAATCATCAGATTTCAATACTGCACGTATCGAATGTCTTGAATTAGATAACATGATGGAAACAGCATACTCAACAGCAGTTGCTGCAAACTTCCGCACAGAAAGCCGTGGTGCGCATTCTCGCTTTGACTACCCAGATCGTGATGACGAAAACTGGTTATGTCACTCAGTTTTCAATCCGGTAACGGATGAAATGAGCAAGCGTGATGTAAACTATGCGCCTAAACTGCGCGAAGCATTTCCACCTAAAGCACGTACCTACTAGGAGCGAGACGATGGCACAAGTACAATTTTCTGTTTATCGTTACAATCCAGATGTTGATAACGCCCCACGTATGCAAGAGTATACTTTGCAAACGGAAGAAGGCCACGACATGATGGTATTGGACGCACTTTTATTATTAAAAGAGCAAGATCCAACCTTATCATTTCGTCGTTCATGCCGTGAAGGCGTGTGTGGTTCTGACGGTGTCAACATGAATGGTAAAAATGGTCTAGCATGTATTACACCTTTATCTACGCTGCAAAAAAATGGCAAAGGTAAAATCGTAGTTCGTCCATTACCAGGCTTACCTGTGGTACGTGACCTTGTTATTGACATGAGTCAGTTCTACACTCAATACGAAAAAGTAAAACCATATCTAATTAATGACACGCCAGCGGCGGGTGAACGTCTTCAAACGATCGAAGAACGTGATAAGTTAGATGGTCTTTACGAATGTATTCTGTGTGCATGTTGTTCAACATCGTGTCCTTCGTTCTGGTGGAATCCAGACAAGTTCATAGGTCCTGCTGGCCTTCTTCATGCTTACCGTTTCTTGGCTGATAGCCGCGATACGGCAACAGAAGAACGTTTAGCTGACTTAGACGATGCGTTCAGCGTATTCCGTTGTCACAGTATCATGAACTGTGTTAGCGTTTGTCCTAAAGGTCTTAATCCTACTAAGGCAATTGGACAAATCAAGTCAATGCTATTGAACCGTTCGGTTTAAAAGTATTGTAAAAAGTAAGGTGGCTGATGTAAGTTAGCCATCTTGTTATATAACAATTAATTTCTGCGCTAAAGAAAAGGGCTTATAAATGCACGAAGGTGTGATGAAGGCATGGCTAGAATCTTCACATTTAAACGGCGGAAACGTTGCTTATGTTGAAGAGCTTTATGAAGCGTATTTAGATGATGCGACTTCTGTGCCAGAAGAATGGCGAGAAGTGTTCGAACAATTACCAAAAGTAGATGGTGTGGATGTTGACGTTAAGCATTCAGAAGTTCGTGCACAATTTGCGGCGCTTGCTAAAAACAAGCATAGAGAAGTAGTGGTAACACAAAGCAATGGTGGAGACCTTAAACAGGTTAAAGTACTCCAGCTAATTAATGCTTTTCGTTTCCGCGGTCACCAAAATGCTAACCTAGACCCATTAGGGATATGGCAGCGTGAACGCGTTCGAGACTTAGAACTTGAATACCACGACCTATCTAAAGCTGATTTTGACCGCGAATTTAACGTGGGATCGTTTGCCGTTGGCCGCGATACCATGCCTTTAGGTGAGTTATATCAAGCTCTGATGACCACATATTGTGGCTCTGTTGGCGCTGAGTATATGCACATCACATCCACTGAAGAAAAACGCTGGTTACAACAACGTTTGGAATCAGTGCAGTCGCGTCCGACTTTCAGTAAAGATGAAAAGTTGCGTATCCTAAAAGGGTTAACCGCAGCTGATGGTCTGGAAAAGTATTTAGGGGCTAAGTTCCCTGGTGCAAAACGCTTCTCACTTGAAGGTGGTGATGCATTAGTACCGATGCTAAAAGAATTGATTCATCGAGCGGGCGAAAGCGGTCAACAAGAAGCTGTCATTGGTATGGCTCATCGCGGTCGTCTAAATGTGCTTATTAATGTTTTAGGTAAAAACCCATCAGAGTTATTCGATGAGTTTGCTGGTAAACATAAAGAAACACTGAGCTCGGGTGATGTTAAGTACCATATGGGTTATTCGTCTGATTTTGCTACCAAAGGTGGCAATGTTCATATGGCGCTTGCTTTTAATCCATCTCACCTTGAAATTGTAAACCCAGTTGTAATGGGTTCAGTTCGTGCACGTTTAGATCGTTTAAACAGTGAGAGCGGTTCAAAAGCGTTACCAATTACCATTCATGGTGATTCTGCAATTGCAGGGCAAGGCGTTGTACAAGAAACCTTTAACTTATCGCAAACAAATGCGTTTAGTTGTGGTGGTAGTATTCGTATTGTAGTCAATAACCAAGTTGGATTTACTACAAGTAAACAAGACGATGTTCGTTCTACAGATTACTGTACCGACATCGCAAAAATGGTCCAGTCACCGATTTTCCACGTTAACTCTGATGATCCTGAAGCCGTTGCATTTGTAACTCAAATCGCGCTTGATTTCAGAAATCAATTTAAACGTGATGTAGTCATCGACTTAGTTTGTTATCGCCGCCATGGCCATAATGAAGCGGATGAGCCGAATGCGACTCAACCGATCATGTACCAAAAAATTAAAAAACACCCAGTACCACGTTTAATCTATGCAGATCAACTAACAGCGGAAGGGTCATTCACTGAAAGTGAAATTAAAGCATTAGCTGACGATTACCGTAATAGCTTAGATGACGGTCACTGTGTTGTTGAAGAGATTCAAAAAGAAACATCACATTCTTCTGATTGGGCAAAATATGTAGGCCATGAATGGAATGTAGAATACGATGCAAGCGTATCAATAGAAAAACTTAAAGAACTTGGTACAATTGTCGCTAGCTACCCTGAAGGGCATAAAGCGCAATCACGTGTTAAAAAGATTTATGATGATCGTAAATTAATGGCAACAGGTGAAAAACCACTCGATTGGGGTATGGCAGAAACACTTGCTTATGCAACGATTGCATCTGAAGGCACAGATATTCGCATGACTGGGCAAGATTCAGGGCGTGGTACGTTCTTCCACCGCCATGCGGTTGTTCATAACCAAACAGATGGTTCTACCTATTTACCACTGCAAAACATCAGTAAAGATCAAGGCACTTTCCAAGTATTCGATTCAGTTCTTTCTGAAGAAGCTGTTGTTGCCTTTGAGTATGGTTATGCAACAGCTGAGCCTACATCATTAGTTATTTGGGAAGCTCAGTTTGGTGACTTCGCCAATGGCGCGCAAGTTGTATTTGACCAATTCTTAAGCTCTGGTGAGCAAAAATGGGGCCGCCTATGTGGTCTTACAATTTTGTTACCGCATGGTTATGAAGGTCAAGGTCCAGAACATAGTTCGGCACGTTTAGAGCGTTTCTTACAATTATGTGCCGATCACAACATGCAAGTATGTGTACCTTCTACACCAGCGCAAGTATATGCAATGCTGCGTCGTCAGTCAGTAAGACCACTTCGTCGTCCATTGATTGTAATGACACCAAAATCTTTACTGCGTCACCCACTTGCAACGTCCACGTTAGAGGAGTTGTCAGAAGGTGTATTCCACAATATGATTGATGAAATCGATGATATTGACGCGGCTAAAGTTGAACGTGTTGTATTTTGTAGCGGTAAAGTATATTACGAGCTACTACAAGAACGTCGTAAACTTGAACTTGATAACGTAGCTATTGTGCGTGTTGAACAGTTATACCCATTCCCACATGATGAAATGGAAGCCATTATGGCCCGTTATCAGCATGTATCTGATTTTGTTTGGTGTCAAGAAGAGCCACAAAACCAAGGTGCTTGGTATTGTTCACAACATCACTTTGTAGAGGCAATCCCACAAGGTGCGAAGCTTAAATATGCTGGCCGTAAAGCATCAGCTTCTCCAGCATGTGGTTATATGTCAGTGCATACAAAAGAACAACAAGCGCTAGTCGCAGACGCGCTTACTATTGAAAATAAAGGATAAGCAATGAGCACAGAAATTAAAGTTCCTGTTCTTCCTGAGTCGGTTGCTGATGCTTCCGTTGCTACATGGCATGTAAGTGTTGGCGACAAAGTATCTCGCGACCAAAACTTAGTAGACATTGAAACAGATAAAGTGGTTTTAGAAGTTGTTGCACCGCATGACGGTGTGATCACTGAGATTTCGCAAGAAGAAGGTGCTACCGTACTTGGTGACCAAGTAATCGGTCTAATTGGTGATGCTGATGCAGCAGCGCCTAGCAAAGACGCGAAGAGTGAAGCAGCACCTGCTTCTGATAAACAAGACAATGCGCCAGTGGCGCCATCAGCACCAGCCTCAGAAGGTAAAGAAGTGGACATTAAAGTACCTGTACTTCCAGAATCAGTCGCAGACGCGACAGTAGCTACTTGGCATGTTCAACCAGGTGACGCAGTTTCTCGCGATCAAAACTTGGTTGATATCGAAACAGATAAAGTTGTTCTTGAAGTTGTTGCTCAAGAAGATGGCATCATGGGTGAGATTATCCATGCAGAAGGCGATACTGTACTTGGTGAACAAGTTATCGGTAAAGTGCAAGCCGGTGGTGTAGCTGCCGCTCCTGCTGCAAAATCTGATGCTGCACCAGCTGCAGAAGCAAGCGATAGCTCAGATGTGTTAACACCATCTGTACGTCGTTTAATTGCTGAAAAAGGCCTAGACGCTGCTAAAATTAAAGGCACAGGCAAAAATGGCCGTGTAACGAAAGAAGATGTTGATACTTTCTTAAAAGCACCAGCACCAGCGGCCAAAAAAGCAGAGGTTTCTGCTCCAGTTGCACCTATGGGCGATCGTACACAAAAACGTGTGCCTATGACGCGTTTACGTAAAACGATCGCAACACGCCTTCTTGAAGCTAAAAATTCAACTGCAATGCTAACAACATTTAACGAAGTAAACATGGAACCAATCATGAGCCTTCGTAAGCAGTATCAAGAAGTGTTTGAAAAGCGTCACGGTATTCGCTTAGGTTTTATGTCTTTCTATGTGAAAGCAGTGACTGAAGCACTTAAGCGCTTCCCTGATGTAAATGCATCGATTGACGGTGACGATATCGTTTATCATAACTATTTTGATATCAGTATTGCAGTATCTACACCTCGTGGTTTAGTGACACCAGTACTTAAAGATTGTGACAAGCTATCGGTTGCCGAAATTGAAAAAGGTATTCGTGAACTAGCCCTTAAAGGTCGTGATGGTAAGTTAACGCTTGCTGATATGACAGGTGGTAACTTCACTATTACTAATGGGGGCGTATTTGGTTCATTACTATCTACACCTATCATTAATTTGCCACAGTCGTCAATTTTGGGTATGCATAAAATCCAAGACCGTCCAATGGCTGTAAATGGTAAAGTTGAAATACTTCCTATGATGTATTTAGCACTTTCTTATGACCACCGTATCATTGATGGTAAAGAATCTGTTGGTTTCTTAGTAACTATTAAAGAGTTACTTGAAGATCCAACACGCTTATTGCTAGATGTTTAATCTAGTTGTATGAAATATGAGCTGTGAATGAACATTCACAGCTTTTTTTTTGCGCCTTTGGTCGTACTGGGGTTTTCATGTTAAGCCTTGGGATCTATACTAGGTGCGCAATTTGGGATAGCTGTCTGTTTATAAAAATAGTCAGCTCTTTTAGTATAAAAAATTGGATAAAGCATCATGAATTTGCATGAGTATCAGGCAAAACAACTTTTTGCCGAATATGGTTTACCAGTTTCTCAGGGTTTCGCATGCGACACACCTGAAGAAGCTGCAGCAGCTGCTGAGAAAATCGGCGGTGATATGTGGGTTGTTAAAACTCAGGTTCACGCAGGTGGACGTGGTAAAGCTGGCGGTGTAAAGCTAGTTAAAACTATCGACGAAGTAAAAGCGTTTGCAGCTAACTGGTTAGGTAAAAACCTAGTTACTTACCAAACAGACGAGAAAGGTCAGCCAGTTGCTAAGATTTTAGTAGAAAGCTGTACTGATATCGCCAACGAATTGTACCTTGGTGCAGTTGTTGATCGTGCATCTCGCAAAGTTGTTTTCATGGCGTCTACTGAAGGCGGTGTTGAAATTGAAACTGTTGCTGAAGAAACACCAGAGCTTATCCACAAAGCTGAGATCGATCCGTTAGTAGGTCCTCAAGCTTATCAAGCCCGCGAATTAGGTTTCAAATTGGGTCTTAACCCAGTGCAGATGAAACAGTTCGTTAAGATCTTCATGGGTCTTGGTAAAATGTTCACTGATTTTGATTTCGCATTACTTGAAATCAACCCGTTAGTAATCACAGACGAAGGTAATCTTCACTGTCTTGACGGAAAAATCGGTATCGATGGTAATGCACTTTACCGTCAACCTAAAATCCGTGAGTTCCACGATCCATCTCAAGAAGATGCACGTGAAGCACATGCAGCAAGCTTTGAGCTTAACTACGTAGCCCTTGATGGTAACGTTGGTTGTATGGTTAACGGTGCGGGACTTGCGATGGGTACTATGGACATCGTAAACCTACACGGTGGCAAACCGGCTAACTTCCTAGATGTTGGTGGCGGCGCGACTAAAGAGCGTGTTTCTGAAGCATTCAAAATCATTCTTTCTGATGATAATGTTAAAGCTGTTTTAGTAAACATCTTTGGTGGTATCGTTCGTTGTGACATGATCGCTGAAGGCATCATTGGCGCAGTTAAAGAAGTGGGCGTAAACGTTCCAGTAGTTGTACGTTTAGAAGGTACTAATGCTGAACTTGGTCGTGAAGTTCTGGCTAAATCTGACCTTAATATCATCGCTGCTGAATCACTAACAGACGCTGCTGAAAAAGTAGTTGCTGCTGCGGAGGGCAAATAATGTCTGTATTAATCAATAAAGATACAAAAGTTATCTGTCAAGGTTTCACAGGTGGTCAGGGTACTTTCCATTCTGAGCAAGCACTTGAGTACGGTACTCAAATGGTTGGTGGTGTAAGCCCTGGTAAAGGCGGTCAAACGCACCTTGGTCTTCCAGTATTCAACACAGTTCGTGATGCAGTACAAGAAACAGGCGCAACTGCGTCAGTTATCTATGTACCAGCGCCTTTTTGTAAAGATGCAATCTTAGAAGCTATCGATGCTGGCATTGAGCTGATTGTTTGTATCACTGAAGGTATCCCTACACTTGATATGGTTGACGTTAAAGTTAAACTAGATCAAACAGGTACTCGTATGATCGGTCCTAACTGCCCAGGTGTTATCACTCCTGGCGAAACTAAGATTGGTATCATGCCTGGTCACATCCACAAGCCTGGTAAAGTAGGTATCGTTTCTCGCTCTGGTACTTTAACGTACGAAGCAGTTAAACAAACTACTGATGCTGGTTTTGGTCAGTCTACGTGTGTTGGTATTGGTGGTGATCCAATTCCAGGTACTAACTTTATCGACGTTTTAGAAATGTTCGAAAAAGATCCACAAACTGAAGCAATCGTAATGATTGGTGAAATTGGTGGTACTGCAGAAGAAGAAGCTGCAGAGTACATCAAAGCTAACGTAACTAAACCTGTTGTATCTTACATTGCTGGTGTTACTGCACCAGAAGGTAAGCGTATGGGTCACGCTGGCGCGATCATCGCAGGCGGTAAAGGTACTGCTGATGAGAAATTTGCTGCATTAGAAGCTGCGGGCGTAAAAACAGTACGTTCACTTGCTGATATCGGTAAAGCATTGAAAGAAAAAACGGGTTGGTAATAACCAGTTAATTTCTTTTAAAAAGGCTCGCTTTTATCGCGGGCCTTTTTTAATGTAAAAATATTAACGTTAATATTTTTATTTTGATCTTCATAATCAATTACTTGCTTAGCACCTACCTTACTTTGATAAATAAGCAGAGTAAATGAATAAAACTGTACTTATTAGGTACGCTAGCATTAATTTAAACTGGCGTTATAATAGCCAACTGTTTATTAATAATTCTAAGAAAAAAGCAGTAATGCGAATAATTCATTTTTCATTTTTTTGTGTTTGCGTAGTATTCACTCCGTTTTTATTTGCAATGGGTTCCCAGCATATTGATTTTTTGTCTGTAGAAAAAACAGCGATGGCACACCCTAATGAAGCAATTAAACGTTTAATTTTATCACAAGATGATAAAAGCTTACCTGATACGCAGCACGCCTATAATAATACATTGCTTGCTCGCCTTTATCTTTTTCAGGGGGATATCGATCTCTCTAAAGATACATTTGAACTCGCATATCAACAGCTGCCAAAAACGGATAATTGGATCCATGGTTACTGGCTCTTATATCGCAGTATTTTTTCTCTAGAGCAAGGGCAGTTACCACAAGGGCTTAGGCAAATTAAGCTATCTCAAGAGGCCTTTGCAAAAGCAAATGATTATGAAATGATCGTCAGAGCTATCTCTATTGAAGGTGTACTTTTACTATGGCAAGAGGAATACCCTAAATCAATAGAGATCATTGAAAATGCTTATATTGAAGCAAAAACTGCAAAAATGTCCACAACAACAATGTTGTATATTTATGACAGTCTCGCAGCATACTATTCAACTATGTCGCTATTTGAGCAAGGAATACAGTACGCTGAAATAGCCGCTGAGCTTGCAACAAATAACGGGGATATTGTCAATGGTTTACCAATCCTTTATACATTATGCATAACTTACTCCCGTGCAGAACAGCTGGATTTGGCGTCTGCGTGCTATGAAAAAATGATCACACTTTCGGCAAGTGTAAAAGCACCACGTTATTTATTTTGGGCTCCGGCTGGTAAGGCGCGTGTTGCATTAAAGCAAAAAGATTATACGCAAGCGTTACAGTTGTTGTATCTTGCTAAGAATTACGTTTATAAAGTGATTATTAACCCTGCTCATATTATTGCTTTGAATAATAATTTTGCGCGTGTGTTTTTAGCACTAGAGCAGCCAGAGCAAGCGCTAGAGTATCTACATGAGTCAGATAAGTTACTAGCGAATTATGAGCGACCACTAAATAACCGTTATATGCGTCAAACTTTAGCACTCAAAGCGCAGAGTTACGAACAGCTTGAGCGTTTTGAAGAATCGTCAAAATCACTCTGGTTTTATATAAAGCTTAGTGATGAAGCAAAAGAAACCACGCAACAAAAATTAGAGCAAGAAGCGCGCTCTAAATTTGAATCAACCCAACAAGAAATTAAATTACAGCTAGCAGAAGAAAAACTAAAAAATCAGCAAATAGCATTAGATAAACTGGCAAAAGAGGGGCAACTAAACACGGCTTACTTGGTTATTGGTTTATTAGTTATTGTGAGTATGTCTATTTTTGGATTTAATCAGCACCGCGCTTATGTAAAAAGCCAACAGCGTGCAAATACAGATCCATTAACGGGTGCGTGTAATCGGCGCTATATACTCGATTTTATTGTTCAGCAGCTCATAGATAAAGAGCGCTTCTTTTCTGTCGCCATTTTAGATATCGATCACTTTAAACAAGTTAATGATAACCATGGCCATGATATTGGTGATCAAGCGTTAATAGGGTTTACCACTTTATTGCAGACTCAATTAGAGAATACAGCATGTAAATTTGCACGTTTTGGCGGTGAAGAGTTTATAGTCGTTATGCCCGATTTTGATTTAGAGGCAGCTCATGAGTTTATAGCTAATTTATGCACTTGTTTAAAATCTTTAAATTTAACAGATAAAAATATCACATTAACCAGTAGTGCTGGAGTTGCACAAAGGCAATCAGGGATGGCACTTAATACGTTATTAAAAGTAGCGGATACAAATTTGTACAAAGCAAAAAATACAGGAAGAGACAAAGTATGCAGCTAACAAATACGGCTTAACGTCGGGGATTGCTTACTGCTTACTTTCGTATTTTACCACCCCTTTAATTTATCATTTTCATTACTCAATCAATTTTTACTATTGCCCGGCTTAAGTCGTCGTTTATCTCAAAACTATTTGCACAATGAATTAGCTCACGTACTGTAGTATTTATTACAATAAAAATGAGTACGGATTATGTTTAATCGAATGACTAGCAAAGTAACGATTTTAAATTATACATTGGCGTTGAGCTCCTTATTTATAACTACATCAGCATTGAGCGAGCAGCTTAACTATCAAGATCAGGAAAAACTACACCGTATTGCTGATGCTGTTTCTGCCAAGCGTATTGAAAATGATATTCAGAGTTTGGTTAATTTTGGTACTCGCCATACATTATCTGATACTCGCTCAAGCACTCGAGGTATTGGGGCCGCACGACGATGGATCAAAGCTGAGTTTGAAAAAATATCAAAGCAATGTGGTGGTTGTTTGCAGGTTATAGAAGTAAAAGAGACGATCTCAGGTGAAAAGCGGATCCCCACACCTGTTGAGGTCGTAAATATTATTGCAATACAACGCGGCACGTCAGAGCCCAATCGTATGGTAGTGATGTCGGGTGATATAGATTCACGGGTTAGTGATGTAATGGATTTTACTAGTGATTCACCGGGGGCGAATGATAATGCATCGGGAGTTGCAGGTGTCCTTGAGTCGGCTCGTGTTCTATCACAGTATAAGTTTAATGGCTCAATTGTCTATGCTACGCTTTCAGGGGAAGAGCAAGGTTTGTTTGGTGGTAAAATTTTAGCTGAATATGCAAACAAACAAAGGTGGCAAATTCACGGTGTACTAAACAACGATATGATAGGTAATATTACGGGTATTAATGGTGTAACAGATAATACAACAGCCCGAATTTTCTCAGAAGGCACGCGGGTTATCGAAACCAAAGAGCAAGCACATAAACGCCGCTTTACTGGAGGTGAGGTAGATTCTGCAAGTCGTAACTTAGCGCGTTATATCGACACAATAGCCGATCGCTATATCCCTAACCTAGATACTCTATTAGTGTATCGACTCGACCGCTTTGGCCGAGGTGGGCATCATAGACCATTTAATGACATGGGCTACGCCGCAGTGAGAGTTATGGAAACCAACGAAAACTATAATCATCAACATCAAGATTTACGTACTGAAGAGGGTGTTGTTTATGGTGATACAATAAAGGGTGTTGATTTTGATTACACGGCCAAATTAACGGCATTAAATGCTGTAAGTTTGGCATCTATGGCATGGGCACCAGCGCCACCAAAAGCAGTTACTATATCTGGAGCTGTACAGGCGAGCACCACTTTAAAATGGCAAAAAAATCAGGATAAAACGACGACTGGCTACCGTATTTATTGGCGTTACACTAGTGAACCTCAGTGGCAGTTTAGCCGTTATGTAGGCGATGTAAGTGAAGCGACACTCACTAATGTAGTGATCGACAATTATTACTTTGGTGTAGCCACAGTAAATAAAGAGGGTATTGAATCACCTGTTGTATTTCCAGGAGATGTGGGGGCATTTGAATACGTAAATAACTGATAATAGCTTTACCCTAGGCAGTGTTGACCTTTGTGGATTGAACAAATTTCAATCCACAAAGGTCAACACGCGCTAGTTTTAAATATTAACGTCATTAATGAACTATAACCCTATAAAGCGAGGCTATAACAGCGTAGGATCAAGCTACTTTCGAATGAAAAATAGGTTTGCACTTATTGGGTGCATTAACACAAAAAATTATGCAACTAACTGCAAAACCATCACTTCCTAATGCGTTACTCATTTCTATTAGTACACCGCAGTTTAAAGGTGACGAAGCAACTGAATCACTTGCAGAACTTGCTCGTTTGGTGACTACTTTAGGATTTAAAGTAGTGGGCACACAATCACAAAAGCAAAGTTCTACGCAAAAAGTTAATGTACTTGGCTCAGGTAAACTAGCAGAAATAGCACACCTCACCGGTAATAAAGGAATGGTTGAAGACGAACTAGCAGATGATTTACTCGATGAAGTTCCTTTAACTGAAATATCGTCAGAAATTCCATCAGATGAACTTGATTTTACGTGCGCTGACGTAGTGGTATTTGACTGTGATTTAACCCCTTCTCAACTACGTAATGTTGAGAACCAATTAGGTGTAGAAGTATTTGACCGCACTGGCATAATTATTGAAATATTTAGTCGTCATGCGCGTACTAAAACAGCAAAATTACAAGTGGAAATTGCTCGTCTTAATTATGTAGCACCACGACTTCGTGAAACATCAACAGGTGATAAAGAACGACAAATGGGCAAAGGTGCTGGTGAAACCACGCTTGAGTTAAATCGTCGTAAGGTACGTGATCAGTTAGCAGAACTAAAGCGCGAATTGGTAAGTGTTCAAGATGTAATGATGGACAGGCGAACGCAGCGATCTGAGCTATTCTCAGTGGCTTTAATTGGTTACACCAATGCTGGCAAGTCATCCATGATGCGTGCAATTACAGGCAGTGATGTGGAGGGCGAAAACAAACTCTTTGCAACGTTAGATACCACTGTTCGAGCGCTGTATCCAATTACACAGCCTCGTATACTTGTTTCAGATACGGTCGGTTTTATTAAAAAATTACCTCATGATTTAGTTGCTTCATTTCATTCAACATTAGCAGAAGCGCATGATGCGTCATTATTGTTATATGTCGTTGATGCATCTGATCCTTCATTTCGCTCACAGCTTGATGTAGTGCATAAAGTTCTGGCTGAAGTTGGAGTGGAAGGCAGTAAAAAGTTACTGGTACTGAATAAGTCAGATCAATTAAGTATTGAGCAACAGCAATCGCTAATGGATGAATTTCCTGATGCGATGATGACATCTACGCGTAACCCAGATGATATCAGCAAACTGCATAAGTACATTATTGATATTGCTCAAGAGGACATGATTGAAGAAGAGGTTGTTATACCGTATACCGCCAAAGGTATCGTGGGCGAAATTCGATCCAGTATGAGTGTTGTTAAAGAAGAATATGAATACAGCCATATCAAATTAACGGTGCGCTCTAGCGCGATTGATTTAGAACGTTTAAAAAAGAGAATGCTGAATTTATAACAAATTCAATATTTAAAAAGCACAGCTGATTGGCTGTGCTTTGTTGTATTTAGCGTGGTGAAGCTAAGAGAAAGCTTTGTCGCTGAGTTCTGCTTGCATTTGTTCTCGCATTTTAAATTTTTGCAGTTTACCTGTTACAGTCATAGGGTAGTTTTCTACAAAACGGATATGTCGTGGCATTTTAAAGTAGGCTAGCTTGTCTTTTAAAAACACACGAATCGCTTGCTCATCAAGTACAGCATCCTCTTTTGGTTGGATCCACGCACACACTTCTTCACCATATTTTTCATCTGTTATACCAAATATTGCAGCATCTTGAATACCAGGATAGGTATAGAGCACCTCTTCAATTTCTCGAGGGTAAATATTCTCGCCACCGCGAATAATCATATCTTTAATGCGCCCAACAATAGTGACAAACCCTTGCGTATCCATAACACCTAAATCGCCAGAGTGCAGCCAACCGTCTTGATCGATAGTTGCAGCTGTTTTTTCCTGATCATTCCAATAACAACGCATAATTCCTGCTCCGCGACTACATATTTCCCCTGGTAATCCAATTTTTTGCAGTTTTCCGACTTCATCTATTATTTTTACTTCTGTATGCGCTAAGGCACGCCCTACAGTCGTTACTTGTTTCTCAATTGACGAGTCTATTTCAGTTACATTATTAATCGGGCTACATTCTGTTTGCCCATATCCAATCACAACCTCATTCATATGCATGAGTGACTGTACTTTGCGCATCACTTGCTCTGGGCAAGTCGAGCCTGCCATTATTCCGGTGCGTAAACTAGATAAATCAAAACGGGAAAAGTCCTTAAGTTCAAGTTCAGCAATAAACATTGTAGGCACGCCATGCAAGGCAGTACATCGCTCTTTTTCTACTACTTCGAGGGTTATTGTTGGATCGAATGATTCAGCAGGAAATACCGCTGTAGCGCCTTTACTAATACATACCAGATTACCTAACACCATACCAAAGCAATGGTATAAAGGCACCGGGATACATAGCTTGTCATCTGCTGTTAAACGCATGGCATTGGCCATTAGAAAACCATTATTTAAAATGTTTTTATGAGACAGCGTTGCACCTTTTGGACTGCCTGTTGTACCAGATGTAAACTGAATATTGATATCTTGCTCTGGTTTTAAAGTTGCTGCGAGCGTGACAAGCGCTAATTTTTGCGCATCAGTTGGCATATTCATTATTTGGTTAAAACTAAACATTCCTGGGGCTGCTTCATTACCAATCCGAATAATGTTTTTTAGATAGGGGAGGTTTTTTGCATTGAGCATACCTGGCTCAGTATGTTCGAGCTCTGGAAGCAATTCATTTAGCATAGCAAGGTAATTACTCGCTTTGAAACAAGATGCAGTGATGAGTGTTGAGCATTCAACCGTATTAAGCGCAAATTGTAACTCGTTTGGACGATATGCAGGATTAATACATACCATAATGGCCCCAATTTTAGCTGTCGCAAATTGGGTTAAGCACCACTCTAAGTTATTTGGAGACCATATCCCAACTCTATCACCCGGCTTTACACCTATCGATAGTAGACCCATGGCCAATTGATTAATTTTTTGTTGATATTCTCTATAACTTAATCGAATGTTTTGGTGATGAACTACAATTGCAAGATGTTCGGGGTTATTGTCGACAATGCTGTCAAAGTAATTACCTATCGTACTCTCTATCAAATCAGGGGTTTGCGATCCTCGGTACTGGCTAATTACCAAGTCATTCATATCATTGACTTTATTCTGCGCATTTTTTACAGGTCTATTGTTGTCATTTACTTGCATTGTGCGGTCTCCATGTCATGTTGTGTGAGTATACAAAAACAAGAAAAGCATAAATTGTCGACAAATGAAAGGGTTCTAAGACCAATGTAGCAGGGGGGATGAGCTTAGAGCAAAAAACAGGGCAATAAAAAACGCCAATGAGATATGCTGAATAACAGCACACATTGGCGTTGTGTCGTAGGTTAATTTATTTGGCTTCAGATCAAGCAATTATAATCAATAAAGCGCTACTTTGAAAAATTAAAGCTCTTCACTACGATATGTTTTTTTCATCAAGTGTACGTATGCATTCACAAACGCATTTTCTTGATATTTTTTAAGTCCCGTTTCTGCAAAATCGATAGGGATTGGATTTCGCTTTAACTGTTCTTTGACTTCAGTTGTGCTGAATAAATAGACATCTAATTCTTTGATCAATTGGATAGCCGTTTCCATTTTGAAGCCATTTGCACTACCTGCAAATTTACCCTTAGGGGCACGTTGACGAATTGCCACAGAGTCAATTTGGTAATCTTGCATTAATTTTGCAAAATCGAACTGAAATTTACGCATAACTTCAGTGTCGTTACCATTGCCTAAAGTAAAGCGAGTTTGGCGGATATCACGTATATCAAATACATCGTTATCTTTAGTTAAAATACACAGTAGTACGTCACTACCGGTAATTTCTACACCACATGTTCTCATTGTCATTCTCTAATAACTAGTTTAATCATATTATATCAATTAAACGTCTTAAAAACAGCGCATTTTAAAAACCTATTTCAATTGCTATCCCACTATGATCACTTACACAAATATCTTCTTCAACCAATTGGGGGTTCAGATGTGAATCAAAACTTAAATAATCTAAAGACTTTATTCGTGATAAAGCACAGTGCGTATTAAAATGACTTGAGGTCAAAATATAGTCAAGTACATTGCCTTGGCCTTTGTAGTAATGACTGGGAGGCTTTTTTTGTCCCGCTTCGCATTGAGTACTTAATTCATATGCATCTGATAAACCAACTACTGGTTGATCGATCTTTAAACACGAATTACTTTGCAACGGGGGGAATCCTGTGGTCATAAATGACAATGCGGGGCTGTGAATGCTATCGTTAAAATCACCCATAACAATTGTGGCGCAGTTTTTTTCTCGTTGTGTTTTAAGTGCATCATAGTAAACAATAGACGCTTCTAAAGAGCGAGAAATTTGCGATTGCATCATACCTACTGTTTGCTGCAATACATTAAGTAACGGATCTTCTTGATTATGAATATTCAAAATATGCGCCATTGAATGCACCCGTTGTGATTTAAAGTGCACTACATAGCAAGTCAAGTCACCAAATTTAGGAATACTAAAGCTGCACTTGATAGGTGTTCTATTAAATTTAAATTCATTTTGGTTATTTAAATATTCAAGTAATTCAGGACAAGGGGTTAATTCGATACATTGCGTAAAAGGAATTTTTGAAGCAATTGCAACGACAGGGTTAAATAAGACTTGTGGATAAAGATTATCGCTTCGTGGTGCTGCCACAGTAGCGAAATGATCATAGCCTTGGTCTTTACAAAGTGTTTGCAATGCATTTGGACTAAAGACTTCCTGAAATGCGACGATAGTCGCTTGGCTTTGCTGTAAAAAACCAGTAATAAACTGCAGTTTTTGTTGCCATTGAGTTGCATTATAGCGTTCATGCAATTGATAAAATGAATAAGGAGGTACCGCAAAATTAAGTAAATTAAGCGTGGCAAAGCATATACGGTTTGGCGCAGTCATTAAGTAGTCCAACAGCTAAAATTCTATGTAAGTATGAAATGCGAGGGTTATTTGTCAATTTGTCTGGCTAAATACTTGTATTTAACTGCTTCAAACGCGACAATAACTAATTGTACTTGGTAAGACTCAACAAGTGCATTAGCGTTTAACGCTGAATTTAACAATGCTTATTCGTAAAAGCGTTGTAGAGTCATTCATTTTAATTTAATAAATACATGTGATGCATTGTAGGCGTCACCACTGTAGCAAGGATTTATAATGCCAGTTATTACTCTCCCTGACGGCAGTCAGCGTAGTTTCGAAAACCCAGTAAGTACTCTTGACGTAGCGAATGATATCGGACCAGGTCTAGCCAAAGCGACTATCGCTGGTCGAGTTAATGGTACGCGCGTTGATGCATGTGATTTAATTAGTGAAGATTCTCGTCTTGAAATCATTACCGCAAAAGATGACGACGGCCTTGAAATTATTCGTCATTCATGTGCCCACTTAATTGGTCATGCGGTTAAGCAGTTGTTTCCTGATGCGAAAATGGCTATTGGTCCAACAATTGATAATGGTTTTTACTATGATATCGATATGGAGCAATCGTTATCTCAAGATGATTTAGAAGCCATTGAAAAACGCATGTTACAACTAGCTAAAACAAACTACGATGTGGTTAAGAACACCGTAAGCTGGCAAGAAGCGCGCGATGTATTTGAAGCGCGCGGCGAAACATATAAAATTGAGATTCTTGACGAAAACATCAGTAAAGATGATCGTCCTGGTTTATACCAGCATGAAGAATATGTTGATATGTGTCGTGGTCCACACGTACCAAACATGAAATTTTGCCAAAATTTCAAAATCATGAAAGTAGCCGGTGCTTACTGGCGTGGTGATTCAGATAATAAAATGCTACAGCGTATTTATGGCACCGCATGGGGCGACAAAAAACAGCTTAAAGCTTATTTAAAACGCCTTGAAGAAGCTGAAAAACGTGATCACCGTCGTATTGGTAAAGCACTTGATTTATGGCATTGGCAAGAAGAAGCGCCAGGCATGGTATTTTGGCACAACGATGGTTGGAGCATTTACCGTGAGTTAGAAGAGTTTGTACGTGAAAAATTACGTGAATACCAATATGAAGAAGTAAAAGGTCCAATGATGATGGACCGTTCATTGTGGGAAAAATCAGGTCACTGGGATAAATATTCAGATGCAATGTTCACCACTGAGTCTGAGAAGCGTGAATACGCTATTAAACCAATGAACTGCCCAGGTCACGTACAAATATTTAATCAAGGCTTAAAATCATACCGTGATTTACCACTGCGTATGGCTGAGTTTGGTTGTTGTCACCGTAATGAACCATCAGGTGCACTACACGGTTTAATGCGTGTGCGTGGCTTTACACAAGATGATGCCCATGTGTTCTGTACTGAAGAACAAATCATGGACGAAGTATCGTCATGTATTAAAATGGTGTACGACACATACGAAACGTTTGGTTTTGAAAAAATTGTTGTTAAGTTGTCAACACGCCCTGAACAGCGTATTGGTGATGACGAAATGTGGGACAAAGCTGAGCTTGCATTAGCTGACGCACTTAAAGCAAATGACATTGAATTTGATTACCTACCGGGCGAAGGTGCCTTTTATGGTCCTAAAATTGAATTTACTTTGTACGATTGCTTAGACAGAGCGTGGCAGTGTGGTACAGTGCAACTAGATTTTGCATTACCGGGGCGTTTAGGAGCAACTTATGTTGCTGAAAATAACGAACGCCGTACGCCTGTTATGATTCACCGTGCTATTTTAGGTTCTATCGAACGCTTTATCGGTATCTTAACAGAAGAGTACGCGGGCTTATTCCCAACGTGGCTTGCGCCTAAGCAAGTTGTGATTATGAATATCACAGATAAACAAGCTGGTTATGTGCAAGAAGTTGTACAAAAATTAAATAAAATTGGAATTAGAGCCACTGCTGACTTGAGAAATGAGAAGATTGGCTTTAAAATCCGTGAACATACATTAAAACGTATTCCTTACTTACTTGTTGTTGGCGATAAAGAAGTTGAACAACAAGAAGTAGCGGTGCGTACCCGCACAGGTGAAGATCTGGGCAAATTTAATGTTGATGAATTTGTCGCTAAAATTAGCGAAGAAATTAAAAATCGACTATAAAAATCCAGCGTGTAGGGCATTTACAAAACAGCTAACTACACGCTTATTATTTGATATTCTTGGAGGAACGTACTATTAGAGGCGGCAAGAAAGGGCAACAAACAGCCCAAAAAAATCGTATTAACGAAGAAATTACAGCTCAAGAAGTTCGCTTAATTGACATTGAAGGCGAACAAGCTGGAATTCAGTCATTAAAAGACGCGCAAACAATGGCTGATGCCGCGGGTGTTGATCTTGTTGAGATTAGCCCTAATGCAGAGCCGCCTGTTTGTAGAATCATGGACTACGGTAAGTTCATCTTTGAAAAAAGCAAAGAACTGAAAGAGCAGAAAAAGAAGCAAAAGCAGATCCAGATAAAAGAAATCAAATTCCGTCCGGGAACGGATGAAGGCGATTATCAGGTTAAGCTTCGCAACTTACGTAAGTTCTTAGAAGGTGGCGATAAAGCTAAAATTACCATCCGCTTCCGTGGTCGTGAAATGGCCCACCAAGAAATTGGTATAGAATTACTAAACCGTATCAAAGCCGATTTAGAAGAACTTGCAGTTGTTGAGTCTTTCCCAAATCGTGTTGAAGGTCGCCAAATGGTTATGATGATGGCACCTGTTGCTAAAAAGCAATAAACGCGCTAAGATACGCACCGAATTTAGCTCAGGTCTGCAAGTAATATGTAAATATTCACCTGAGTTAACCGGTATTAAAGTAAAACTGCGGCATTTATGCTGGGTTTTCACCGGAACATGGCAGTAAGTTAGGCCTAAAAGTGGAGCTATAGAAATATATCTCACGCCTGCTTACTAATTTTAAAGCAATACATTTGGAGTTATTGCAATGGCTTATAAGCTAAAAAGTCACAGCGGCGCAGCTAAGCGCTTCAAAAAGACTGCTTCTGGCGGTTTCAAGCGTAAACAAGCGCATCTTCGTCATATTCTGACTAAGAAAACTTCTAAGCGTAAACTACACCTACGTCCTAAGATGATGGTTCATAAAAATGACCATGGTCTAGTTTCACGTATGTTACCGTTCGCTTAATAGGGGTTTTTAGAAATGGCAAGAGTTAAACGCGGCGTTGTCGCACGTGCACGTCACAAAAAAGTTTTAAAACAAGCAAAAGGTTACTACGGAGCACGTTCACGTGTTTACCGCGTAGCTTTTCAGGCTGTTACTAAAGCGGGTCAATACGCTTACCGTGACCGTCGTGCGAAGAAACGTACTTTCCGTCAATTATGGATTGCACGTATCAATGCTGCTTCACGTCAAAATGGTCTGTCTTACAGCCGTTTTATCAATGGTCTTAAAAAGACATCTGTAGAAATCGATCGTAAGATCCTTGCAGATATCGCTGTTTATGATCAAGTTGCATTCGCAGCGCTTGTTGAAAAAGCAAAAGAAGGCCTAGCGGCAGCTTAAGCTTTTTAAATAAGTACTAAAAGGGAGCCTATGGCTCCTTTTTTTGTGGCTAAAATAAAGTATGCTCAAATCATCTGTAGATATCTTTGCGGTAAGGCTCGTGAAAAGCGAGATAGTTGGTAGTGATCCCATCCTAGCTAACGCTATATAATAATTATAAATTAATGAGGTAATTAACTATTTTGAATTGGCAATCATTAGTCGACAACCGCCAACGTTTTTTCTGGGTATTACAGATCGCGGGCTGGATTGGTTATGCACTAGTAAATTATATTGGCTCAAAAGTCTTTGAAATGCGCGACATCTACGTATTCGTCATTGTACTCAATGCATATGCGGGTTGCTTAATGACTGTGCCACTGCGTTATATGTATCGCAAAGCATGGAATGCATCCCCTTGGGTGCTCATGCTTGTTGTATTTAGTGCTTCCTACGTAACAGGCACTTTATGGGCAGTTGTACAAAAGTTTAATCTGTGGGAAATATATCGACATGGTTATCGTCCTTCAGAATGGTTTTATTATTTTCAGCAAGGCTTAGACTCAGTCTATATTGTATTGTGCTGGAGTGGTTTGTACTTTGGTATAAAGTATTATCAGTTATTGCAAAGTGAGCGTCAAAAAGCATTAAAGGCTACGACGATGGCCCATGAAGCGCAATTAAAAATGCTGCGATACCAGCTTAACCCTCACTTTTTATTTAATACCTTGAATGCTATCTCAACCTTAATATTGGTAAAAGAGAATAAAGATGCCAATTTAATGGTGTCTAAGTTAAGTGACTTTTTGCGTTATACACTTAATACTGATCCAATTAAGAAAGTGCCATTAGAGCAAGAGTTGCATGCACTTATGTTGTACCTTGAGATAGAACGAGTTCGTTTTGATGAACGTTTAAAGCTCAATGTGCAAGTAAGTGATGAAGCAAAGCAAGCATTAGTCCCTAGTTTGATATTACAACCTATAATAGAGAATGCGATTAAATACGCGATAGCTCATTTAGCGCAAGGTGGAGTGATTGATATCAAAGCACAGGTATTTGCTAATGAACTATTGTTGGAAGTAGGTGATAATGGCCCTGGCACTGAGCTAGTTAATGGTCAATTAGTTAATGCACAAGGGGTAGGGGTGGCAAACACCAAAGATCGCCTAAAGACTTTGTATGAAAATAACTATTCGTTTGTATTATCACATAATACGCCAAGTGGATTGAAAGTAAATCTGCGTGTTCCGTTTGAAAAGGCTGTGAAAAATGAGCAAGATTAAAACCCTGATTGTAGATGATGAACCGTTAGCTCGTAGAGGATTAGCGGTGAGATTAGAAGACTTTGACGATATCGAAGTGATAAAGTTGTGTAGCTCGGGCCAAGAGGCAATTGATGCATGTCTTGCAGGGAATATAGATTTAGTTTTTTTAGATATCCAAATGCCAGGTATGAATGGCTTTGAAGTTGCTAGAACATTAAGCAGTAGCGTAAGGGCGTTACCTGCTATTGTATTTGTAACCGCATTTGATCAGTTCGCAGTCAAGGCATTTGAAATTCATGCTTTAGATTATATTCTTAAACCAGTCGATGACAACAGACTAAAACAGGCGGTAGAAAAAGTGCATACTTACTTGAAGACGCAACAAGACAACGCACATAAAAAGAAATTGGCGAGTTTTGTTGCTGGAATTACGGGTAATAATTGTGAAGAGATTTTGAAAAAGCTGGCGACGGGAGATACGTTAACAGATCGTCGCTATCCAGAGTCTTTAGCCGTGAAGGAACAAGGGGAAATAATCCGTGTGCCTGTGGCGACAATTCAATGGGTGGATGCAGCTGGCGATTATATGTGTTTGCATTGCCAAGATGGGCAAACGCATATTCTACGTAAAACGATGAAAGAACTAGAACAAGAACTCGATCCACAATTATTTGTGCGCGTTCATCGTAGTGCCATTGTAAATACAAAACAAATTAATAAATTAGTAACGCAAGTAAGTGGTGAGTATTTACTTGTACTTGATAATGGGCAAGAGTTAAAAGTAAGCCGTAGCTACCGCGATAAAGTCAAGGCAGCTTTAGCTAGTTAAATTTATTACCCAGAATTTGGGGATTGAGTTGAGTATTTTATACGCTGTGCCTTAACTAAGAGCCTTAACGTAAAAACGCGAGCAAAAGCTCGCGTTTTTGTAGGACTAAGATTTAACTAAGCAACAGTAACTATTTTCATCGTATTGGTTGCGCCAATAGTCTCCATCGTATCACCATGAGTGATGATAACGGTGTCGCCTGATTGCAATGAACCAGCAGCAACTAAGGTGCTAAGTGCATCTTTTACCATATTATCTTTTTCACATTTAGTCGAATCAAAGAACACCGGGTAAACACCACGGTAAAGCGCTGTCTGACCTAGCGTACTTGCATGACGAGATAATGAGAAAATAGGTAAACCAGAGCTAATACGAGACATTAGTTTAGCTGTGCTACCTGACTCAGTTAATGTAACGATTGCTTTTACTGAATCTAAATGGTTTGCTGCGTACATTGCAGATAAAGCGATTGACTCAGCGTTTGAAGAGAAACGGCTATCTAAACGATGTTTAGAAACGTGTGTTTCTTTTTGTGATTCAGCACCTAAACAAACACGTGCCATAGTTGCTACGGTTTCTTCAGGGTAATCGCCGGCAGCAGTTTCAGCTGACAGCATTACTGCGTCAGTACCATCAAGTACAGCATTAGCAACATCCATCACTTCTGCACGAGTTGGCATTGGGTTATCGATCATCGATTCCATCATTTGCGTTGCAGTGATCACAGTACGATTTAGTGAGCGAGCGCGGCGGATAATTAGTTTTTGCTTACCCATTAAAGCAGCATCGCCAATTTCAACACCTAGGTCACCACGGGCAACCATCACAGCGTCTGAAGCGAGAATAATATCATCAACAGCTTCAACAGTTTCAACCGCTTCAGCACGTTCAATTTTTGCTAAAAGCTGTGCATTAGAACCCGCAGCTTCAGCAAGTGAACGTACATAACGCATATCATCGCCACTACGTGGGAATGATACTGCGATGTAATCAACGTTAATTTCAGCAGCTGTTAATAAATCTTCTTTATCTTTTTCAGTAAAAGCGGGTGCTGTTAAACCACCGCCTAAACGGTTGATACCTTTATTATTTGATAACACACCACCGACAGCAACTGTGGTATGAACTAAATGGCCTTCAACACTTACGACTGTTAATTGAATTAAACCGTCGTTTAAAAGGAGTAAATCACCAGGGGCAACATCTTGTGGTAATTCTTTATAATCAATACCTACGCCATTAATATCGCCTAGGCCTTTTTCCATTTTTGCATCAAGAATGAATTTAGCACCAACAGTCAAACTTACTTTGCCTTCTTTAAACGTTGATACACGAATTTTAGGGCCTTGTAAGTCAGCTAAAATAGCAATGTGCTTACCCAATTTTTTGGCAATATCACGTACAGCTTGAGCGCGATCTTTATGATCTTGTGCAATACCGTGTGAGAAGTTTAAGCGCACTACGTTTGCACCGGCACGAATTATTTTTTCTAAGTTGTTATCTCGATCGGTTGCAGGTCCAAGGGTCGCGACTATTTTTGTGCGTCTAAGCATCAAATTCTCCTGTGAGCTTACGATGTAAGCAGGTTGACGGTTATTTTCATTATTTATATTCATAGGCTTTAGCGCAATGAAATATACAGTTTGAATAACAGGGAAGAATAGTAATTAGTTATTCTTTTGCTGTCATTATTTATACAAAATTAATATGACGACATTATGACACCGGTGTCAGGTTCCGTCAATGCACGAATAATGAAATCCCAACCGTGAAATTATCACCCTGCAACCACGGTTGTTTGATATAATCCCCGCAATGTGCGCATTTGTTTTGCGCTCGGCGTTGTATCTAATGTCTAAGTTCGCAATTTTAAGCTGCTTGGGTATAATGCGCGCGGTATTATTTTCATTTTCTAACCAATAGTTGTTACCGAGGAGGACACTAAATGCAAGTTGCATTAGTCGGGTTAGGCGTTATGGGTAAAAATCTTGCTCTCAATTTGATTGAGCAAGGAATGACACTAGTAGCTTATGATAAAAACCCGGATGCGGGCGAAGAATTACTAAGCTGTGCTAAATTACAAGGCATGGCAGATCGTTTGCACATTGTCTCTGATTTAGGTGATATGGTTAAACGGTTAACGCCACCTCGCTCAATTTTGTTATTAGTGCCAGCGGGTGAGTTAGTTGATAAAGTTTGCAGTGAACTAGTTGAAGCGGGCGTTGATTGTGACGATATTATCGTTGATTGCGGTAATAGTAATTATAAAGACGGCATCACTCGGAAGCTGAAATATCAAAACAAATTTGAATTTGCAACGATGGGAATTTCTGGCGGGGCAGAAGGTGCTCGCCATGGTCCTGCGATGATGGCAAGTGGTTCAGAAGGTGGCTGGGAGCGTGTCGAGCCATGGTTTGAAAAAGTAGCAGCAAGTTACAAGGGGGAGTCGTGTTTTGCCCGTGTAGGTCAATCTGCTAGTGGCCATTTTGTCAAAATGGTGCATAACGGTATTGAATATGCACTAATGCAGTTAATTGCAGAAATGTATCAATTACTACGTTTAGGCACTAAACGCAGTCCGCACGAAGTAGCTGAGATCTTTAATCAATGGTCTGAAGGGTCACTTAATAGTTACTTATTATCTATCTCAAGCCATATTTTATCGCTTGAAACAAATGCAGATGAAGCATTAGTTGATTTAATTGATAATAAAGTTGGCGCAAAAGGCACAGGCTTGTGGACGGCACAGAATGCGTTAGAGCTAGGCATTGCGGTTCCTTCGTTGGTTGCAGCAGTTCAAGCACGTCATTTAACAAACACAGGTGATACACACGCCGCAAAAGAAATGGCCTATGCTGCTAAATCAACCACACATGTTGAATTAGATTTAGACGAACTTAAAGATGCTTTTTTGTTTGCTAGTTTATTAGCATATCGTCAAGGTCTTGCGCTTATCAAGGGTGCATCGCGTGCGCATCAGTGGAAAGTCGACCTGTCTAAAACATTACAAACATGGCGTGCTGGTTGTATCATTCGTGCAGATTATTTAGATAATATTGCCGAAGGTGTTGAGTTTATCGATACACTAGAAAAAGAGTCGTTAGCACTGCGTAAGATCTGTGGACAAGCAATGATGACAGGATTAGCATTTCCGGTACTGAGTTCTACACAAACGTATTTTGCGACGCTTACTACACCAAGTAATGGTCACTTAGTGCAAGCTCAACGAGATTATTTTGGTGAGCATGGTATTAAAACCCACAGCGGTGAAGTGTGCCATTTAACTGATTTAGTAGAGATTGACGCGAAAGTACGTTAATTGCTGTTTAAGTACGAAAAAGGCGCGCTAAATAGCGTGCCTTTTTCGTTTAGAAAGCTATTTGTTACCGGCTTAATTCACCACGTAAATTATCTTGCATTAAATGACGAATAGTTTCTACTTCTAGTTTTTGACTAAGTAGGTAATGTAGTTTCGTTAAGCATGCTTCTAATGTCATATCGTAACCGCTGATCACACCAATATTGAGTAATGCGTTACCTGTTGCGTAACCACCCATATTAACATGGCCTTTTAAACATTGAGTAAGATTGACGATAACCATACCTCGTTTACTGGCGCTGGAAAGTATTTCTAGAAAATCTGGATCTTGTGGCGCATTACCAACACCAAAGCTTAATAACACTAAAGCTTTAATATTATCATTTACTAAGCTTTTTACAACAGCGTGGCTGATCCCAGGATATAAGTATAAAACCCCAATAGGCTGTGGTGTTATTTTAGTTATTTGAAGTTCGTTCTCAACGTAAGGGCTCAGCTGTCCCTTTAGTAATTGAATGTTAATACCGGATAATGCCAATGGATCAAGGTTAGGGGATGCAAACGCATCAAATCCGTCAGCGTGTGCCTTAGTGGCGCGATTACCACGAAATAGTTGATTATTAAAAAAGAGACTTACTTCTGCGATAGGGTAATTAGCCGCTAAATACATGGCATTGAGTAAATTTACTTGGCCATCAGATCGCAGTTGCGAGAGCGGAATCTGTGAGCCAGTAACGATGACAGGTTTTGTTAAGTTCTCAAACATAAACGACAATGCTGATGCAGTATACGCCATGGTATCGGTACCATGAAGCACCACAAAGCCATCGTAATCTTGGTATTTGCTTTTAATATCGTCAGCAATTAATTGCCAATGAGCAGGGGACATATCTGAAGAGTCGATTAGTGGGCAATACTCGTGAATATCGAATAGGGGCATTTCATCACGATTAAATTCAGCATTGTTTTCTACGGTTTGCGTTAAAAAACCTTCAGCGGGAATATAGCCTCGGCTCGATTTTTTCATCCCAATCGTACCGCCAGTGTATGCGATATAAATACGTTTACGTTTCATAAAAAAGCCCAGTAAAAAAACTGGGCTTAGTATAACGGTTAGTGGCTGCGATTACAGCTTATATACCTAAACTACCTCAAGATGCAGAATTCAGCGTTTCACAGGTGCTTAATATCAAGGCGTTACTTTGCAAGAATGGCAGTCCCTTTTAAGAAGTAACAACGATGAGAGTAAGTACCTGTGAAACGCCCAACGGGTTGGTTTAAAAGCGATTTATACCGCGTTATTGATTTTAACAAGGGAATAACCATTCTTTGCAATCAATGCCTTGTCTAAATCGCTTTTAATTCCAACTGAAACTCGCATTATTGTGAAATATTACACACTAAACAACGAGCATAAATACCTTGCGGATCGTTATAATCCTGTAAGCTTTCAACTTCAGCAGTTAATTGCTTAACTAAACCAGTGATTGATGCTTTATTTGATAAGGCATTTTGCAATGTACTTTGTGAGCCAATCAGTGATTTGATAGATGCATTTCCAAAAATATCTTGCATTAGTTGCTCTTCAGCAGACAGACTATGCTTAATAGTTTTAACTTCATAAAAGTCAAGCTTAGCGAGTTCTGCCGCCGCTTTAATTGCATCTTGTTTATTACCTAGTTTATCGATTAAACCAAGTTCTTGTGCCTGGCTTGCAATCCAAACGCGGCCTTGAGCAATATTATCTACTTGCTCTGGGGTCATGTTACGCGCTTCACCAACCACCTCTAAAAAGCGTTGATAAGCATCTTCAACACTTAATTGAATTACTTGTGCCATTTTTGCATTAAGTGGGCGTGCGATTGATAAACCCGCCATTTCCGTTGTAGCTACACCATCCGAGTAAACACCTAATTTAGCCATGGTATTTTCAAATGTCATAAAGTTACCGAATACACCAATTGAACCAGTGATGGTGCTAGGCGCAGCCCAAATTTCATTGGCCGCAGAAGCAATCCAATAACCACCAGACGCTGCAACTGAGCTCATTGAAGCGATCACAGGCTTACCTGCTGCTTTTAGTGCGAGCACTTCGGCACGAATAACTTCAGAGGCAAACATACTACCGCCACCTGAATCAATTCGTAGCACAACCGCTTTCACTTTTTCATCTAAACGCGCTTTACGAAGTAAGGCTGCGGTTGAATCACCACCAATTTCACCGGCTTTACGTTCACCATCAGAAATAGTGCCGCGTGCAATAACAACAGCTACTTTCTCTGTCATTGGGTTATCAAATGTAATGGGAGGTTTAATTAATGATAAATATTCTTTAAATGATACTTGATTAAAGGTCTTGCCTGTTTCTTCAGTACCGACTAACGCGATAAGTTCTTGACGAACTTGCTGATTAGTTTTTAATGAATCTACCCATTGATGCTCAAGCGCATATTTACCTGAATCACCATTAACAGCTTGCATTTTTGCAAGGAACACATCCATTGTTTCATCAAAATTTGTTTCATCAAACGGACGAGCAGCGGCCACATCTTGTTTGTATTCTTTCCACAATGCACTTAACCACACGCTGTTGGCTTCTTTGGCTGCATCTGACATATCATTACGGATAAACGGCTCAACAGCTGATTTGAATGTCCCAACACGGAATATATGCTGAGTGATACCGAGTTTTTCCAAGGCCTCTTTAAAATACAGCGGGTACATACCAAAACCTTGAATTTCGACGCCGCCATAAGGGTGCATCGATACTTCATTAGCATGAGCAGCTAAATAGTATTGCGCTTGTGAATAATAATAACCAGTGGCAATGACTTTTTTATCCGCAGCTTTGAAACGCTCTAACGCTTGGGTTATTTGCTTTAATTTATTTAAATGCGCATTTGGCATTTTTTGTAAATCTAACAAAATAACCGAAATACGTTTATCTTCAGTTGCTTGATCAATTACTTCTATTATGTCATCAAGTAAAATTTCAGCTGGCTCATCCTTACTCATTGTGGCGTCATTGATAGCCGCTCCAATTGGATCCACGTAGATTTTTTCTTCTACGATTGGACCATTGAGGTTGAGCCTAAGTACAGATGTATCTGCTACTTTAATTTCATCTCCATCACTGGCAATTGACACAATGAAAAGAATAACAATTAGCACAAATAAAAAATTGAGAACTAAGCGGCGTGAAAAGTTAATTCCTGCCCACAGTCCTTTAAACATCTTTGCAATCAAAATAGATCCTTAATTTGGTACAGCTTATATCTGACTCCATATTAGCCCAGAATAAAAATTTATTTAACTGTTAAATCGTAACTAAGTATTTACGAATGATTTTTTAACCTTGTTTATGCGAAAATGTTACATAATTTATCACTTTTGTTGCTTATTACTTGCCAATCAAGCAAAATTCGCTAATGTATAGAGGTTAGACCAGTTGATTGGGGCAGAGGATGTTAGAACAACAATTACAATTAAAACACACACAATTACGTAACCGCTTGGTAATGGGCTCAATGCATACGGGCCTTGAAGAGGGGTGGCATAACCGAAAACGCCTAAGTGCGTTTTATGAAGCGCGTGCCAAAGGTGGCACGGCAATGTTGATCACAGGTGGGTACAGCCCTAATTTACGTGGTAAATTAACGCCTATATCGTCATCTTTTAACAGCTACTATGATGTGTTTAAGCACCGCGCATACACCGATGTTGTACATCAGCATGGCGGTAAGATTTGCTTACAATTATTACATGCTGGTCGTTATGCATATCATCCATTTAATCAAGCACCGAGCGCAATTAAAGCACCTATTAATCCGTATCAGCCAAAAGCAATGTCGCTCAGTTCGATTAAAAAAACCATAAAAGACTTTGCCCATTCTGCCTATTTAGCACAAAAGGCTGGCTACGATGGCGTTGAAGTGATGGGGTCTGAAGGCTATTTGATCAATGAATTTATGGCTCCGCATACCAATAAACGCACAGATGAATACGGTGGCAATTTAGAAAATCGTATGCGCTTAGCATTAGAGATAGTCAAAGCAGTACGGGCAAAAGTAAATAAAGAATTTTTAATCATTTTTCGTTTATCAGTGATGGATTTGATCCCTAATGGGTCAACACCTGATGAAGTAACGACTCAAGCCAAAGCATTAGAGCAAGCTGGGGTCGATATATTTAATACAGGTATTGGCTGGCATGAAGCGCGAGTGCCAACAATTGCGAGTATGGTGCCGCCAGGTGCTTTTAAAGAAGCGTCAAAACGATTAAAAGAAGTTGTCAGTGTTCCAGTGATTGCTGTTAATCGTATAAACACGCCGGATATTGCGAATGAAATACTAAACGCAGGTGATGCTGACTTAATTTCGATGGCGCGGCCATTACTGGCTGATCCTGAATTTTTTAATAAATACCAAGCACAGCAAAGTAAACACATTAATATTTGCATTGGCTGTAACCAAGGCTGTTTAGACCACGTATTTAAGGGTAAACGAGCGACATGCTTGGTGAATCCGCAAGCGGGATTTGAACTTGATTACCCATTAGAAGCCACATCAAAATCAAAAAATGTTTTAGTTGTTGGCGCAGGGCCCGCTGGTTTATCGGCAAGTTGCTATTTAGCACAAAAAGGCCATACGGTTACGCTGATTGATAAAAAGACAGATATGGGCGGGCAATTTAATTTAGCCATGCGAATTCCAGGTAAAGAGGATTTTAATCATACTCTACGTTATTTCATCAATGAACTTGAGCGCCTAAAAGTCACAATAACGTTAAATACAGCTTTTGCTGATGATATGCTTGAGCAATATGATGAGGTTGTATTTGCAACAGGCGTTCGCCCTCGTGAGGCAAATTTTACCTGTGCAGACAATAAACGTGTATTTTCATACGATGAAGTTATTCGTGGTGAAGTTGAGCTCGGTAACTCTATTGCGATTTTAGGCGCAGGTGGGATAGGTTTTGATATGGTTGCGTTTTTAAGTGAACATAAAGATCAAAGCATTGCTGATTTTAAATCACAGTGGGGTATTGAATGTGAGCCAAATCCTCATAAAGATAACCGACAATTATTTATGTTAAAACGAAGTGCAGGGCGCTTTGGTAGCGATCTTGGTAAAACAACAGGTTGGATACACCGACAAGTTGCAAAGCAGCATGGTGTAAAACAAATTGCTGATTGCCAATATCATCATTTTGATGACCGAGGTCTTAAAATTACAGTGGCAGGGCAAGATCAAGTGTTACCTGTCGATACCGTTATTGCGTGTATCGGGCAAGTTTCTAATAATGAATTAATGTCTCAATTACTTGATAACCCAAAGGTACATGTTATCGGCGGAGCAAAATTAGCATCTGCAATTGACGCAAAACGAGCTATTTATGAGGCATTACAAGTAGCACGAGAAATATAACTCAATTATAAGCCGTTAATCTTTCAAGGTTAAAGTTTTACTCTTAGGGGCGATTTAATCGCCCCTAAAGATTGGCACTTAGAAACGTTCAGTATTTATATGTGATTATTAGCTCATTTAAAGCTTAAATATTCGCATTGTTGTAGAATTAAACCCCACATACGCACACCTTATTGCACTTGAATGTTAATTTATATTTTTCTGGTTGTTGGTTGAAATAAGCAACTGCTCATGGCGGTCTAAGTGATTTATAGACTATAACTAACTTAAACGTTTTGAGAAGGACTGAAATGAAAAATAAAATCATATCTTTATACCACTCTATCTTTACTAAACTTGCCGTTTTAGATGGCGCTCCTGCATTACTTTTTAGGCTTATTCTTGCGCCTGTGATGATCATTGCTGGGTATAACAAACTTGCAATTAGTGGTGATACGTCAGGTTTTTTTGAATTATTTTTAGCTTCACCCGATGTCGTCGCATGGTTTGGTAATCCTGACTGGGGTTTAGGCTTGCCATTTCCAGATTTGCTCGCATTTTTAGCCGGTTGGAGTGAGTTCTTGGGTGGATGGCTTTTGTTAGTTGGTTTATTAACACGTTTAGTTGCTATTCCACTGATGTTTACCATGGTTGTTGCAGCAACGAGTGTGCATTGGCATAACGGCTGGTTTGCTATTGCGCCAACAAACCCGGAGACAAGTGCGGCACAAGTGCTTGATTGGTTAGCTATTCCCGGTGCTAAAGAAAGCTTAGATAACTCTCTTGAAGTGAAAGATCGTATTGAAAAAATTCGTGGATTAGTCGAAGAGCATGGCTTTCCTGATTATTTATATGAAAAAGGCAAACCATCAATTTTAAATAATGGCATCGAATTTTCTGCGATCTATTTTGCCATGCTATTAAGCTTATTTTTTACGGGGGGTGGGCGTTTTGTAAGCCTTGATTATTGGTTACGAAAAAGAATTGAATAAACTAGATTAGCATAGTCGTGGCTGGGTATAACTAGAATTGAATAGGTTGCGCGTTGTATATCCAAACCAGCTCAAGGTGCAGAATTCAGCGTTTTACAAGGGCTTAATATCAAAATGTTACTTTGAAAAAATGGCTGTCCATTTTAAGAAGTAACAACGCAGAGAGTAAGTCCCTGTGAAACGCCCAAGAGCTTGGTTTAAAAAAATTTATACTGCGTTATTGATTTTAATAAAGGAATAACCATTCTCTGCAATCAATGCCTTGTCTAAATAGCTTTAATTCCAACGACACTCACCTCGGTATATATTATACGTATAGTATATTCTTCTAAGTTTGCAGAGCCTCATAATTATTGATTTATTAGTGAGTCTATAAAATAGCGCGAGAGGAAATTTTTATGTATTAGAGAGCTATCATTAATGTTTAATTTAATGTTTATCCCCACTTGTTCTACCCACCGTTGCGCTCAGTAATATCGCTGTTATTAATGCAAATTTAGACTTGAGTATAATTGCCACGCCATTTTATTGTGATACCTTATTTCAACTTTTTTATAACAATTGATCAATCATAAGAATGATAAATAAAAATATATGAATTGATCAATGCGTATTAAAAAAATAGCTTTTGAAATTAAAACAGGACGTGTTACGTGAATACTTTGTTACGAGGATTTAACCTTTTGAGTGTGGTTTTATTGTTATTTTGCTCCCCTGCGTGGGCGGCAGACGGGCAATTAGACCTAACAACATCTAATATTGGGTTACTTTGCATTATTATATTTTGTATTGCTTATGCAGTGGTTATGCTCGAAGAAAAACTACATTTAAGAAAATCTAAACCAGTACTCGTTGCAGCGGGATTAATCTGGATATTGATTGGCGCATACTATGTAAACCATGATATCCCTGGTATTACGGAAGTCGCATTTAGACACAACTTACTTGAGTTTGCTGAGCTAATGCTATTTTTACTGGTGGCGATGACGTATATCAACGCACTGGAAGAACGAGGTGTGTTCGACGCTTTACGCTCTTGGATGATACGTAAAGGATTTAATTATAAAAATTTATTTTGGATCACCGGATTTCTAGCGTTCTTTATATCACCGATTGCAGATAACCTGACAACGGCGTTACTAATGTGCGCGGTAGTAATGAAAGTGGCTGAAGGTGATAAACCATTTATTAACCTCAGCTGTATAAATATTGTGATTGCAGCCAATGCGGGTGGGGCATTTAGCCCGTTTGGCGATATAACCACGTTAATGGTCTGGCAGGCTGGGTTAGTCCATTTTAATGAATTTTTAGTCTTATTTTTACCCTCGTTAGTGAACTACCTTGTCCCTGCGGCAATAATGAGCTTTTATGTTGCTGATAAGCAACCCACCGCGAAGTACGAAGAAGTTGAGCTTAAGCGTGGTGCAGTTAGAATTTTGGTTTTATTCTTATTAACAATAGCTACAGCCGTTGCGTGTCATAGTTTTTTACATTTGCCTCCAGTGCTTGGCATGATGATGGGATTAGGGTATTTACAGTTTTTTGGTTACTTTTTAAGAATGACATTACCTGGTTCTCTTGCTCGCAAAAAAGCGCATGCGGAGCAGCTAGGTGATAAAGACAGGTTAGCCAAACTTGGCAGTGTTGTACCATTTGATGTGTTTAGTAAAGTGTCACGTGCCGAGTGGGATACTTTATTGTTCTTTTACGGAATTGTAATGTGTGTAGGTGGTTTAGGCTTTCTAGGCTACTTAAATCTAATGTCTGAAATGCTATATGGTAGCTGGTCTACAACAACAGCTAATGTGTTTCTTGGTGTTATCTCGGCAGTCATTGATAATATACCTGTGATGTTTGCGGTACTATCTATGGAGCCTGATATGTCACACGGGCAGTGGCTTTTGATCACTCTTACAGCAGGTGTAGGTGGTAGTTTATTGTCGATAGGCTCTGCGGCGGGGGTTGCTTTAATGGGGCAAGCGCGCGGTTACTATACATTTTTTGGGCACTTAAAGTGGACACCTGTTATCGCTTTAGGTTATGGCGCAAGTATCATGGTACATCTTTGGTTGAATGCATCACTTTTTTAAGTGGTAGTTAAACCACTTATAGGCACTGATTAAAACCAGTGCCTATAAGTCGTCTGCTCGCTTATTTATGTTTATTGTACGTTTGGTTTTTGTGCGGGTAACAATAGTTCAGGAGGCTGCATGCCCTTTAGTAGTCGGCCGTAAATATCAGCGCCAGTTATGATACGGTTTGTAGTTCCCCAAACAAGCAACACATCTTGATCAATAGCACCATCGAATGCTTTATCCACCGATTGACTCATTTTCATTTTTATCACAGCGTCACTTAAACTGGTTTTATCATCAGTAATAATAATAGGGCGGTGACAAAAACGATACGCGTCTAAGCTATCAAACTCAAACAAGGCAGCTCTTAATAAACCATCAGCATCCACGACCAGCAAAGGTTCATCATCTAAATTGGTGATTACCACCCAACGATGACCCGATTTATTAATACTTTTTAAAAAGGGATCTTCTGCTGAATTTGTGATATCAGGAATAATCGGTAAATCCATTTTTGTTTTTAGCGCGATAATTGAATCAGGATCAATTAACTCGCCTTCATCAGCAACGGTTATGGTATCTAGTTTAAAGAAGTTAAGTGCGCCAATCCCTTCGACATGATTAATATCGGTACCTTCGGCTTCAATGTGTTTTCTGATAATACTGCTTAGTTCGCTTTCAGCGAGGTAGGTAATGCCTTCTTTACCTAGCCATAGATCTAATATAATAGCCGTTGGCTTTGCAACGGGATAAAACAATATTTGATAAAAGCGGATTACCGGGGACAATAAACTTCCCATTTTTAGTGCGTTTCTTGAAAAATAGGCTTGGGGAATAATTTCACCAATAATGGTGATTGCAATTGTGGAGAATAAAAAGGCGCTGATACCTGCTAAAGCAGAATCAGATAATAGGGTCAATAAAACATTGATACCCACATTACCCCATAAAATAGTGGTTAAAAGGAAGTTTGAGTCACCTCTCAATGCGAGTATTTTTTTCGCATCTTTATTACCTTTTGTTGACTCTACTTCGAGTTGTAAACGACTCAAAGAGAAAAAAGCTAAATTTAGACCTGAAAATATGGCTGATTGCGAAATGCAAAAAACGATACCAAGCCAAAGAAAAAGATCCATAAAATGAGTTCCTAATGTGTTAGTGGCATGTACCACAAACAATAAAAGTAACACAAACCATCACATTATCAGGCATTTTTATAACTAACGGTGAGGTTTAGGCTATTTATTAAAATTTTATGGATACTAGGTAGGGCGTGTTGACCTTTGTGGATTGAAATTTGCTCAATCTAGGGGCGATTTAATCGCGGCGCGAAGTTTGTAACCTAGCGGGCTCGATAACTGCTCCTGCGTTATTCTACTGGCTCACACCCATGTGAGAATAAGTAAAAATCGAGCAAAGCTTCCGCGTCCTGCTCACGCCCCTTATCTACGTCCGTGTATGCAACAAAGAGTTAATCGCCCCTAGGAAAAACCCTTTGGGCAGCGCATATTTGGCATTTATACTGCGTTATCGCCTATTTATGGGGAGCAACCACACAGCATAGGCGCTGGCTTGCCTAAATACCAAATAGACTGCTGCAAAATCAATCACGAAAGGTCAACACGCCCTAGCATGATTGATAAAGGGGCCAGTTATAGTTTTTGCTGATGCTATTACAGAAAGTATAAATGTGAAATATAAATAATTAGCTTAAACACGGCTTAAAAAACTGACTAACGTAATGATTTAAAATATAAAATAATTACTAAATTTTCAAAAGTATAGGCTATATACCCAAACCACCTCAAGATACAGACTTCAGCGTTTCACAGGTGTTTAATATCAAGGCGTTACTTTGCAATAATGGCAGTCCCTTTTAAGAAGTAACAACGATGAGAGTAAGCGCCTGTGGAACGCCCAACGGGTTGGTTTAAAAGCGATTTATACTGCGTTACTTTAATAAGGGAATGATTTTAACAAGGGAACAACCATTATTTGCAATCAATGCCTTGTCTAAATCGCTTTTAATTCCAACTGAAACTGCATCTTGAGGTGGCTTGGGTATGTATTTAAGGTTAACCATGTAGCTTTTATAAAGTATCAACTCAGATTTACAAAAAATTGCGCCGTAAAAATATAATGCATTTAAAATCATGCAGTTATAATTGGCTTGTGTTTTGCTTTACTTAAAGTACAAAGACTAAAAAGGAATATTGATGACTGAACTTACCTTATCGGCTTATTATGCGCTTTATCTCTATTTGATTATGTTGTTTATCCAATGGGCTATTGCAACGTTTAGTAAAGCAAGCAAGCCAAATGCGATACCAGGGAAAATTGATGATACCCTAAGCCACGAAAGCTTCATTTTTAGAGCGCATCGTACATTTCATAACACGCTTGAAAATAGCCCTTTATTTTTAGGGACGGTGCTTTTTTCTTTTATTATTGGGTATCACAGTGCCATCTTTGCAATGTGTATTTGGGTGTACGTTGTAGCCCGTATTTTACATATGGTATTTTACTATAGCATTGCAACAGAAAAGAATCCCAGCCCACGTAGTTACTTCTTCTTAGCCGCAGTGGGAGCCAATTTGGTTATGTTGGCTCTATTGGGCTTACGTTTAGTTGCTTATTAAGACTTTAGTGAAAGCATAGTTTGATTAAGAGGAGCCCGTTTGGCTCCTTTTACTTTTTGGTTCATTCATGGGAAACACAGAATTAATTATTTTTTACAAGACGCAGGGCCAAGAGCTTATCAATAGCGAGTTTTTATTGTCAGCATCATCACAAGAACAGGCAAGTTATATTATTCAATGACTAAAGCCTGCAAGCAGTGTTATACCCACTTTAGTTAAAACGTAATCATTTTCTTATCGTTATGATAAATTACTAGTTCTACAATTGGTATTATGAAATTTCCCAGCAATAAATAATAAAGGGGGTTGAATATGTCTATTTTAAACAGGTTATTTAGATGGGAGCGCGGTAGACAGCAATCAGGTTATGACAAAATGTTACTATGTGGTGCGTTGTGGCCAATTAAGTTTGATACCTACTTACTTAAATTTCCACAAGGTAGTGAGATAGCCCCTCATACGGATAAAGTTAAATGTGGTAGGCACTATAGATTAAATATTATTTTAAAAAATGCAGAGCAAGGCGGAGACTTTATTTGTAAAAAACCACTATTTGAAACTAAACGAATCAAGTTTTTTCGACCTGATGTATCGGAGCATCAAGTATCTAAAATAGTAAAAGGGAACAGGTACTTGTTAAGCATAGGCTGGGTGAAAACCCGTTGATAATTTTAAGTTACTTGAATCGCAAAGAATTGAACTATGCCGATAGATTAAAACCTGAGCAATCTCTTTTGCTAAAAAATTTAACAAGGAAATAGTAGTATGAGATTGATAATATTGAGTTTAATCTTTTTATTTACACCTATAGTAATAGCTGAACAGGTAATAGAACAAGATACGACTTACTATAAAGTCAAAGTCTCAAGTAAAGAAAAACTGCTTGAGTCGGTTAATCATGCATCGCCAATAAGAGAAAACGGGAAGGTTTTTCATGGTTATACACGTTTTGACATACGGTGGCGCTTTAATTGGGAAAAAACAGCGAAGCGATGCCGGTTAGTGCGTGTAAAAACAATATTACAACTTAAATACACAATGCCAGAACTCGATTCTGATAGCCAGCAAGTAAACACAGTATGGGCACCGTGGTATTCAAAGCTACTTCTGCATGAACAAGGTCACGGTGAGTTAGCTATTACTTTTGCTTCAAAAATAGAGGATGCGCTAAAAAGCATGCGCCCTCAGCGTGATTGTAAGACCTTATCTGATGATGCTAATACTGTAGCGTATAAGATTGTGGAACAATTGAATAAAGCAAGTGCTGCGTATGATGTAAAAACAAACCACGGTGAAACCCAAGGTGCGTGGCTTCATTCGCATTTATAAACGAGGTTTTATGGGCAAACCCACGAGTACTTTCCCTGTAAATTACGAGATAAGCGTAAAGTAACGTAATAAAATGCATACAAACCCAGACAGTGCTCGACAGGTGGGGCTAGCCGTCTGTATAATTCGCGTCCTCTTTATACCGTATAATCGCACCGACTATTGTCAGGGCTGCTTTTTTTGAAATAAAAAATAGCGTGCTCTACAGTACGTGCTTAGGAAATTCATCTTGATCTCTACCGCTAATATCACCATGCAGTTTGGTGCTGAACCATTATTTGAAAACATCTCTGCTAAATTTAGTAACGGCAATCGTTATGGCCTAATTGGCGCAAATGGGTGCGGTAAGTCGACCTTTATGAAAATCCTAAATGGTTCATTAGCTCCAACATCAGGTAATGTGTCAATTGGACCAGGTCTGAAAGTAGGTAACTTGAGCCAAGATCAGTTTGCTTTTGAGCAATACTCAGTGGTTGATACCGTGATCATGGGTGACGTTGCACTGTGGGAAATTAAACAAGAACGTGACCGTATTTATTCATTGCCCGAAATGAGTGAAGCCGATGGTATGAAAGTTGCTGAGCTTGAAAGTATTTTTGCAGAGATGGATGGTTACAGCGCGGAAAGTCGTGCAGGTGACATTTTATTAAAAGCAGGTATAGAAGAAGAGTTTCATTTTGGTCTAATGTCACAAGTCGCCCCTGGCTGGAAATTACGTGTGTTATTAGCGCAGGCTTTATTTGCAAATCCAGATATATTATTACTGGATGAGCCAACCAATAACTTGGACATCCACACAATCAGCTGGTTAGAGCATGAACTTAACCAACGTAAATGTACCATGATTATTATTTCTCATGACCGTTATTTTTTAAATGCAGTATGTACTCATATGGCCGATATTGATTACGGTGAACTGCGTATTTACCCTGGTAACTATGAGAAATTCATTGAAGCATCAACACTTATTCGTGATCAGTTACTCGCTGGTAATGCCAAAAAGCAATCTGAGATTGAAGAGCTACAAGATTTCGTAAATCGTTTTGGTGCCAACGCATCAAAAGCTAAACAAGCGAGTTCACGTGCAAAGCGTATGGATAAAATTAGCTTAGATGAAGTGAAATCATCTAGCCGCATGGCACCTTCACTGTATTTTGATGAAGGTAAAAAGATGCACCGCCAAGCATTGATTTTAGAAGATTTTGGTCATGGTTTTGATGGCGAAGTACTGTTTGAAAATGGTGAGCTAATTTTAGAAGCTGGTTCTAAACTAGCCATCATCGGCGAAAACGGTGTTGGTAAATCAACCTTCATTCGCTGTTTAGTGGGGGAGCTTGAAGCGAATCATGGCGTGGTTAAATGGTCAGAAAACGCATCTGTAGGCTATTGCCCTCAAGATAGCAGTAAAGACTTTGATAATGACTTAACTTTATTTGATTGGATGTCACAATGGCGTACGGCCAAACATAATGACTTAATGGTACGCGGCATGTTAGGGCGGTTGTTGTTTACTGCTGATGATTCTAACAAGAAAGCTAAAAACTGTTCGGGTGGTGAGAAAAACCGTTTATTATTTGGCAAACTAATGATGCAAGACGTAAATGTGTTGATAATGGATGAGCCAACCAACCACATGGATATGGAAGCTATTGAAGCGCTAAACAATGCATTAAAAGGCTTCGAAGGCACATTGATTTTTGTAAGCCATGACCGTGAGTTTGTATCGTCATTGGCGACTCGTATTATCGATATTCGTGATAAAGAAGTTGTGAATTTCCACGGTACATTTAATGAATTCATGGCGAGTCAGCAAGAACAAGCGAAGATCCAAGCTGTAAAGTGATATTTTGCTAGGAAACCAATCTTGAATTCAAATTCAGTGCCAGTCAGCTATTAATTAATACTGACTGGTGCTTCTATGTCTAGGGTCTCTTACGTTGCATGAACTCATTGGTGAGTTTGGTGCTAAACTTTACTGAAGTTAATTTCAATCCGCAATAATACTAAGTCATTTTGAGGTATCAAACCTGACGCTAACGGCGTTAAAAATTTCTTATTTAGAACAACTAAATGACGATATTTTTGCCTTGTTATCGACAAGGTTTTTTTGCCACAAAATAGATCTCATAATTAAGAGAATTGGAATAATTTGAGTCGGTATTGAAAAAGATGGATCTTTGTATTAGGCACAAAAAAGGCGCTCACTTTAACAGTGAACGCCTTTTTTAATTTTAACCGATACTTATATTAATTTAGCTAATATATCGTTAAATGTAGTGCTTGGACGCATTGCTTCGAATGCTGCAGCATCATTTGGTTGGAAATAACCACCGATGTTTACTGCCGGACCTTGTGCGTCATTAAGTTCATTAATGATTTGCTCTTTATTGCTTTCTAAATCGCTGGCGATTTGAGTAAACTGTGCTTTAAGTTCACTGTCGTCGTCTTGCTTAGCAAGCTCTTGCGCCCAGAATAAAGATAAGAAGAAATGAGAACCACGGTTATCAATTTCTTTCACTTTACGCGAAGGCGATTTATTTTCAGCAAGGAAAGTTCCTGTTGCTTTATCAAGCGTATCAGCAAGTACTTGTGCTTTGTTGTTACCCGTTGTAGTGCTCAGGTGCTCAAGTGATGCGGCAAGTGCTAAAAATTCACCCAAAGAATCCCAACGTAAGTGGTTTTCTTTTTCGAACTGTTGTACGTGCTTAGGTGCAGAACCACCCGCGCCAGTTTCAAATAAACCGCCGCCATTCATAAGAGGCACGATTGACAGCATTTTAGCGCTTGTACCAAGCTCTAGAATTGGGAATAAATCAGTAAGGTAATCGCGTAGTACGTTACCCGTTACTGAAATAGTGTCTAGGCCGTCTTTAATACGTGCAAGAGAGAATAACGTAGCTTCAAGTGGCGCTAAAATTTGGATATCAAGGCCAGAAGTATCATGGTTTGGTAAATATGCATTTACTTTTTTGATGATTTGCGCATCGTGTGCACGGTTTTCATCAAGCCAGAAAATTGCAGGGTTACCCGTAGCACGTGCGCGGTTAACCGCTAACTTAACCCAATCTTGGATTGGTGCATCTTTAACCTGACACATGCGCCAGATATCGCCTTGCTCAACACTGTGCTCAAGTAAAGTTGTGCCATTTGTATCTACAACACGAATGACACCGTTTGCAGGTGCTTCAAACGTTTTGTCGTGTGAACCATACTCTTCCGCTTTTTGGGCCATTAGGCCTACGTTTGGTACGCTACCCATAGTGGTAGGATCAAATGCGCCATGCTCTTTACAAAAATCAATCGTTGCTTGATATACACTTGAATAACAACGATCAGGAATTACAAAGCTAGTATCTTGTAATTTACCTTCGTTATTCCACATTTGGCCGCTTGAACGGATAGCTGCAGGCATAGATGCATCGATGATCACATCACTTGGTACGTGAAGGTTAGTGATGCCACGATCAGAATCAACCATTGCAATTGCAGGGCGAGTTGCATAAACAGCGTCAATATCAGCTTCGATTTCAGTGCGTTTTGCATCATCTAAAGTTTGAATTTTAGCGTAAACATCACCCAGGCCATTGTTTACATCAACACCTAGCTCAGCAAATAAAGCACCGTGCTTTGCAAAAACATCTTTATAGAATACTTTTACTGCGTGGCCAAAGATGATTGGATCAGACACTTTCATCATGGTTGCTTTCATATGTAATGAAAACAAGATGCCTTTTTCTTTCGCTACTTCAATTTCTGCAGCTAAGAATGCTTGTAATTTAGCAACACTAATTGAAGATGCGTCAATTACTTCGCCAGCTAGTAGCGGTGTGCTTGCCTTAAGTACAGATACATCACCATTTGCAGCAACATGTTCAATACGTACATCTGTTGCAGCATCAACTGTTACTGATTGCTCAGAACCAAAAAAGTCGCCTTCACTCATACTAGCTACATAAGAAGCTGAATCTTTGCTCCATGCGCCCATTGAATGAGGATTATTACGTGCATATTCTTTTACAGAACCAGGCGCACGACGGTCAGAGTTACCTTCACGTAATACAGGGTTTACTGCGCTACCTTTGATTTTGTCGTATGTAGCTTGAATTGCTTTTTCTTCGTCTGTTTTAGGTTCAGCAGGGTAATCTGGAAGTGCATAACCTTTTTCTTGTAGTTCTTTGATAACAGAACGTAATTGTGGAACAGAAGCACTGATATTAGGCAGTTTGATGATGTTAGCTTCAGGTGTTTTAGCAAGCTCACCTAATTCAGCAAGTGCATCGCCAATGCGTTGTTCTTGCGTTAAATACTCAGGGAAGTTAGCAATAACACGACCAGCTAAAGAGATGTCACGTGTTTCAACTTCAACGCCAGCGGCATTAGTATAAGCTTGGATGATCGGCAGCAGCGAGTAAGTTGCTAGTGCCGGAGCTTCGTCTGTTTTAGTGTAGATAATTTTTGATGTCATCATCATTCCTAGATAGTAGGCATAAAAGCCATATTCAACAATGCAAAGAATACCATCGCTATCATGCAAGCACGATTGAGCAATAGTCAGTCTGTTAGGTGTTAATACTGTAAGTCCTTTGCACTATGCAATGGACGTGATAAATAACCACACCTGACGAACTGTATTAAATTTACTGTAATTTTGTAGCCAATTAAATGATCCATTAGCATAGGTATTGCCACTTAAAGAGCTATGTAAGGCCGTTTTTAAGCACAAAGAGTGTAACAAGCTTGGCACAAAAGGGCTAATAACAAATAGGACATGGGGTTATTAAAAAAGAATTTCAAGAGGAAGGGCAGTTTTTGTTCATTAAGAACGTTTAATTTCTAACTATATCGGGTTATTTTTACATTAAAACACGTTTGATGAAAAAAATTGTAGGGAGGATTAAGCGAGGATCTTTACAGAACGCTCGCTTTAGTCGAATATTTATACAGCTACACTAACTCTTCGTTAGGAGCGATATTAGTTGCATGCATGCCTTTTGGGCCTTGCTGCAATTCGAATGTTACATCTTGACCAGCTTTAAGCGTTTTATAACCGTCCATTACAATCGTTGAGTAATGGGCGAATATGTCATTCTCGCAGCCGTCTTCCACGATGAAACCAAAACCTTTGGCGTTGTTGAACCATTTGACTTTACCACAAGCCATACTTCTACATCCTTCTATAAGTTGACTAATTTAGTTATTCTAAACCGTATAGTTTGATAGACTGACTAAGGTTTAATCAATCTACAATTGACTGTAGTTTATTTCGCCGATCAGTCAAGTGTTTTAAACTATTTTTTAACATTTAATTTATTTTTAATTCAAGTTTGCTTGAGTTCCAAAGACAAGACTATATTTAATTATGAGTGGCATGAAAGATTCGGATGTTTTAGATACTGTTCGCGATAGTGAAAAGCAAAAATTGCAACCACCGCGAAAGTATAAAGTCATTTTAAATAATGATGATTACACGCCAATGGACTTTGTAATAGAAGTACTTACGACGTTTTTTAATATGGATAGCGATAGAGCAACAGATGTGATGCTTCAGGTTCATCAGAATGGTCGCGCTATTTGCGGTGTTTATACAGCCGATGTAGCGTATTCCAAAGTTGACCAAGTTAATCGTTACGCACGTGATAACGAGCATCCACTGCTATGTAGTTGTGAGCAGGAATAATACCAAGGTAGGGTGATCAGAATACCCATCACAACGGTATATTTATTTATCTCAGTAAGGGGTTGCCAATGCTAAACAAAGACTTAGAACTAACTTTAAACGCGGCGTTTCGTGAAGCGCGTACACGCCGCCATGAATTCATGACAGTGGAGCATTTATTGCTTGCGCTGATCGATAATCCCTCTGCAGGCGAGGCATTAATCGCATGCGCAGTGGATATGGCTGCACTAAAAACAGAGTTATCAGAATTTATTGATGAAACAACACCCGTTATTCCAGATCTGGAAGATGAGCGTGAGACTCAGCCAACACTTGGCTTTCAGCGTGTTTTACAACGAGCTGTGTTTCATGTGCAATCATCAGGAAAAAATGAAGTAACAGGCGTAAATGTATTAGTTGCTATTTTTTCTGAGCAAGAAAGCCAAGCGGTTTATTTACTGAAGAAAAGCGATATTTCACGGTTAGATATTGTTAACTTTATTTCACATGGTATAGCTAAATCAGATGATGAAATAGGTGGTGAAGAGTCAGACGATATTCATGAAGAAGTGCAAGGTGCACAAGGTGAAGAACCAAGTAAATTAGATAATTTTACGACTAATTTAAATGTGCAAGCCCGTGAAGGGAATATTGATCCGCTTGTAGGGCGCGATAGTGAGGTTGAACGTACGGTTCAAGTTTTATGTCGTCGTAAAAAGAACAATCCGCTACTCGTAGGTGAAGCAGGCGTTGGTAAAACAGCCATTGCTGAAGGCTTAGCTTATCGGATTGTTAATGAACAAGTGCCGGAGGTCATTGCAGATGCCGTTGTATATTCATTAGATATGGGCGCTTTACTTGCAGGGACTAAATATCGAGGCGATTTTGAAAAACGCTTCAAAGCATTACTAAAAGAGCTTCAAGCAAAGCCTGGCGCGATTTTATTTATAGATGAGATTCATACCATCATTGGTGCCGGCGCAGCCTCTGGTGGCGTTATGGACGCATCTAACCTACTTAAACCGCTGCTTTCGAGTGGCAAGTTACGTTGTATGGGGTCGACTACATATAACGAGTATAAAAATATCTTTGAAAAAGATCGTGCTTTAGTGCGTCGTTTCCAAAAAATTGATGTACTTGAACCAAGCGTGGCAGACACGACTAAAATTCTAAATGGTCTAAAAGAGCGTTATGAAGAGCACCATGGTATTCGCTATACGCAAAAAGCGTTAAAGGCAGCAGCTGAGCTTAGTGCTAAATATATTAATGAGCGTCATTTACCAGATAAAGCGATTGATGTTATTGATGAAGCGGGCGCGAGTCAGCGTTTACAGCCAATCTCTAAACGTAAGAAGACCATTGGTGTTGCCGATATAGAATTGATTGTTGCCAAAATGGCGCGTATTCCACAACAAAGTGTGTCATCAAGTGACAAAGAGACGTTAAAAAATCTTGACCGTAACCTGAAGATGTTAGTATTTGGACAAGATCAATCAATTGATGCATTAACGTCGGCAATTCGGTTATCTCGTTCTGGCTTATCAAGCGAAGATAAACCGGTAGGCTCATTCTTGTTTGCAGGCCCGACGGGTGTTGGTAAAACAGAAGTGACTAAGCAACTTGCAAAGTGCATGGGTGTTGAGTTTATTCGATTTGATATGTCAGAGTATGTTGAGCGCCATGCCGTGAGTCGTTTGATCGGAGCACCGCCAGGGTATGTTGGTTTTGAACAAGGTGGCTTACTAACCGAAGCTGTTATCAAAAATCCACACTCAGTTGTATTGCTTGATGAAATTGAAAAAGCGCATTCTGATATTTACAACATTCTGTTGCAAGTAATGGATCATGGCACTTTAACTGACAACAATGGACGTAAGGCTGACTTTAGAAACGTTGTTGTTGTTATGACCACTAATGCGGGCGTACAAGAAACAGTGCGTAAATCAATTGGTTTTACTGATCAAGATCATTCGCATGACGCGATGAGCGAAATTAATAAAGTATTTTCACCGGAGTTTAGAAACCGTTTAGATAACATTATTTGGTTTAATCATTTAGACCGTGATGTAACCTTACTGGTTGTTGATAAATTTATTGTTGAGCTTCAAGCACAACTGGATAAAAAATCAGTTAACCTTGAGCTTACTTCTAAAGCGCGTGAATGGCTTGCTGATAAAGGTTATGACAAAGCAATGGGTGCACGCCCAATGGGACGGGTGATCCAAGAGCAGCTTAAAAAGCCACTAGCCAATGAAATTTTATTTGGTGCACTTATTGATGGTGGAACAGTGAAAGTATCGCTTAAAGATAAAAAACTTCGTTTTGATTATGAAACGAATTTAACCCCTGCATAAAAGCGTTTGTAATAACGCAGATAACAAAAAGCCCAGCAAATGCTGGGCTTTTTGTTTATTAAATGTAATGGTCAGCAACTTGCATTCAATTACATTTAATAAACGCTTCAAGCTAATGTAGTAAGTAACTAAGTTACTTAGACAACTTAGCTAAAAACTTGATATTTCGTTAACGCACTAACTTAGCGAGCACGGAATACGATGCGACCTTTCGATAAATCGTATGGGGTCATTTCTACAGTAACTTTATCGCCGGTTAAAATACGAATATAGTTTTTACGCATTTTACCTGAAATATGAGCCACAACTACGTGACCATTTTCAAGCTCAACTCGGAACATTGTATTTGGTAAAGTATCAAGGACCGTCCCTTGCATTTCGATTACGTCTTCTTTCGCCATGTTTAGCGTAACACCTCTTTAATAGTTAAACGATGCAGATTCTGCCGAAAATACTCCAATAAGTAAAGCCACAGTAGCTATTTTTGCAAATTAAATAGTCAGCCACTCATCTGCAACCCTATTTTGTGCAGGTAAAAATTGAGTTTTGTAACGCATTTTAGCGCATTCATCAATTTGGTAACCTAAGTAGACAAAATCTTTATTGTGTAGTTGAGCAAACTTTATCTGCTCTAAAATCATTAATGTGCCTAAACTAAAATGCTCAAAATCGGGGTCAAAAAAAGTATAAATAGCTGAAATGGCGTTGTTCATACAATCAGTTACGGCCACAGCGATAAGTTTTTCTTGGTGCCATAATTCAATAAACGTAATAGGTAACCATTGGCAAAATAAGAAACTTTGATATTGTGATTGTTCAGGAGGGTACATTGAACCCTCTTGATGACGCTGCGTGATATATTTGCTGTAAAGTGGGTAATATTCAAGGCGTTCTTGTTGTGAATACGTCACTGTAAATTGATTTTTTGCCTTATTAAGTTTACGTTTTTGTGATTTTGTCGGTGAAAACTGTTGAGCTAATACTCTTACTGACTTACACGCACTGCAAACAGGGCAGTGTGGACGGTAAATTTGGTCACCACTTCGCCGAAAGCCAAGTGCTAATAATGCTTCAAATTTTTCACTGCTGTAGCAGCTAGGTTCGAGGATCACTAATAATTGCTCTTGCCTATCAGTAAGGTAGCTACAATCAAATTGTTGGCTCAAACCTAAACGAGCCGGTAAATGGTCAGTCATAAATAGCTATAAGCTCCTGCGCTTGCCACATCGTTGGTGGTATTTTAAAACTGCTGGCTTGTTTAAGTTTAGTTAAAAATTCGCTTCGCGGTAGGACTTTTTGCCCCAATGATAGCAAGTAAGGGTTTTCTAGTTGGCAATCAATGAAATGTGCGTTGTGGCGCTTAAGCCAATTCACTAAAGCCCACATCGCTAATTTAGAACAGTTAGTTTGATGATGAAACATAGATTCCCCACAAAACACGCCGTTTTGCATCATTCCGTATAAGCCACCAACAAGTTCATCATCTATCCATATTTCAAGGCTGTGGGCAACACCAGCTAGGTGTGCTTGCTGGTAAGCATTGATCATTTCACTTGTGATCCATGTTCCTTCAACATCTTGGCGCTGTTGTTGACATGCTTCAATAACATCATTAAAAGCGGTATTAATGGTTACTTTTACTGGGTGTTTTTTCAGGTGTTTCCGTAAACTGCGGCTAACATGAAACTCATTCAGCTCAATAATGCCGCGCATACTTGGTGACCACCACATTATAGGTTCATACTCGCTAAACCATGGGAAAATGCCGTGTATGTATGCATTTTTCAATCGCTCTATAGATAAACAACCACCCACAGCCAGTAAGCCATCGGGATCATCAAGTGCATGTGTTGGGTTAGGAAACTCAAAGTGGCTATTGGAGAGTTGATAAAGCTGTTTAGTCATAACATCAGTAAATAAAAAATAAGACGAATTAAAAAGTGTAACCTGCAAGATTAAAATTACAAAGGGGGAATATAAAAAAGGGCTGAAATATCAGCCCTTAATACTTGCATTTAAGAATACAAACCAATATTTATAGATTATCTAAGAAGCGCTCAGCATCTAATGCAGCCATACAGCCAGTACCCGCTGAGGTAATTGCTTGACGGTAAATGTGATCAGAGACATCACCTGCAGCAAATACACCAGGTACGCTTGTTTGCGTTGCATTACCGTTAAGACCTGATTCAACAACTAAGTAGCCGTCCTTCATTTCTAACTGGCCTACAAACATATCAGTATTAGGTTTATGGCCAATGGCGATAAATACGCCTGCTAAATCGAGTTCTTCAGTTGCGTCAGATTGCGCATCTTTAATACGAATGCCAGTTACGCCCATTTGATCGCCTAATACTTCATCAAGTGTGCGATTGTAATGTAATACCACGTTGCCGTTCGCTGCTTTTTCAGCAAGACGATCAGCTAATATTTTTTCACTGCGAAAGCTATCACGGCGATGAATAACATGAACTTCGTCTGCGATGTTTGACAAGTAAAGCGCTTCTTCAACAGCCGTATTACCACCGCCTACAACCGCAACTTTTTGACCTTTATAGAAAAAGCCATCACATGTTGCGCAGGCAGAGACGCCACGGCCTTGGAAGTTAGTTTCAGACTCTAGGCCTAAGTATTTCGCTGATGCGCCTGTAGCAATGATTAGCGCGTCACATGTGTACGTACCTTGGTCACCAGTAAGTGTAAACGGGCGCTTAGATACATCGACTTTATTAATATGGTCAAATACAATTTCAGTTTCAAAACGTTCAGCGTGTTCTTTCATGCGATCCATTAATGCCGGACCTGTTAAACCATGAGCATCACCTGGCCAGTTTTCTACTTCAGTTGTCGTTGTAAGTTGACCACCTTGTTGCATGCCTGTGATTAATACAGGGTTTAAATTTGCGCGCGCTGCGTAAACGGCTGCGGTGTAACCTGCAGGGCCAGATCCTAAAATTAGTAACTTACAATGTTTTGCTTCACTCATGTTTTTTATCCTAAACGTTTAATAGCGTATTAATGCGCTCGATTTTAAGAGAAACAAGGGGGAAGTAAATAAAAGCGATGATTATTTTTTTTTATAAATCGCAAAGCTGTCAAATATTGTGTACTAAGATTGTGAAAAATAGCTGTTCTGTACGATATGTACACTATTAATCTATTATTACCCTAACAAGCATCGTTAATTCATGACCACGCTGTATTTTTTTGATATGTTTTAACTAATTTTGATTTGTTGCGCTGTTTTGGCGTGACCTAAGTGAATAGGCATCTATGTTATTTTGGCAGGAAAAACCCGCGTTTGGGTTGACTTCAAAAGACGTTAACGTCTTAACCAATGCACAAGAATATCGTTCGAATCTTCTGGATCTGATCGCAAACGCGAAAACACGGATCTATATTACCGCGCTTTATTTACAGGATGATGAAGCTGGGCGAGAAATTTTAGAAGCATTGCACCACGCTTCATTAGCAAACCCAGTATTAGAAATAAAGGTGCTAGTGGATTTTCATCGTGCTCAACGTGGTTTGATTGGCGCGGCTAAATCGGATGGTAACGCAAGTTTATATTGTGAATACCAAGAAAAATATCAATCAAATGTACAAATTTATGGCGTACCAGTCAAAGCTAAAGAGCTATTTGGGGTACTGCATTTAAAGGGTTTTGTGATTGATGATACGTTGTTATATAGCGGCGCAAGTCTCAATAACGTTTATTTACAATTTGAAGAACGTTATCGGCTTGATCGTTACTTTTTGATTAATCAATTTGCGTTATGTAATGCTGTGGTCGATTTTATAGAGCAAGAATTATTAAGTTCTGAGGCTGTACCGCGTATTGATGTGCGTCCATTAACTAAGTTTAACGACATTAAAGTAGTGCAAAAGCAATTAATGCGGGCACTTAAACAAGCAACATATGCACATGGACCTGAAAATAACGAACAACCATTAGGTGTACGCTTATTTTTAGGGTTAGGCCGACGAAATAACGAATTAAATCGCGCGATAAAGTCGTTATTTGATACGACTGAAAAAGAGCTTGTTCTTTACACGCCTTATTTTAACTTTCCAGCACCGTTAATGCGCTCGTTAAGGCGTTTACTTAAACAAGGTAAGCAAATAACAATTGTGGTGGGTGACAAAACCGCCAATGATTTTTATACGCCCCCAAGTGAGCCATTTAGTAAAATAGGTGCTTTACCGTATTTGTATGAAACGATTTTGCATAAATTTTTAAAGTCGCAACAACGCCATATAACGAATGGAAATTTAAATGTTTACTTGTGGCAACACGAAAGCAACTCGTTTCATTTAAAAGGCATTTGCTCTGATCAAAAGTACCATTTACTCAGTGGTCACAATTTAAACCCGCGTGCATGGGGTTTAGACATTGAAAACGGTATTTTATTAGATGATCCAGAGCAAAGTTTAATGCCAGCAATTGATAATGAAAGAGCTGAAATATTAAAACACTGCCGCCGTTTATCCGGTGCTGAAGATTTAGAGACTATGGACGACTACCCGCCAGCAGTTAAAAAAATACTTGGCCAAGCAAAGCGTGTAAAGGTTGATTTTATTATCAAGCGATTTATATAAAGCGAATTAAAGCAAAATTTAGACATAAAAAAAGCAGCGAATTCGCTGCTTTTTTACTAATTAACGTACGCTAATTAACGTGCGTTAATTATGCGTTTTCAACAGCTGTACGTGGATCAACGTATTCCATGTTGAATGCTTCAGCTACTTCTTTGTAAGTAACTTGACCTTTGATCACGTTAAGACCTTTAAGGAAGTTAGCGTCATCTAATAATGCCTTTTTGTAACCTTTATTTGCAAGGTTAATGATGAAAGGCAATGTTGCATTGTTAAGTGCAAATGTAGATGTGCGCGGAACAGCACCAGGCATATTAGCAACACAGTAGTGAACAACGTCATCAACGATGAATGTAGGATCAGCATGCGTAGTTGCTTTAGATGTTGCGATACAACCACCTTGGTCGATTGCAACGTCTACAATAGCAGAACCAGGCTTCATCGCTTTAATGTGCTCAGCAGTAACTAGTTTAGGCGCAGCAGCACCTGGGATAAGTACACCACCAATAACAAGATCAGCCTCAAGTACGTGTTTTTCAAGTGCATCAGCCGTTGAGTAAATAGCTTTAACTTTATTACCAAACTGTGCATCAAGAGCACGAAGTACATCGATGTTACGATCAAGTACGACAACTTCAGCACCTAGGCCTACTGCCATTTGCGCTGCGCTACGACCAACCATACCGCCGCCAATAACAACAACTTTAGCTGGCTCAACGCCCGGTACACCACCAAGTAGCATGCCGCGACCGTGGTTTGATTTTTCAAGGGCTTGTGCGCCTGCTTGAATTGACATACGACCAGCAACTTCGCTCATAGGCGCAAGAAGAGGTAGGCCACCACGTGAATCAGTAACCGTTTCGTATGCAATACAAATTGCTTTACTCTTTACTAGGTCTTCTGTTTGTGGAAGATCAGGTGCAAGGTGCAGATAAGTGAAAAGAATTTGGTCTTCACGTAGCATCGCACGTTCAACAGCTTGTGGCTCTTTTACTTTTATAATCATCTCTGCTGTTGCGAAAACTTCAGCTGCTGTTGCTAGAATTTCTGCACCAGCTAGCGTGTAATCTTCGTTAGTGAAGCCAATGCCCATACCAGCATTAGTTTCAACAAAAACTTGGTGGCCGTGGTTTACTAACTCACGAACACTAGCAGGGACCATACCTACACGGTATTCATGGTTTTTTATTTCTTTAGGTACACCGATAATCATAATATTGCCTTGTTTGAACGGAATGAAATTTTCCACTATTATATTCATGACAAGCCAGTGTGTCTCACCTTTTTTTAGTGTGAGGCTAGTGATATAATCTAAATATTAATAATAAACAGAATAAAAAACTAGTTGGTAATATGCATCAATTATTAGATCGAATAGATCGTAAGATTTTAATGGAATTACAGCACGATGGCCGTATCTCCAACGTGGAATTAGCTAAGCGTGTTGGTTTAAGTGCTACCCCTTGTCTGGAAAGAGTAAAAAAGCTCGAACGCGAAGGTTATATTGTAGGTTATAAAGCGGTAGTTGACCCAGCTAAGCTAGGTCAAGGCTTATCTGTATACGTTGAAGTGACGATCACAAAGACATCGCCAGATGTATTTGATGAGTTTAGTGCTGCGGTAAAAAAACATGACGAAATAATCGAATGTCATTTGGTATCTGGTAATTTTGACTTTTTACTCAAAACTCGTGTTAACGATATGTCTGAGTACCGTGGTGTTTTAGGTGATATTTTGCTAAAGCTTCCTAACGTTAGTGAAAGTCGCACTTATGTGGTGATGGAAGAAGTAAAAGGCGAGCAAGGGGTGATTATTCGCCCATATATAGCCTAAGTTTTGTACGGGTTTATAGATAATATAATAAATGGCAAATAACGGGTTTGCCCAAGGTATTCATAATTTATAAAAACACGTTCATTATCAGTCCATCATAGTTAAGATAAAGTGCAACGAAAAGCATTTCCTGCTAAGGTATTTCACTGCTAAGTAAAAATGCAAAGATAATAAGGATTAGGGAATTATGCGCCTAAACGGTGTACAAAGACTATTAGAAACAGGGTTAATAATCAGCACCTTTGCCGCAGTATTTATTTTGTGTGCGCTGATAAGCTTTGATCCTGCCGATCCTGCGTGGTCACAAACCAGCTTTAGCGAAGTCAGAAATGTCACTGGCGCAGCTGGTGCATGGATTGCAGATATTTTATTACTCACCTTTGGCTGGCTAGCCTACTTTGTGCCTGCGGCCATTCAAGTATTTGGCTATTTACTATTTAAGCAACCGCATAAAATTTTTCAGCTAGACTATACAACACTTGCTTTGCGTGTAATTGGTTTTGCGCTATTTATAACCTCAGCGACCGCAATTAGTAGTATCAATTTTGATGATATTTATAACTTTTCGTCAGGCGGTGTAATAGGCGATGTGATTGCAACTGCGATGATGCCCGCATTTAATTTCACTGGCACGTCTATCTTACTACTGTGCTTCTTTTTTGCAGGGTTAACATTATTAACTGGTGTATCGTGGGTGCAGTTTGTTGATTTCTTAGGTGATTGGGTTGTCCGTATATACCGTGTGATTACTTCGCAGCTTAAAGGCTGGTTACACCGTGAACGCGTAGCGATTGAAGAAAAACCGATTAATGAACCTTCAATTGAAGGCGATCTTAACGACCAAGATAAAATCACTTTTACAGAGCCTGCGCCAACGAGTGCGACAAAAGCAAAGCGTTTTACAGCTGATCAAATTGAGACCACACCACAGCATAGCCCGTTTGATGATTTAGACGATATTTTAGATCAAGAAATCAACTTTAGTGCCATTGACGATGAGCCGATGGACACGGCTGCTGCATTAAATGCACTGGATCAAAGCTACGTTGCTGAACCTGAAAAACCAGTTACCACGGTGGTGTCTCCAGCAAGGCCAATGCCTAAGCCAAAAAGTACGTATCAGCCGCCACCGACAGCAAAAGAAAAATTTGAGCAGTTATTAGAAGAAAAACCACCAAGCACACCGCTACCAACGCTTGATTTATTAGACCGCCCAGATAAAGCTAAAAACCCGATATCACCGGAGGAGCTTGAAGCTGTATCGCGTTTAGTTGAAACCAAGTTACTTGATTTTAACGTACAAGCGACGGTTGTCGCAGTGTACCCTGGACCTGTTGTAACGCGTTTTGAGCTGGATTTAGCACCGGGCATTAAAGTATCAAAAATTACAGGTCTTGCAAAAGATTTAGCCCGTTCGCTTTCTGCTGTGAGTGTCCGAGTAGTTGAAGTGATCCCCGGTAAAACATATGTAGGGATTGAATTACCAAACAAACACCGTGAAATAGTTCGTCTATCAGAAGTGATCGACGCGCCAAAATTTGAGCAAAACCCGTCACCCCTTACCATGGTGCTAGGTAAAGATATTGCCGGTGAGCCGATCTGTGCAGACCTAGGAAAAATGCCACATTTATTAGTGGCAGGTACAACAGGTTCTGGTAAGTCAGTGGGCGTTAATGTCATGATATTAAGCTTACTGTATAAATCTGGCCCCGATGATGTGCGTATGATTATGATCGATCCAAAAATGTTGGAACTTTCTGTGTACGAAGGTATCCCACACTTACTATGTGAAGTAGTCACTGATATGAAAGAAGCTGCCAATGCACTGCGTTGGTGTGTAGGTGAAATGGAGCGTCGCTATAAGTTAATGTCAGCGTTAGGTGTTCGTAACTTAAAAGGGTATAACCAAAAAGTAATGGATGCCAAAGAAGCAGGTCATCCAATTTTAGATCCATTATTTAAAGACACCGATGGCATGAAAGAGGGGCCTGACGAGTTAGGTAAATTACCGAGTATAGTCGTGGTTATTGATGAATTTGCCGACATGATGATGATTGTAGGTAAAAAAGTTGAAGAGCTGATCGCGCGTATTGCACAAAAGGCCCGTGCTGCAGGTATACATTTGATACTTGCAACGCAGCGGCCATCGGTAGATGTTATAACAGGTTTGATTAAAGCCAATATACCAACTCGTATGGCGTTTCAGGTTTCAAGTAAAATAGACTCGCGCACCATTTTAGATCAACAAGGCGCTGAAAACTTACTAGGGATGGGTGACATGCTTTATTTACCGCCAGGGACAAGTGTACCGATACGTGTGCATGGTGCATTTGTTGATGATCACGAAGTTCATGCCGTGGTAAATGATTGGAAAGCGCGTGCTAAACCAAACTATATAGATGAAATTTTAAATGGTGATGCCACAGAAGATATTTTACTTCCAGGTGAAGCCAGTGAAAATGCGGATGAAGAATCAGATCCGCTTTATGATGAAGCAGTCTCATTTGTTATTGAAACAGGTAAAGTGTCTGTCTCAAGTGTACAACGCAAACTACGCGTAGGGTATAATCGCGCAGCACGTTTAGTAGAGCAAATGGAAACTTCGGGTATTGTGAGTGCACCAGGTCATAACGGTGCCCGTGATGTATTAGTGCCCAACGGTGGAGCAAATTAAATGAAAAAAATTAAATCTTTAGCATTAGCTGTAAGCTGTTTTTTATCAGCGTCATTCTTTACAGCCCAAAGCCTAGCAGGCGAGACGTTTACAAGTGACAGCCAAGCATTACAGGCAAAACTTGCTGGCTTAAAGAGTTTTCAAGCGCAATTTATTCAGCAAGTAAACGATGCGCAAGGCGAGTCAATTATGCAAGGTAAAGGTAATATTGCCTTACAACAGCCAATGATGATCCGCTGGCAGCAAGCAAGCCCGGATGACACCTTGTTCGTTTCAAACGGTGATAAAACCTATTACTTTGACAGCTTTGCTGAGCAAGTCACGATAATGAAAACACATAGCTTGATTGATTCAACGCCGTTTGTTTTGCTGACTTCTAAAGATCCTGCGCAATGGCAAAAATACCATGTAGCAAGCACTGATAAAGGGTTTAGCGTTACGCCCAACAAAGGCGTTGAAAGCCAAGTTGAGCAACTTGATATTGTATTTTCAGGGAACGAGAGTGGCTTAGCGTCGTTATTAGTCAAAGATAGCTCAGGGCAATCATCAACATTTACGTTTAGCGATGCCAAAGTAAATGAGAGCCTAACAACATCATTATTTGAGTTCACAATTCCAGATGGCGTTGAAATTGACGACCAAAGCCAAGGCGAGTAGTCACAGGTGAGCAATTTAGGTTTTAATTTCGCCCCCGATGTGCGCCCACTCGCGGCGCGTATGCGGCCGACTAGTTTAGAACAATATATTGGTCAGCAACACTTATTAAGCCACGATAAACCTTTATACCAAGCAATATTGGCGGGGCGTTGTCACAGCTTAATTTTATGGGGTCCGCCTGGGGTGGGTAAAACCACACTGGCACAAATTATTGCCAATCATGCTGATGCCGCACTGATCCAAATGTCGGCGGTGACTGCGGGTATTAAAGATATTCGTGATGCTGTGAGCGAAGCTAAAAATAACCTTGAAGGGCGCGGGCAACGCACTTTATTGTTTGTAGACGAAGTGCACCGCTTTAATAAATCTCAACAAGATGCCTTTTTACCGCATATAGAAGACGGCACATTTATTTTTGTAGGTGCAACCACCGAAAACCCATCGTTTGCACTAAATAACGCGATTTTATCGCGAGCGCGTGTGTATGTACTTAAATCTCTGCAAGACGCAGATTTGAATTTAGTAATTGAGCGGGCATTAAAAAACGACGACGAGTTAAGCACTAAAACCATTATTCTTGCTGATAATGCTAAGAGCGCATTATGCCAAGCAAGTGACGGCGATGCCCGTAAAGTACTTAATTTACTTGAACAAGCAATCGATTTAACAGTCGAACAAAATGGCCAATACTTAGTTGATGAACATGTATTAAGCCAAGTATTACCAACGCATTTGGCAAAATATGACAAAGGCGGTGATGAATTTTACGATTTGATCTCGGCGTTTCATAAGTCAGTGCGTGGCAGCTCGCCAGATGGCGCACTGTATTGGTATTGCCGCATTTTGGCTGGAGGCGGTGATCCGCTGTATGTTGCAAGGCGTTTACTGGCTATTGCTACCGAAGACATAGGCAATGCTGACCCAAGAGCTATGGAAGTTGCGCTCAATGCATGGGATATATTTCAACGAGTGGGTCCCAGTGAGGGGGAGCGCGCTATCGCACAAGCAACCATTTATTTAGCCAGTGCGCCTAAAAGCAACGCAGTGTACGACGCTTTTAAGCAAGCAAAGCGGGATGCGCAAAATGAGCCTAGTTACCCTGTTCCAGAGCATTTACGTAATGCCCCCACAAATTTAATGAAAGACTTAGGTTATGGCGCAGAGTATCGTTATGCACATAATGAAGAAGGTGCTTATGCAGCGGGTGAAAAGTACTTACCAGAGCCAATAGCCGACACCCAATATTACTTTCCAACCGATCGTGGATTAGAGCAAAAAATTAAACAAAAACTTGATTACTTAAAACAACGTGACCACCAAAGCGATTTAAAACGTTATGACAAGCCTTAAGTTATACATGATGATCGCGCTTGGTGGCGCAAGTGGTGCTTGTTTACGGTTTTTTATTAGTGAAACCATGCTAAAACTGCTCGGTAGGGGATTCCCTTTTGGCACGTTGACGGTTAATATTCTTGGTTCATTGTTAATGGGCGTATTATACGGTTTGATAGAGCGCGAAATTATCACCGTTAGCCCCGCCAAAACCCTAATCGGAATTGGTTTTTTAGGTGCATTGACCACCTTTTCTACATTCTCAATGGATTCGTTGTTGCTACTGCAACAAGGTCACTTTTTAAAAATGGCCCTCAATATCACCTTAAATGTGGTGGTGTGTATTTTTATGGCTTGGCTGGGCCTTCAGCTAGTAATGCAAAAAGGTTAAAAAACTAACATGTTAGATTCTAAATTATTACGTCAAGATATCGAACAAACAGCGGCGCGCCTTGCAGCACGTGGTTATGAGCTTGATACAGCAACTGTCAGCGCACTTGAAGAAAAACGCAAAACATTACAAGTAAAAACACAAGAGTTGCAAAGTGAGCGTAACAGTCGTTCCAAAGCAATTGGCCAAGCAAAAGCAAAAGGCGAAGACGCACAACCATTACTCGATGCAGTAAGCGATTTAGGCGCGCAACTTGACAGCGTTAAAGCTGAGCAAGATGTTATATTAGAGCAGCTTAAAGATATTTCTTTAGCAATTCCTAACTTGCCAGATAAGTCAGTACCAGCAGGGGCTGATGAATCGGAAAACGTTGAAATCTTAACGTGGGGCCAGCCTAAAGCGTATGATTTTGAAGTAAAAGATCACGTTGACTTAGGTCAAGACCTAAACGGTCTAGATTTTGAAATGGGTGTTAAAATTACCGGTTCTCGCTTTACTGTTATGCGTGGCGCAACAGCCCGTATGCACCGTGCACTGGTACAATTTATGTTGGACACGCATACTGACAAAAACGGTTACACAGAAATGTACGTGCCATATTTAGTAAACCGTGAGAGTTTATTTGGTACAGGGCAGCTACCAAAGTTTGCTGAAGACCTATTCCACACTAAAGGTCTTGTAAACGATGACGGCGAAGAACAAGAAGGCTTTAGTTTAATACCAACAGCTGAAGTACCACTTACAAACAGTGCACGTGACGAAATCTACGACGAGAAAGATTTACCAATTCGTTTAACAGCACACACACCGTGTTTTAGAAGTGAAGCGGGCAGCTATGGCCGCGATACCCGTGGACTTATTCGTCAACATCAGTTTGATAAAGTTGAGCTAGTACAACTTGTAAAGCCTGAAGACTCAATGCAAGCCCTTGAAGATCTAACTGGTCACGCAGAGCAAATTTTACAAGCACTTGAGCTGCCGTACCGTAAAGTGATTTTATGCATGGGTGATATGGGCTTTGGCTCAGCAAAAACGTACGATTTAGAGGTATGGTTACCAGCACAAAATACATACCGCGAAATTTCATCTTGTTCAAACATGGTTGATTTCCAAGCTCGCCGTATGCAAGCACGTTTTCGCCGTGCTGGAGAGAAAAAACCAGAATTACTGCATACACTTAATGGCTCAGGCCTAGCAGTAGGACGTACTCTAGTTGCTATTTTAGAAAACTATCAACAAGCTGATGGTTCAGTAGTCGTGCCAGAAGTACTTCGTCCATATATGAATGGTCTTGAAGTTATTAAATAAGCATTAGACCTGTAAGTTTTAAGCTTTTCAAAAAAAGCCGCTGTTTGTAATGAACCGCGGTTTTTTTGTTTTTAGTTCGAGATTAAAACTGAAAAATTAAAGAGAAAAGTTGCAAGCGAGTTTGAATATTAACTCAGCGATAAATTTATGACGTAAGAACAGGCCTCAGCCGTGATTTTTGGTAGTTTGTGTTATAACGTCCGATTTAAAGAGCAACCCTTTTCTAGGGCGAGATGCCAAACTCGAATAGGGTGTATCTGCTTTTTCAAATTGCTCGTTGGTTTTAGTGATCTAGTTGAATCCAGTAATCATTTACAGTTTACCAAGATAATTTATCGCAGGAGTTCGAGGGTGACACTAACTGTTTAGATCGCACCTTATTATAAAGTGGGTTTATAACTGTAAGTAAAACACTCGGTGGTAATTTCATTGTTGGCAAAGGGTGGGGTCAGTTACACCCCAAGTAACACAAATAGCTACTCGAAGATTTAGAACCCGCGAACGTATCTATATGCTGTATTGTACAATTTAGAGTGCTCTGCGGATTCGTTTAATACTTAAAAGCTTGAGCCGCGTATAATCAATGACGGTGGGAGTAGGGTGTTTTCAACCACTTCGCCACGAATTAACTTTAATAAATTACCAACTAACATTTGCCCCGCAAGCGTTGTATCTTGTTGTACCGTTGTTAGTGGTGGGTTTACATAACTTGCAACCGCTATATTATCAAAACCGACAACATGAACATCTTCAGGTACCTTTATACCAGCTTCCTTTAACGCTCTAATCGCACCTATGGCGATTAAGTCACTAGCGGCAAACAGAGAATTAAAGTGGATGTTGTTAGCGATTAGTGAGCGTGTGGCGTGATAACCTGACTCTTCGGTTGATATGGCGTTTGCCATTTTACGCTCGCTTAGTGATATACCATGGCGATTAAATTCATCTTTAAATCCTTGATAGCGAGCAAAGAATTCAGGGCTATGCTCTGATGCATCACCGATAAATGCACAGTCCTTTCGGCTTGCTTTGAGTAAATGGGTGGCTGCAAGTTCTCCTCCACCATAGTTATCACAGCTCACAGTCAGATCGGAACGGTTATCAACACTTGCTCCCCAACACACGAATTTAGTATTTTGCTCAATTAAGCTACTAAATTTTGCTTGGTAGTCAATGTAATCTCCATACCCTAATAATATGATGCCATCAGCACGATGGCTATCTTCATAGTCTGCCTGCCAATCAGCGCTGGTGGATTGAAACGACACAAGTAAGTCGTAACCTTCAGTTGCGCATGCGCGGGTAATACTGCCTAGCATGGCTAAAAAGAACGGATTGATTTGAGATCCATCGGCAGTTGGGTCTTCAAACAATAATAATGCGAGGGTACTACTTTGCTGAGTGCGTAAGTTGCTGGCGTTTTTATCTACTTTGTAATTGAGCTGTTTTGCAATGTCATGAACTCGGCGACGAGTCTCTTCGTTTACTAATGGACTATTGCGAAGTGCGCGAGACACTGTCGATTGTGAAACCCCCGCATAATGGGCAATATCAAACGATGTAGCTTTACCTTTCATACACACAACCTAATTGCTATAAGTAAATAAACTGCAAATAATTCGTGCCATTCTCGTTTATTTGTTGATTTTTTCAAGCTATTTATCAGTTATCTAAAATTTTTATTGATTCAAGCCTGACACCGGTGTCATAATGTTGGCGTTTTATCATTTTGTTGTCAAAACGTATTGGCTGCCCATTTATTGGGCAGCATTTTTTAATACAAGGATAAACACTTTGAGGTGATAGCTCAAAGTATATCTCATAGCAATGGCTAGGCCATTGAAATAACAACAATAAGCATGATTATCGTTAAGTCTATAAACTGCTTAGACAAAGGAAAAACACGATGGACTCCAAGCCTAGTTCAAAATTCGATCCTATCTTAGTGGCCGATATTGGTGGCACTAATGCTCGTTTTGCTCTAATAACAGCTTTTAACCTACAAAAAAAACAATTTGTTGTTGAGTATAATATTACCTTTGCGAGTGCGGACTTTGGCTCTTTAGAAGATGCATTAACGCATTACCTATCTCAAGTTAGCCATATTAAACCAATTCGCGCTTGTTTAGCTGTCGCAGGTCCAATCAAAACAGGCCAAGTACACTTAACTAATTTAGGTTGGCACTTTAGTGTTGAGCAAGTTAAAACAGCATTTGAATTTACACAACTTGAAGTGATCAACGACTTTGCCGCTTTTGCTTATGCAGCTCCTTATTTAGATCCTCAACAAAATATTGCAGTTAAACCAGGGCAAGCAGATACTGATGCGAATATTGCAGTAATGGGGCCTGGTACGGGCTTTGGCGCAGCATGTTTAGTTCGCTCAGGGCAAGGTAGTGCAGTACTTAGTTGTGAAGCTGGGCATATTACGCTTGCATCAGTGAATGACCTAGATACTCAATTGATCATTGAGTTACGCAAGCAGTTAGCGCATGTATCGATAGAGACAGTATTTTCAGGCCCTGGTATTAGTCATTTATATCAAGCAATGGCGGCTGTAAAAGGCGTGGATGCCAAAAACTTAACCGCAGCTCAAATTAGTGAACTTGCAACTACTGGAGAGTGTGCAGTGTGCGAGGCAACACTGGATCAGTTTTGCGATTGGGTTGGAAGTGTAGCAGGTGACTTGGCATTAACATTTGGCGCGCTTGGTGGTGTGTTTATCGGTGGTGGTATTTTGCCTCGTATGCAAGCCCGTTTATTAGCTAGTCGTTTTGTTGAGCGTTTTGCAGCTAAAGGCATCATGTCACAGTATGTGAGTCAAATACCGGTGACATTAGTCACTCAAGATAATATTCCACTTATTGGTGCAGCAGCCTGTTTGCACACTAATGGGCAATCATAATACATCGCAAATAGGGATGTTATTGGGAAGTCTGGATGAAGAAAGTTACAATAAATAGTGTTGCAAGTTATGCTGGTGTATCTAAAAAAACGGTATCTCGTGTTTTAAATAATGAGCCAAATGTAAGTGATGCAACCCGTGAAAAAGTTCTTAAAGTGTTTAAAGAGCTAGATTACACACCAAATCCAATTGCCCGTGGCTTGGCACAAAATCGCAGTTTTATAATTGGTTGTATTTACGATAACCCAAGTAAAAGTTATATCACGCGAGTACAAACCGGTGCATTAGCTGCATGTAAAGAGAACAACTATAATTTACTGATCCACCCATGTGATTTACGTGGTGATGCATTGATAAATAATATAGAGCAGTTACTGCAGTCATCGCGACTTGATGGTTTAGTGTTAACCCCGCCGTTTTCAGACTTTCAAGTGTTAGTTGATTTTCTTAAAAGTAAAAATATCCCGTATGCACGGGTAGCATCAGCGGTGCTTGATGATGATTCAATTTCTGTACGCAGCAACGATGAGCAAGGTGCGTTTGAGATCACTGAACATTTAATTAAACTCGGGCATAAGGCAATCGCGTTTATTAAAGGTCACCCAGATCACAGTGCGACAGAGCAGCGTTTTAAAGGATACTTAAGGGCGCTTAGCACGCATGATATTACGTTTAATGAACGTTTGGTTGAAGAAGGTAACTTTAGTTATCACTCAGGCGTTGACAGTGCTCGTAGCATTTTAGATTCAACCCCAAGACCAACAGCTGTCTTTGCTTCTAATGATTACATGGCTGCAGCGGTACTCAAATTAGCAACGCAACGTCAATTAAAAGTGCCAGACGACATTTCGATTGCAGGGTTTGATAACGCCCCCATTGCGCGGCATATATGGCCAGGATTGACCACAATAGCGCAGCCTGTGGAAGAAATGACCAAGCAAGCAGTGACTAAATTAATTGAGCATATTGGTGAACCACAAGAGAATGCATACCAGATCACTCTAGAAGCACGTTTGATCACCCGAGAATCTACAGCACACGTTAAATAACCACTTTTCACAGTTGCCCGAGCATGAGTGACGCTTGATCGGGCGCTTTTTTATTTAGTTCACAAAAGTACTTTATTGAAAGTGGCTAAATTGATTTTTTGTTAACACCCCCCTCATTGCTGCTCTGTAGTATATGACGCTACGGTATCGATTCGCTTTTTGATAGAACTGTTAGTCTGCAAACATGCCACTTAATATAATAGTAATGTGTTTCATTTCATTTGTTGTTCAAAATTAATCCATACACATATCCAAGCCACCTCAAGATGCGAGTTCTGCATCTTGAGGTGGCTTGGATATGTATTTTTCACGGTCATTATTTGGTCATGTTAAATAATTAAACTAAATTTAAGGGATAAGGTTGACACCGGTGTCATAGTCATGCGTTAATACAGTGACACCGGTGTCAGGTTGATTGTGAGAGACAACCTGACAACGTTATACCTTTGAACGGGTAAATCAAAGATGCTCAGTGCAAGTACATTCGTGGAGTATGCCCTTGCCACTGAGCCTTTATCCTCTAACCATAGAGATGGGTCGAATTTTTTATGTTGCATCCTCGTATTCAAGAAGTCACCGAACGCGTTATTGAACGCAGTAAAGCTACTCGCCAAGCCTATATAGCACGTATAAACCATGCAAAAAAACAAACAAGAGTCCGTTCTGGTTTAGGTTGTGGCAATATAGCCCATGTAATTGCTGCATGTAGTAGCGATGATAAAGCGCGCTTAAAAGCTGATGAACAGCCAAATTTAGCAATTATCAATTCATACAATGATATGTTGTCTGCGCATGTTCCATATAAAGATTATCCAGATTTAATTAAAAGCATTGCAACAAAGTACGATGCAACGGCACAAGTTGCCGGTGGCGTACCTGCTATGTGTGATGGTGTAACTCAAGGTCGTGATGGCATGGAGTTATCGCTTTTTTCACGTGATGTAATAGCGATGTCTACCGCGATTTCATTATCTCACGATGTATTTGATGGCGTATTTTGCCTAGGTGTATGTGACAAAATTGTCCCCGGTTTATTGATTGGCGCTTTATCGTTTGGCCATTTACCAGTGTACTTTATGCCTGCAGGGCCGATGCAGTCAGGTATTCCAAATAAAGAAAAAGCACGAATTCGCCAAAAATTTGCACAAGGTCTAGTTAGCCGTGAAGAACTATTAGAAGCCGAAAGCGCGTCATACCACAGTGCGGGGACTTGTACGTTCTACGGTACTGCTAACAGTAATCAAATGTTAATGGAGATTATGGGCCTGCACCTTCCCGGCAGCTCATTTATCAACCCATACACTGAGCTGCGCGATGGTTTAACCGGTAATGCAGTAGAAACCATGCTCAAACAATTAATTCAAAGCAAAGATGCTAATTGTTTAGCAGATGTAGTGACTGAAAAGACCATTATTAATGGTCTAGTTGGCTTGCTTTCAACGGGCGGTTCTACCAATCACGCGATCCACTTAGTGGCTATTGCAAAAGCAGCGGGTGTTGAACTGACGTGGAAAGACATGTCTGATTTATCAGAAGTTGTACCATTGTTAACGCGTATTTATCCAAACGGTTCTGCTGATGTAAATCATTTCCAAGCAGCGGGCGGCATGGGTTTCCTTATGAGAGAACTTGTTAGCGCAGGGTTTTTACACAATGATGTGAAAACGATTGTCGGTGAAGGACTTGAAGCGTATACGCAAGAGCCGCGTTTAGACACTGATCACAACTTAATTATGAGTAGTGCAACAGGTCCAAGTAAAGTGAAGTGGATACCGTGTCCAGAAAACTCACTAGACGAAGACGTATTGCGCCCAGTTAATAATCCTTTTAGCAAGCAAGGTGGCTTACAGCTACTTACTGGCAACTTAGGTAAAGCGGTGATTAAAGTATCTGCAGTAGCTGTAGAGCATCAAGTTGTAACCGCGCCGGCAAAAGTATTTGCATCACAAAGTGCCTTACAAGAAGCGTACTCACGCGGTGAGTTAAACCAAGATTTTATTGCTGTTCTAAAAGAGCAAGGCCCGAAAGCGAAAGGCATGCCAGAGCTGCACAAGTTAACGCCGGTAATGGCAACCTTGCAAGATGAAGGTTACAAAGTAGCGATTGTTACAGATGGCCGAATGTCAGGTGCTTCAGGTAAAGTTCCTGCTGCAATTCACTTGGCGCCAGAGGCTGTTGAAGGAGGCATTATTGCTAAGATTCACGAAGGCGATTTAATCACTCTCGATGCACCAGCGGGTATATTAAAAGTACATGTAAGCGATGAAGAATTAGAAAAACGAGAACTACAACTAAGTGAAGCAAGCTTAACATTTGGTACAGGTCGTGAATTGTTCACCGGATTTAGAAACATTGTAAGTAGCGCAGACTTAGGCGCTAGCGCCTTTGGAATAGAATAATAATTCGCCAGACTGGGTATGAGGATCAAACAATGAGTATAGAAAAAATATTAGCATCGGCACCCGTAGTGCCAGTAGTGGTAATCGAAAAATTAGAAGATGCGGCACCACTAGCTCGTGCACTTTATAACGGTGGCTTAAAAGCTCTTGAAATTACTTTACGTACGCCTATTGCTGCTGAAGCTGTAAAGCTTATGAAAGCCGAAGTACCAGAGGCTTATGTTGGTACAGGCACCGTGGTTGACAAAGCAAGCTTTGATGCATCAGTTGCCGCAGGCGCTGACTTTATGGTGAGCCCTGGTGTAAATGATGAGTTACTTGCACTTGCGAAAGAATCAGACATTCCATTTTTACCGGGCGCCGCAACGCCAAGTGAAGTAATGAAATTAGCAAGCCATGGTTTTAAGTTTTTAAAGTTCTTCCCAGCAGAAGCTGCGGGCGGTACTGCCATGCTCAAATCAATTGGCGGTCCATTGCCACACGTTACATTTTGTCCAACTGGCGGAATTAGCCTTACAACAGCACCTAAGTATTTAGCGCTAAGCAATGTAATTTGTGTGGGTGGTACGTGGATGCTAGATAAAAAACTAATTGAAAATAAAGACTGGCAAGCCATTGAAGCGCTTGCTCGCCAAGCAAGTGAAATTAAATAATTAAAGGGGAATTTTAAATGATTAATGTAGCAATTAATGGCTATGGCCGTATCGGTCGCAATGTTTTACGTGCACTGTATGAGTCTGCACAAAATAACGAAATTAAAATTGTCGCAATTAACGATTTGGCACCCGCTAATGTTAATGCACATTTAACGCAATATGATTCAGTGCATGGCCAATTCTCTCATAAAGTTACGCTTGCAGATAACACAATGCTGATTGGTGATGACGTTATCACTTTAACGCAAGAGCGTGACCCAGCTAACTTACCGTGGAAAGCACTAAACGTTGATATCGTTTTAGAATGCACGGGTTTTTTCACTAAGCGTGAAGATGCAGCAAAGCATATTACAGCCGGTGCGAAAAAAGTAATTGTTTCAGCGCCTGGTACTAACTTAGACGCAACGGTAGTTCACGGTGTAAATAGCGACGTAATTAACGCTGATAGCAACATCATTTCAAATGCATCGTGTACGACTAACTGTTTAGCGCCAATTGCAAAAGCAATTAACGATACAGTAGGTATCGAGCAAGGTAGCATGACGACAATTCATGCTTATACAAATGATCAAAACTTATCTGACGTGTACCACCCTGATTTATACCGTGCTCGTAGTGCAACACAATCTATGATCCCGACTAAAACAGGTGCAGCAGCAGCCGTTGGTTTAGTATTACCAGAACTTGCTGGTAAACTTGACGGTATGTCAGTACGTGTACCAACAATCAATGTATCAGTCGTTGATTTTACGTTTATTACTAAGCGCGATACAACAACTGAAGAAATCAACGAAATAATGAAAGCCGCTTCTGTTGGTTCAATGAAAGATATTTTACAATACAACGAGCTACCGCTTGTTTCTATCGACTTTAACCATAACCCAGCGTCGTCTATCTTTGATGCAACGCAAACTAAAGCTAATGGCAAATTAGTTAAAGTTATGGCTTGGTATGATAACGAATGGGGTTTCTCAAACCGCATGTTAGACCAAGTTAAAGCGCTAGGTCAGTACTTGTAATAAGTACTCTTTAATAGTTTAGCTTTATCCAACAAAGCCGCGAATATCGCGGCTTTTTTGTATCTGGCATTAGGGAATAATATGGTATTCTTGCGTTAGTTATAAAAGGAATTACTGATGATCAATACTCTAAAAGCCTATCTTTTTCGTACTAATCACCTGCAAATTGGTGAAGGTAATATTAGTGGTTACATCGCGTGTTTTTTAGCGATGCTTTCATGCTTAGGTGTGCTGGCTTTTCATTTCCCTGAATATTTAACAACGCCAGAATTGCGACAAAACTACAGCGTAGAATTCTTACGGCAATTAATGTTTGGCGCACTTTTATTAGCTGGGAGTTTGGGGCTACTCAACTTTATCCGCAATAAAAATAAACGCTTAGGTGCAACTGCATGGTTATTTGTTATTTTGGCAATTGCATTTGGTGGCCCTAATGTAGAAGTCACTAATTTTTCTGATAACACGCCCTATATTGGACTCGATTGGTTTATTTTAGATTTACTTGGTTCTACTTTGATTTTCATTCTTATTGAAAAATTATTTCCGCATCGTAAAGAACAAAAAATATTACGTAGTGAATGGCGGGGCGACTTAAATCACTTTTTTGTAAATCACCTTATTATTGGTTTTGTATTATTGGTTACTAATCACTTTGTCCATTATGGCTTTGGCTGGGCTGTTTCGACTACATTACAAAATTATATCGATCAATTACCGTTTATATTGCAAGTGGTACTAATTATATTAGTTGCTGATCTAATGCAGTATTTTGTGCATCGTGCTTATCACGAAGTGCCTTTTTTATGGCGTTTTCATGGTATTCATCACAGTGCAAAAGAAATGGATTGGCTAGCCGGTTCTCGTCAGCATATATTAGAGATATTAGTAACGCGCAGTTTAGTACTGACGCCTATTTTTGTATTAGGCTTTTCACAACAGGTGATCAGTCTTTATGTGATTATAGTTGGCTTTCAGGCTGTATTTAATCATGCGAATGTACAGGTTAAATTTGGCTGGTTGAAATATTTAGTTGTTACCCCACAGTTTCATCATTGGCATCATGCTTCAGATAAAGCTGCGATTGACCGCAATTATGCTGCCCACTTTTCATTTTTAGATTATGTGTTTGGTACAGCTGTTAAGGGGCAAAATGAATGGCCAAAGGCTTATGGAGTAGTTGGCGATTATGTACCTAATGGCATGTTAAAGCAGCAGCTATTTCCATTTAAAAAACAAAAATAGTCGTACCCCTTTGATGTCCTTAAACCAACAAATAAATACCCAAGCCACCTCAAGATGCAAAATTCAGCGTTCCACAGGGGCTTAATATTAAGGCGTTACTTTGCAATAATGGTCGTCCCTTTAAAGAAGTAACAACGTAGAAAGTAAGCCCCTGTGAAACGCCCAACGGGTTGGTTTAAAAACGATTTATACTGCGTTATTGATTTTAACAAGGGAGCAACCATTATTTGCAATCAATGCCTTGTCTAAATCGCTTTTAACTCCAACTGAAACTCGCATTTTGAGGTGGCTTGGGTATAGTAAAGCTTAAAATTAGAAGTGGTTCATATAATTCAATAGCTAAAACCATATTAAAAAAGTGCGGGGATCACGCACTTTTTGTATTTAGTTTTATGTAGAGTGACTATTACAATTATTCAAAGTAACTAATGTGTTGGAAAAAACGTACGGTAATATCTTGGCGTTCTTTATTTATTGCTAAGGGTTCTACCATTGCTCGAATAACACTTTCGACATGATTCATAAAACGACCATGGCCAATACCTTGCTCATCATTTTCGCTTGCAACAATCACAAAATGCATGGTCTCAACTAACTTGTCTGATTGCCAGTAGTGGCTGTATTGTTCAATATCGTCACCTGTTGCAAAGCTGAGTTTTTGCAGTTCTGAGTTACCGTCATTAGTATCAATTTTACTGTTTCTAACGATTGGAGTGGTCCCATTGGCAATCATTGATACAAGGTTTAAATTTTTAGCCGTACATTCTTTAATAAATGCATCATAAAACTGCTGATAAAATTCATTTAGCGTTGGCTTATTTAATAAGTGCTGAAATTGAGTTTTTATAGTGCGGGTAATGGGTATCGCAAATGTTGCGTAGGTCATTTCGTTATGTTTGCTTGGCAGCGAGCAGTGACGGCTTTGATAGCGCTGGTGCAAGCCTCGTAGTTTATAACCGTAACTTTCTTTAGAACCTTTTGCTTTGGCAAATAAATCGTATGTTAAATGCTGGTGGTCGCGCACTTTGATTTGGGCTTCCCCTTCAAGCAATGTATTTTGCAGTGTATTTAATACTTTTTTTACTTTGGTGTGGAATATAGCTGCATTTGATCGCAGCTCATCACCGGTTGCTAAAAATAGAAACCTAATCTTTTTGCTCGGTATTTCGCTATTGTTAAAGCATTTATGGGCTTCGTGATAGCGGGGGTTGTAAAAAAACAAAATTTGTTTTTTTGTTTGTAAATAGTAAGCCTCTTCATGAAACCTGACGACGGGTAGTTTATCATTAGCAATCAAGTGTACATTGTGTAATTCATATTCATCACACAAGGCAAATAGTTGGCGGGTTAAACGTTCATAGCACTGTTCGGTATGTGTAAAGCGCGCATAAAAATTATCACTTGGTTTAAATTCAGCAAGAATATATTGGTTAGCCCTTGCAGTCGTTGGAATATAGACGCGGTTTTGTGAAAGTGAAGCCATTAATTTTCCCTAATAAAGTATGCTTTAATTACGCTACAGTAGCGTAATTGAATGACTATTTTATTGCGCTGGAACAAAAAAAATCGTATTGAGGGATATAATTATGCACAGGGTGCCTTTAGAACCTTGTATTTCTTATTAACGCCACAATATGTAGTAAACACGCCTACTTATTGCTGTATGTTAAGGTTTGTTTTTGTAATAATGCAGTAGTTTTGTCACCACGCAATATTCAGAGGATTATACTCCTATGGCGGAAATAGAGAATCGCCCAAGTAATTTTATTAGAACCCGAATTAATGACGATTTAGCATCAGGAAAACACGCATCTACGCATACACGTTTTCCACCGGAGCCAAATGGTTTTTTACACATTGGTCATGCTAAGTCAATTTGTTTAAATTTTGGTATAGCGCAAGATTACAGCGGTAAATGTAACTTACGTTTTGATGATACTAATCCAGAAAAAGAAGACATTAACTACGTACATTCTATTCAAGAAGACGTAAAGTGGTTAGGGTTTACCTGGGATGGTGAAATTAATTACTCATCAAATTACTTTGACGCATTGTACGGGTATGCGGTTGAGTTGATTGAGAAAGGCTTAGCGTATGTTTGCTTTTTATCACCAGAGCAAGCACGCGAATATCGCGGAACGTTAAAGGAGGCAGGTAAAAATAGCCCAACACGCGATACATCACCACAAGAGAATCTTGCGTTATTTGAAAAAATGCGTGCAGGTGAATTTAAAGAAGGTGAGTGTGTACTGCGTGCCAAAATTGACATGGCCAGCTCGTTCATGGTTTTGCGTGATCCGATTATTTATCGTGTTCGTTTTGCACATCATCACCAAACAGCGGATAAGTGGTGTATTTATCCAATGTACGACTTTACGCATTGTATTTCTGATGCGTTAGAAGGTATTACACATTCGTTATGTACGCTTGAGTTCCAAGATAATCGTCGTTTGTATGACTGGGTTTTAGACAATATTAGCCTTGAATGTCATCCACAACAGATTGAATTCTCTCGATTAAACCTTGAATACACGATTATGTCTAAGCGTAAGCTTAATGACTTAGTCGTCAATGGCCATGTTGAAGGTTGGGATGACCCTCGTATGCCAACAATTGCAGGTCTTCGTCGACGTGGTTATACGGCGGGTTCAATCCGAGAGTTTTGTACGCGTATAGGTGTAACTAAACAAGAAAACATGGTTGAAATGGGCATGTTAGAGGCCTGTATCCGTGAAGATCTTAATGAAAATGCACCACGTGCAATGGCTGTACTTGATCCAATTAAAGTTGTTATTGAAAATTACGCATCGGATACGGTTGAAACATTATCTGTTGCAAATCATCCTAATAATGAAGAGATGGGACGTCGCGATGTGCCGTTCACACGTGAAATTTATATTGAGCGTGAAGATTTCCGTGAAGAAGCGAACAACAAGTTTAAGCGCTTAGTGCTTGATAAAGAAGTCCGTTTACGCGGTGCATATGTGATTAAAGCAGAACGTGTTGAAAAAAATGAAAATGGTGAAGTTACAACGATTTTCTGTAGTTATGACCCTGAAACACTTGGTAAAAACCCAAGTGATGGCCGTAAGGTTAAAGGTGTTATTCATTGGGTATCAGCAAGTGAAGCATTAACGGCTGAAGTACGTTTGTATGATCGTTTATTTAATGTACCAAACCCTGCAGCGGCAGAGGATTTTGCTACAACATTAAATCCTGATTCACTTATTGTATTGCCTAATGCAAAATTAGAACCATCGCTTGCAAATGCAGAACCTGCACAAGGGTTCCAGTTTGAGCGAACAGGTTATTTTAGTCGAGATACAAAATCAAAGAGCATCGTTTTTAACCAAACCGTTGGCCTTCGTGATTCGTGGACTAAAACAGAGCAGAAGTAATTCTGCTCGCGATTTAGCATCAGAAATAAAAAAACCTGCCAATGAGCAGGTTTTTTTATTTAACCGATAAAATTATTGGTTATCAGAGAACGCTTTACAGGCTGCAGTGTCTGTACACTCACCGTAAAGGTAAAGAGAATGGTTAGTAAGCTTGATACCATTTTCTTCTGATATTTCAAGCTGACGACGTTCAATCATCTCATCTTCAAACTCAATTACTTTACCGCATTTTAAACAAACAAGGTGGTCGTGGTGTGTGCTACCCGAAAGTTCAAATACTGACTTTCCGCCTTCAAAATGGTGGCGTGAAACAATACCAGCGTCATCAAATTGGTTAAGTACGCGGTATACAGTCGCTAAACCAATTTCTTCACCTAAGTCCAAAAGAATTTTGTAAACATCTTCAGCGCTGATGTGTTGGTTATCTGGAGATTGTAAAATCTCTAAAATTTTAATACGCGGTAAAGTAACTTTTAAACCGGCTTTTTTTAATTCCAAGTTGTGATCAGTCATTAAATCTGTCTCAATTTTATTTGGTTATACTAGACATCTTATAAAGATGTGCACGACACATTAGCAATAAATAGGATAACGCGCTATGCGATGAAGTGCAAAGAACAATTCAAAGAAACGTTCCTAAAAGCTTAAACGCTAACCAAAATATAGAAATTTAATAGGTCAGCGTCTAGTGGTTGCTATTAGTCAGCAAGTTCGCTTAAACACATCTCTTCAAAAATTTGTGCAGACCACGCTTTAACGCGTTGTTCTGTTAGTTCAGGTTGACGATCTTCATCAATACCTAAGCCAACAAAGTGCTTGTCGTCAGCCATGCCTTTAGATGCTTCAAAGTCGTAGCCCTCAGTTGGCCAATGTCCAACAACAATTGCGCCACGCTCAGACACAATATCATTGATCATACCCATGGCATCGAGGAAGTATTCTGCATAATCTTCTTGGTCTCCACAACCAAAAATAGCAACTAGCTTGCCATCAAAATCAACTTCTTCTAGCTCAGGAAAAAAATCATCCCAGTCACATTGCGCTTCACCGTAATACCAAGTCGGGATGCCAAATAAGATTAAGTCAAATTCTGCGATCTCTTCTTTTGAGCTTTTAGCAATGTCGTGCACAGCAACTAATTTTTTACCCAATTCTTTTTGGATCATTTTAGCTACGTGTTCTGTGTTACCTGTATCACTTCCGAAAAAAATACCTACACTTGCCATGGATTTAAAACCTTTTATCTATCAATAGCCAATCTTTCTTGTAAAATTGTTTCAATCAGCGCACTACGGCTAATATTTTGTGCATCGGCCATATCACTTAATGCTTGATACAGCTGTGACGAAACTTTAAATTCTACACGCTTTAAACCGCGTGCTTTGTCTCTTTTTATTTGATTACGTTTATTAACCTTTAACTGCATTTCCCTTGGAAGGGGATTCGTTTTAGGCCTACCTGGACGTTTCTCGTATTCAAATAAATCGAGCGTTGTTCTATCAGTCTCTGACTTTGCCATGCTTAACCAACACCCGCACCTTGCCAAAAAACTTGAATAAGTCCTTTTGCAATAAACCCTGAACAACCTAAAAAGAGTACAAGCCACACTACATAACGACCAAACTTAGGTACATTACCTTTTTTTAGTACATCTTGAATAGCCATACCGATAAAAAAGAACACACCGGCTAAGCCAAAATACAACCCTAGGGTATCAAATTCGTTAATTAACTGACTGACCATCAACGTATAACCTTTAAATTAAACGGCGCGTACTATAGCATAAAAAAAACCAATAATTTAGTAGCTGCAGCCAAAATTACGTGATTAAATTTTAACTTAATTAACCATTAAAAAATCAGTAATTGATTTATTAACCGCATGTGGTTTTTGTGCATGCAACCAATGCCCCGCGCCATGAATGATTTTTGCTTTAGCATTTTTAAATCGTGCTGTTATGGCAGCTCGGTATTGCGGCAATATATAGTCAGAGTCATTACCTTTAATAAATAAAGTATCGCATAAACAAGAATCATTATCTTCTAAATCTGTTAGAATATTACTATATTTTTGACTCAATGTTGGTAAATTAAAGCGCCACTGGTATTGACCCGATTCATTTTTAGCTAAACTTTTCAGTAAAAATTGCCTAACACCCAGCTCAGGGATAAACGCTTGCATGATTTGGTCGGCGTGTTTTCTGTCGGTGATTTGATGTGTTGCTACAGTGTTTAACGCAGTGAAAATATCATCATGGCGGCTTTGGTAAGCCACGGGGGCAATATCAAGCACAACGAGTTTATTGACCACGCAGGGGGTACTTAATGCGATTTGCATTGCTACTTTACCGCCCATAGAGTGGCCAACGAGGTGAGTTGTATTAATATTTAAATGGGTCATCAATCGTAAAACATCGTTTGCCATGCTAGGGTAATCCATGACTTCACTATGGGGTGATCGTCCGTGATTGCGCAAGTCAATATTCGTTACTGTGAAGTTATCACTTAATGCATTGGCTATCACATTTAAGTTTTCGAGCGAACCAAATAGCCCATGAATCAAAACGACATCAGGCCCGTGTCCAGATTGTTTATAATTTAATAGCATGACATTCTCCAATAAAAGAGCGCGTAGTTTGCCTAGTGAAATAACAAATTGCAAAACATAGAGAATTAAATCAGGTTTGGGTATAATGCATTGGAATGAAAAAATGTGACCCGTAACGACAGGAAGAACATGAAAAAAATTGACATAGACGACGAGTTATATCAATACATTGCGAGCAATACGCAGAGCATTGGTGAAAGCGCATCCACTATTTTACGTCGTTTATTAAACCTCAACGGTGAAACAGTCTCAACGGCGAATAGTGAGCCGGAACTATCAGTTGCTCCCACAAAACAATCAACTAACAACGAATCACAAGCAGATAAAAGTGATCTACAAGCGCTTAAAAAAACACAAAGCAGTGCGACTGTCACACAAATGACTCAGCAAAACGCTAATGTTTTTAATATTCTAAATAAAGAAGAGTTAGCGATGCAAAAAGGTGTTGTTGGACGTTTTCTATTTATTTTGTCTGCTTTGCATCGAACGCATAAGGCTAATTTTTCAGCCGTTCTGGATGTACAAGGGCGTGATCGCGTTTATTTTGCAACCAGTAAAGAAGCGCTCGTTAACAGTGGAAGTAGTATGAATCCAAAAAATATCACTGACAGTGAATATTGGGTAATGACTAATTCAAATACAACACGTAAAAAAATGATGTTACACGAAGTGGCACTTGGCTTAGGTTACAGTGCTGAACAAGCCGAAAAAATTCGAGACTACCTATAAAAGGACATGTAATGGCGATTCATTCCGGTGCCGGGAAACCTGCAACACAATCTGATTTAGTGAACGTACCAAAATTAGTATCAGCTTATTATTTAAATGAGCCTGATTTAGAACAAAACCCTGAGCATTGTGTTGCTTTTGGTACATCTGGACACCGTGGCTGTTCATATGATGTGAAGTTTAATGAATCTCATATTCTCGCCATTACACAAGCGATTTGTGATTATCGCAAACAGAACAATATTTTTGGTCCACTTTTCTTAGGTAAAGATACACACGCTTTAAGTGAAGCAGCTTATAACTCAGCTATTGAAGTATTAGTTGCTAATGAAGTGCAAGTTATTACACAAGAGAATGACGATTTTACACCAACGCCAGTTATCAGCCATGCAGTTGTGTGTCATAACAAATTACACCCTAATGAATTAGCAGATGGGATTGTTGTTACGCCTTCGCATAACCCACCAGAAGATGGCGGCTTTAAATACAACCCACCCAATGGCGGTCCTGCGGATACCGATGTAACCAAATGGATTGAAGACAGAGCTAATCAACTTTTATTAGAAGATTTAGTTGAAGTAGAGCTTTTTCCGTTTGCTAAGGCTGCACGTTCTGGTTTTATTAAATATCAAGATTTAATGACGCCTTATATCGATGATTTAATCAATGTGGTTGATGTAGAAGCGATATCAAAAGCGAAAATTAAAATAGGTATTGATCCACTTGGCGGCTCGGGTATTAATTTTTGGCCCGTGATTGCTGAGAAATTCAATTTAGACCTAACGGTTGTAAATGACAACGTTGATCCACGTTTTGCGTTTATGCCACTTGATAAAGATGGCAAAATTCGTATGGATTGTTCGTCGCCTTACGCAATGGCAAACCTAATTGCACTCAAAGATGACTTTGATCTTAGCATTGGTAATGACCCTGATTATGACCGTCACGGTATTGTAACCCCTGATGGTTTAATGAACCCGAATCACTTTTTAGCTGTAGCGATCGACTATTTATTAAATCATCGTAAGTGGTCTAAAGAAGTTCAAATTGGTAAAACACTTGTATCAAGCGCTATGATTGACCGTGTCGTTGCTCGTAATAACCGTCAGGTGCAAGAAGTACCCGTTGGTTTTAAATGGTTTGTAGAAGGCCTAAGTACTGGTACTTTAGCATTCGGTGGTGAAGAAAGTGCAGGGGCGTCGTTCCTACGTTTTGATGGTTCAGTATGGAATACCGATAAAGACGGTTTTATTATGGGCTTATTAGCGGCTGAAATTTTAGCTGTGACAGGCAAAACACCCTCTACACGTTACAAAGAACTTGAGCAAGAGTTTGGGGCTCCTTTATATAAACGTATTGATGCACCAGCAAGTACAGCGCAAAAAGATCGACTTAAAGCGCTCAGTGCAAAAGACGTCACCGCAGATACACTTGCGGGTGAGCCTATTTTACAAAAACTAACCCATGCCCCAGGTAACAATGCTGCAATTGGTGGTTTAAAAGTGGTGACAGAAAATGGTTGGTTTGCTGCTCGACCGTCAGGCACGGAAGATATTTATAAAATCTACCTTGAATCATTCAAGGGTGAAGAGCATTTAGCATTACTTGAAAAGGAAGCTAAAAAGCTGGTTGATTCAGTGATTAGCTAACTGATATACCCAAACCGTCTCAAGATGCAGAGCTTGGCGTTTTCACAGGCGTTTATTATCAATACGTTACTTTGCAATAATGGCTGTCCCTTTTGATAGTCCTTTTGATAAGTAACAACAATGAAAGGAACGTCTGTGAAACGTCCAACTGAACCTCATATATTGAGGTGGCTTGGGTATAATACATTATTAAAACGGCTGATTTAATCAGCCGTTTTTGTTTCTCATTCACACAATAAAATAAAGGCTTTAAAAGTATGTCAGCCAATTTAAGTTACTTAAATGAATTAAAACAAAATGGTGATTTTTTAACGCTCAGTCGTAACAATGAATGGCACTTAGATGCCAGTACTTTTACGTTGGATAACGGTACAGCAGTAACGGTGCATGATACGGGGGTTATAGAGTTCCAACCAAAAGGCATCACTACGAAAGATGTGGTACTTTCGAGTGCAATCCATGGCAACGAAACCGCGCCAATTGAAATCTGCGATGAATTAATTAAGCGGATCATTAGCGGCGATTTGCAATTAGCACAACGCGCTTTGTTTATTTTTGGTAACCCGCAATCAATCAATATTGGCAAACGCTTTATAGGTGAAAACCTTAACCGTTTATTTAATGGTCATCATACAGTTGAAGGTGTACCAATGAATAATGAGCGTGTCAGAGCTGCGAAACTTGAACAATACGTTAGTGATTTTTATTATCGTGGCTCGCAAGTAAGTCAGCGATGCCATTATGACTTACACACGGCAATACGTGGCTCAAAAAACGATAAGTTTGCAGTCTATCCTTTTTTACATGGCAAACCATGGAAGAAAGCGCAATTACAATTTTTGCTTAGCTGCGGTGTAAATACAGTCCTTATGATGAAATCAGCCGCGACGACCTTTAGCTATTATTCATCTTTTGTGCATGGCGCTGATTCGTTTACAGTTGAACTTGGGCAGGTCAAGCCTTTTGGCGAAAATGATATGAGTCGCTTTGAAAAAACAAAGCAAACACTCACTGCATTAATTAGCCAAAAAGAAGTGATTTATAAAGAATTTGATGCAAGTGATTTTGAACTGTTTTCAGTTCATCGTTCAATTAATCGGACCGAACACGTATTTTCGTTTCCATTTTCCGATGACGCCGAGAATTTTACTGGTTTTGCTAAAGGTGAATTACTCGCAACCGATGGTCAGACCTGTTATTACGCTGAAGTCGATGGTGAGGCAATTATATTTCCAAATGCTGATGTAGCCCTTGGTCAGCGTGCATTGTTAACCGTAATACCATTAAAAAACACAGATAATATTATTTAATAAATTGTATTAACCAACCAAAATAAAGAGTTAACTATATGATTTTAAATGTTTAATTTGAATGTATAGTTAACTTTCCAGCCCAACTCTCGCCAATTAACTTTGTTTCGTCTATGATTAGTTGAATAACGCTTTACGTTAACGTAAGGTGTCGGCAGCTTTAATTTAAATACAGTGCAGTTTCTGCAAAGTTTATCCTGTAGGTCACATCCAATAATAACAAGTGACTTGCACTGTTTTCGACAACAAAAGAAGGTAGGTTATGAGTAATCCAAATAACGTATCGGTGAATATTAGTCATGATCTTGCATTTATTGATGGTCATGCGCTGAATATTCCGACCGTAAGCATCTTAAATGAGGACGGCGATATTCACACAGGGGCTACCGCACCTGATATTGATGAAAGTACGGCGCTGCGATTATATGAAACTATGCGTTTTATTCGTGCATTAGATGAACGAATGCAAGCAGCTCAACGTCAAGGCCGCGTTAGTTTTTATATGCAATGCTTGGGTGAAGAAGCAGCCGTCACTGCATCGGCGGCGGCACTGGACCAAGACGATATGATCATGGCGCAATACCGTGAACAAGCGGCATTGCATTATCGTGGTTTTACACTTGACCAGTTTATGAATCAAATGTTTTCAAATGAATTGGATTTAGGTAAAGGACGTCAAATGCCTATCCATTATGGTTCAAACGCCCTCAATTATATGACTATCTCATCACCGTTGGGTACCCAAATACCGCAAGCAACGGGTTATGCATACGGACAAAAAATCAAACATATCGATGCAAAAACGGGTGAGTTAAATAGCACAATTGATAATGTCACTATCTGCTATTTTGGTGAAGGTGCTGCATCCGAAGGTGATTTTCATGCCGGCTTAAATATGGCTGCAGTACATAAATCTCCTGTGATATTTTTTGCTCGAAATAACGGCTATGCGATTTCGACGCCTGCGGATGAACAATTTAAAGGTGATGGTATTGCATCTCGCGGTGTAGGTTACGGTATTAAGACCATTCGTGTTGATGGCGCTGATGCTTTAGCTGTTTATGCGGCAACCAAAAAAGCACGCGAAATTGCCACTAAAACAGGTGAGCCTGTATTGATAGAATCAATTGCTTATCGCTTAGGTGCGCACTCTACATCAGATGATCCTAGTGGTTATCGCTCTAAAGATGAAGAAGCAAACTTTCAATCTTGCCCAATTGAGCGCTTTCGTAAATGGCTCATTAAGAAAAATTGGCTTAATGATGAGGAAGACACCAAAGCCAAAGAGCAAATACGAGAAGATATTCTTGCGGCATTAAAGCGTGCTGAAGTGGTTGCTAAACCCGCTTTAGAAGAGCTTGTCTCAGATGTATATGATACGCCAATTCCTTCGTTACAACGCCAGTATGAACAATTGAAAACGCATATTAAGCAACACCCAGATGCCTACCCAGTCACTGCAGGGAGAATTAAATAATGCCTAAAATGAATATGTTACATGCAATTAATTCAGCCCTTGATATTACAATGGCCGAACATCCTCAAGCATGTATTTTTGGTGAAGATGTAGGGTATTTTGGCGGTGTGTTTCGTGCGACCTCGGGATTACAAGAAAAATATGGTTCACACCGAGTCTTCAACACACCACTAACAGAGCAGGGGATCATGGGGTTTGCCAATGGTCTCGCTGCATTTGGTGCACCAGCACTGGCCGAAATTCAGTTTGCAGATTATATCTTTCCTGCGTTTGACCAAATTGTAAATGAATCCGCAAAGTTTCGTTATCGCAGTGGTAATGAATTCGACGTTGGTAACTTAACGATTCGTACTCCTTACGGCGGTGGTATTGCGGGAGGGTTATATCATTCACAATCACCAGAGGCGTATTTTGCACACACGCCAGGCCTTAAAATAGTGGTTCCTCGTAACCCTTATCAAGCCAAAGGGTTACTACGAGCATCGATTAAAGATGATAACCCGGTTATTTTCTTTGAGCCTAAGCGTTTATATCGGGCGTCAACGGGTGAGGTGCCAGAAGAAGATTACAGCATTGAACTGGGTAAAGCAGAAGTGGTCACGCAAGGTACTGATGTAACACTGCTTGCTTGGGGTGCACAGATGGAAATCATCGAAGATGCAGCTAAACGAGCAAGTGAACAAGGGATCATCTGTGAGGTGATTGATTTACGTAGTATTTTGCCGTGGGATATGGAAACGATTGCTGAGTCTGTAACTAAAACAGGCCGCTTAGTGGTCAGCCATGAAGCGCCAATCACGAATGGCTTTGGTGCTGAAATAGCGGCAACAATTCAGCAAGAATGTTTCTTACATTTAGAATCACCCATCTTACGTGTGTGCGGCTTAGATACACCGTATCCATTAGCGCTTGAAAAAGAGTATGTGCCGGATGCGTTGAAAGTACTTGCTGCAATCAAGCAATCGGTCGAATTTTAGGAGTTATCATGGCAAAAGATTTTATTTTACCGGATATCGGTGAAGGCATAGTTGAATGTGAAGTGGTTGAATGGCTTGTTGCTGAAGGTGACACTGTGGCTGAAGATCAACCAATCTGTGATGTGATGACTGATAAAGCATTAGTTCAAATTCCAGCGGTTCATGATGGTGTGATCAGCAAACTATATTACGCCAAAGGCGATATTGCACTTGTGCATGCGCCACTTTTTGCGATGGATGTGGCGGGTGATATTCCTTTACCGGTGGTTGAATCAGCCGTTAATGTTGAAGCCGACACACCTGCCGTTACAAGCGATGAACAACTTGAAGACTTTATTCTCCCCGATATTGGTGAAGGTATTGTTGAATGTGAAATTGTTGAATGGCTGGTAAGTGAAGGGGATAAGATAGAAGAAGATCAGGCTGTGTGTGATGTAATGACAGATAAAGCATTAGTCCAAATTCCGGCTAAATACACAGGTACCGTTGTTAAATTATTTTATGCCAAAGGTGATGTGGCACAAGTGCACAGCCCGTTATTTCAAATGTCGATTGCAGGTACGCAAGCAAACGTTGTTGATATAAATGACGCTTTAGTAAAAGCACAAACAAAAGCCGTTGAACAAAAGCCGATTGAATCAGAAAATAAAGTAGTTTCTGCACCAGTAATTAATAAAAAAGCGGTGGCTTCTCCAGCAGTGCGTCGTAAAGCTCGTGAACTTGATGTTGACTTAACAACAGTGCCAGGCAGCGGTAAAAATGGCCGTATTTATAAAGAAGATATAGCGCAATTTATCAAAAGTGAAGTACCAAATAGTATTGATACGTCACCGTTACAACCCGCAGCTGATAAGAGTACGAGTAAAAACCCAGCAAATGGCACAGGTGGTTCTCGCGTTGAACCAATTAAAGGCATTAAAGCGGCAATGGCGAAGCAGATGGTTGCCTCTGTTACAACTATCCCGCACTTTACTTTTTGCGATGAAATTGACTTAACAAATTTAATCGCACTGCGCAGCGATCTCAAAGAGCAGTATAAGCAGCAAGGCGTTAAGCTGACTATGATGCCGTTTTTCATTAAAGCTTTATCATTGGCAATGAAAGAGTTTCCGGTTTTAAACTCTAAAGTAAATGATGATTGCACTGAACTCACCTATTTTGACGATCACAATATTGGTATGGCTGTGGACTCAAAAATTGGTTTACTGGTACCAAATATTAAACAATGCCAAAGTAAAAGTATTGTTGAGGTTGCTAATGAGGTGTCTCGCTTAACAGATTCAGCCCGAGAAGGGCGTGTTAGTCCGGATGATCTCAAAGGTGGCACGATTAGCATTTCTAATATTGGTGCGCTTGGGGGCACAATTGCAACACCGATTATTAATAAACCAGAAGTCGCCATTGTTGCATTAGGTAAATTACAGCACTTACCACGTTTTGATGGACAAGGGCAGGTGATATCCGCAGCAATCATGCAAGTAAGCTGGTCTGGCGATCATAGAGTAATTGATGGCGGGACAATCGCACGATTTAATAACCTATGGAAATCATATTTAGAAAGCCCAGCTAAAATGATGATGGCAATGAGTTAATTACATTACTTTGATACGTTCAAATAAAAGCTCAGCAATTGCTGAGCTTTTTTATTGCCAATAAAACGCTTGTCTACGGCTCTATTGATGCAGGAACAATTGTTAATAAACACATTAGGCTAAATTTTCTTGTTTATCTGCCTGTGTATCAACGATTTTAAACCCCATAAAAATATAGACCATACCCAACAAACATCGCTGGTATTGCTGAATAAGCTGTTGCAACTAATGCTGCACGCGGTGCCATCGCTATTGCAGGGAATAGGGCATCACCGTCATTAGAGATTGCATTAGCCGCTAACGCACTAAAAGGAATAATACCTTGTATATAAAGTGTCGTTACCACGATTTGTGGCCCACAGCCTGGTAAAAAGCCAATTGCTACAGCTATTAAAGGAGCTAAGTAAGCATAGTGGGTAAACCATGCTTTAAGATCAACCCCTGCAAAGGTCACTAAAAGTTCAAATAGCATAAATGATGCGACAACCCAAGCTGTTACAAAGTGGGTATCTTGAAGCACTTTATATAATTTAGACGGCGGGTTGATTGTTTCCTCCTCAGACGTGATCTCTTGATAGCTTTGCCCTTTTGAAGATAATGCCCAAGTAGTAACAGCAAGTAACGCCATTACAGCACCAAATACAGTGATTAAATCTGCAAGGGTGTTATTAATAGCGTTAAAGTCTGTATTTAACGCTATTAATACAGCAATGATCACGCTGGGTATAAGAATTATTTGCCATACCGACTTACTGAAAATAATTGCTCTACTAGGACTGTTTAAGCAGTCATCGCAAAAGTCATTTTTTTCTGGACGAAGATAATCTTTGTCATGAAAAGCATTCACTAAAGACCCACTAATAACGCCAACGCTAAGGCCGATAGCCATAATAAGTAGACCTTCGATGGGTTTTGTTGCTAAGAGTAAAAACGCAGCGTCACCCATGGTTGCGGTGAGCACTGCCACAACAGAGCCAAAGCTGGCTTGCCCTTTAGTGAATTGCGTTACAACAATAATGGCCCCACCGCAGCCGGGTAAGGCTCCTAAAAATGATGCAAAGCTTACCTCGAGTAAAGGAGATTTTTGGCTCAAATAGCCCAACTCTAACTGTGGAAGCCGATCAATGGCGTAATAGTAAATAAATAATGTGGCGGCAACAAATACACTAACCTGAAAAAAAGCATCGCTCATTGAGGCTAATGTAATATCTCTAATAGGGGGATAAGCTAAGCAACATAATAATAAAAACGGCAATAATAAACGTTTGTTATTAACAAAAAGTGTCGCGGGCAGAGCGATTTTTGGTAGTGTGTGAGAGAACATAAGTGCAACCTAAAAACTGTATAGGTTGCACTTTAGATTTAAATCAAATGAAAATCAATATCATTTACATTATTTTCTTTGAAATTCTGAATTTTCATTCCATGTTGGCCATTCGCTTTGCTGTGAAATATCAAAACCTACTTGATAAAATAACTGTAAGTCTTGCACTGCGCCAGATAAATTCCACTCATCACGGTATCTGTCGCAAGGTTGATGGTAGCAACCTCTTAGCACTAAGCTCATACGCTTGCGATAATTAGCCGTTTCTTCATCAAATGCTTCGCTTCCGCCACCGGCATACATTGCAGGTACACCCATATTAGCAAAAGCAAAATGATCAGAGCGATAGTAACCACCTGATGACGGTTTAGGATCACCAGATACGGTTCTATTTTGTGCTTTAGCAGCTGTAGCAAGCAACGTGTCCATTTGCGATTTACCAATACCAACCACGCTGATATCTTTTACTTTACCAAGTAAATTTAGGCTATCCATGTTGATATTTGCAACTGTTTTATCTGCAGGGATAACTGGGTTTGCTGCATAGTATTTTGAACCAAGTAGACCTTGCTCTTCTGCTGTAACCGCTAAAAAGGTCATAGAGCGCTTAGGGTTAACAGGTAAAGTTGCAAATGCTTCTGCTACTTCAATCATACCACCAGTACCCGTGGCATTATCGTGAGCACCGTTATATATTTGATCGCCTTTACGGTTTTTATCTGTGCCTAAGTGATCCCAATGCGCTGAATAAATAATATGTTCATCCGCCAGTTCACTGCCAGGTAACGTCGCAATAAAGTTATACGAAATAGATTTTTTAATCGTGTTTTTAATCGCAACCGAAGCGGTTAAATCACCCATATCTACGTTGTAAGCACCTTTAGCTGCATTGCTTTTGACAGTGTTAAAGTCTAGACCCGCTTTATTAAATAGCTCTTTAGCAACATCAGTTGTCACCCAACCTTCTACAGCAACTCTGTCCATATTGTTGTTTTCTTTTTGAAAACCAAACTGCTCGCCACTCCAAGAGTTTTCAACAACAGACCACGGGTATGAAGCTGGCGCTGTTTCATGGATAATGATTGCACCAGCAGCCCCTTGGCGACTCGCTTCTTCGTATTTGTAAGTCCAACGGCCATAGTAGGTCATTGCATCGCCAGTAAAAAGAGCAGGATCTTTAGTCGCAAAGCCCGGATCGTTTACTAGCATAACCACGGTCTTACCTTTAACATCAATGCCCGCGTAATCATTCCAGTTGTATTCAGGCGCATTTACACCATAACCCACAAACACAAGTTCGGAATCTTTAATAGCTTGGCTTTGACTAATGCGGCTACTGCCCATTACCATGTCTTTTTTATATTGATAGTCTTTACCGCCAATACTTAAAACCATGTTTGAGTCAGCTTCAAGAGAGACTAAAGGCACTTCCTGTAAAAAGCTATTACCGTTACCCGGCTTATAACCCAACTTTGTAAATTGTTCAGTGAGGTATGCAAGCGTTAGCTCTTCACCTTTTGATGATGGAGCGCGCCCACCAAACTCATCAGATGCTAATACTTTAATATGCTCGGCTAATTGCACATCATTAATCGAGTTATAGCCTTTAGTAACATCATCAGAGGTAAGACTTGTTGTTGCACATCCTGCAAGTACAGCAGTTGCTAGAAGTGTAAGAGAAAAATAACGTTTCATAGTCGCTCTTTTTTTGTTTTAAGTGAGTCTAGTATAAGAACTTCTGTTAAAGAGAACCAGTTTTTGCGGTAAACTCACCTCATAATAACTGTAAAGCTAAAGGTACTCATGAAACGATTTACCCCTTATGAACAATGGCATAGTGCAAGTCTTGAAAGTGGAGCATTTAATCATCTAAATACATTATTTGCTGTAAGTAATTTACCTGACTGGCCTCAATGTACGTGGTTTACATCGTTTCTTGATGCTAAAAATGCCAATCAACAAGCAATTACCTTTGTTGATGATGCATGTTTTAGTGAAGAAGAACGTTATTACGAACAAATAATCTTCGATACAGGGCAAGTACCTACACGACAACAAAACTGGCATGATTTATTTGGCGGGCTAATATGGTGCTTATTTCCTAAAACTAAGTCACTGATCAACCAGCGTCATATTGAAGAAATAACTCAACACGGTACAAAGCAGCGAACTAAGCATCGCAACGCGTTAACTCTATTTGATGAGTGTGGCGTTGTACTCGCTGTAAGTGATGATTCGTGGCCTAAATTACTCAAAAATCATCAATGGACTACGGCATTTTTTGAACGACGAGAGCTATGGGGAAAAACAATTTTCCCCTATATTTTTGGGCACGCTAATTATGAAATGCTCACAAAACCCTATATTGGCTTAACGGGTAAAGCGTTATTTGTAAAAGTACCAGCTGACATATTTTGTAAAGATTTAGCACAGCAGTATCAGTTTATAGATCAAATGCTTTATGAGATGATTAGTGTTGACAACTGTTTAAGGGACAACAGCCTGCTATCGCCATTGCCTCTGTTAGGGGTGCCTGGTTGGTATGATAATAATAACTCAGAATTTTATAGTAATACGGATTACTTTAGACCTAAACGAAGGACACGAATATGATAGAAGTAACTGGGCTTAAAAAGAAATTTAAGCTGACGAAAGATCATAAAAAAAATAAATTAGAAAAAGTAGATCCGCGTGAAGATAAAGATTATTTTCATTCAGTTCGTGATGTCAGTTTTCAGTGCGCTAAAGGTGAAGTGCTTGGTTTACTGGGCCCCAATGGTGCGGGAAAAACAACTACATTACGCATGATTTCGACAGCATTAAAACCAGATGAAGGCACCATTTACATCGCTGGCGAAGATATTGTTAAAAAGCCTTTATTTGGGCGTAAATCCATTGGGTTCCTATCGGGTAGTACAGGTTTATATGGACGCTTAACGGTAAAAGAGAATATAGAATACTTTGCAAAACTACATGGTATGAATAAAGCCGCGATTAAAACGCGCTGCGATGAATTATTCGACCTACTTGATATGCATAGCTTTATTGATAAACGCGCAGAAAACCTATCAACAGGTATGAAACAAAAAGCAAATATTGCCCGTGCAGTCGTTCATCAGCCAGCGGTTGTGGTGCTCGATGAGCCGACAACGGGGTTAGATATTATGACCACACAAACAGTGATCGAATTTATCAAAGGGCTCAAAGCACAAGGCACACCGGTTATATTCTCAACCCATCATTTAGATGAAGTTGCGTTACTGTGCGATCGAGTTGCAGTGATCAACGAAGGGGTCAGCTGCTTTGATGGCACTGTTGAAGAATTTAAACAGGCAGGTAACAGTGAAGAGCTAAACCAAGCGTTTATGAACATATTAACGGAGAAGCATAATGTTTGAAGTATATAAAAAGGAATTGAAAGAGCTCCTTCGCGACAAAAAAACCCTTATGTTTGTTGTGGCACTGCCAGTACTTATTTTCCCAATAATTTTTGCAGTTATGGCTTTTATTAGTTCGCAAGCCGCACTTGAAGCGGACCAAAAAGTTAATACATACGTAATTATTAATGGCGAATATGCACAAGAATTTACCGACAAAGTGTTTTACCACAAAAGCTTTGAACTCTATAAAGGCAGTAAAGCCTTTAATACAATAGAAGATCTTAAAGCAGGTGTTACAGCCGGCGATATAGATATGGGAATTTACTTGCCAAGTAATGCTGTAAAAACGCTCGATGGCGGTGAGCAAAGCAAATGGCAAGTTGTATTTAACGATGCAAAATCAATAAATTTTTTATTTAAACGGGTTAAAGAACTTGCTCAAGAATACAGCGACGTACTGCAAGCTGATAAGCTAAAAAGTTTTGGGATAGAAGAGTCTACGCACAAATCTATTCTTAACCCAATTGAAGTTGTTAAAGTAGATACAGCCGATAAGCGCGAAAACTTAGGAGAAAAAATTGGTGGCTTTTTACCTTACCTACTTATTCCATTAGTATTAATGGGGGCTACTTATCCAGCAATAGATTTAGGTGCCGGTGAAAAAGAACGCGGCACACTTGAAACATTGTTGCTTACACCCATAACACGCACAGAGCTGGTACTCGGTAAATTTATCACATTACTGACTACATCTATTGCATCAACCACAATTACCGTCGTCAGTATGGGCGGGTGGGTTGCAGTAGCATTGGCGTTCGCCGACTTAGAATTTATTAAAACGGCTTTTAGTACGTTAGCAGTAACCGATTTACTGATGATTTTTGTGTTATTACTTCCCCTGGCTGCCATATTCTCTTCTTTAGCGTTAGCTATCTCAATTTATGCGCGTACGTTTAAAGAAGCCCAAAACTACATGGCTCCATTAAGCATGGGTGTATTCTTCCCTATCATTATTTCAATAATGCCGAATATGGAATTGACCGCTAAAACCGCGTTTATCCCAGTAACAAACGTTGCGCTAGCCATTAAAGATATAATTAAAGGCACAGTTGATTACACATTTGTAGGGCTAATATTTTTAGCAACCGCACTTATTGCAGGTGCGTTACTGGCATTTTGTGTTAAATGGTTTAACCGAGAAGATGTACTATTTAGGTAGTGTGTTACTCATTATAAAAAGCATCACTTACGTGATGCTTTTTTGTTTCTTAAGCCATTTCTTTGAAGCTATTGTATTAAGTCATTAAATCGTTTAAGTTCATAAGCTGAGCTATGGATTAACCACAAGGATGGATTCTTGAAAATACCCCTATTCTACCTCTCGCTATTGAGCGTTAGCTGTGCTTTTTGCACGCTAACCTATACAACAACTTCACATGCAAAAAGCATTCAGCCAACCACCCATATAGGTACGTGGCAAAATAAAGATGAAGACGGTGATGGTGTGCCTGATGAGCAAGATGACTATCCGTTTGAAGCGAGTAAAACTCAATACCCTGTTTATTTTGAAAAAGAACCTAACGATAACCCATCTGTTGCAACTCCAGTAGAGCTTGGTAAAGGTTTTAAAGTTAAGGGCGTTATTTCATCAAGAACAGACAAAGGCGATTTATATGGTTTTAACGTTGATAATGGAACTATGGTCACTGCTGTATTCGAAAGTGCAGCTAAACGATTTGACCCGCAAGTTTATGTATCAAACTCAGAAGGCAGAGTAATTAGTAAGTATGTTATTAGCGAATATAAGAAATTTGGAAAGCATATTGTTAACTTTCATATGTTTGAGGCAGGTCGTTATCAACTAAGTATAATGGATAATAATTACGGTGGTGGCCCTGATTTAATCTACAGTATGGTTCTATTTTATGACGAAGATGTAGATGCTTTTGATGATGAGAAGGAACGTGCATTTGGCAGTAACCTTATTAAGAATGACCAAGATCAAGATGGTATTTTAGATGGTTTAGAGCACGTTTTATTAAATAGTAGTACTGACATAGACTTTGATGGTGATGGAATACCTAATTGGCAAGATATTGACTCTGACGATGATTCTTTCTCTGATAAAATAGAAGGCATTGAAGATTTAGATAAAGATGGCTCCCCAAATTATATAGACCGTGATGCTGATGGGAATACCATAGATGATGAAATGGAAATTGGTGATTTTAACTATTCACTTGATTTTGACGATGATGGAAAATTAGATCACTTAGATTTAGATGATGACGACGATTTAATATTAGATATTTACGATACGCAACGTCGTAAAAAATCTCAAACTGTTAAATTAACAGGGCCTAATCAAAATCGTTTACTTGTGCGCTGGGTTTATAATATGTCCTTTGAAGGGCACTCTATTCGAGATTTTATTAGAGCTGGGGATAAAGTAGAGTTTGAAGTAGACGGTTTACCTGCTGATGCAAAAAATTTGGTCCTTGTTTTTCAATATCCTGATGATCTTATTAACTTAAAACCTACCATAGCTAGAATTGAAGCAAGCAAAACATATATAAGTGTAGAGCTGCCAAGTAAGTTAGGCGAGGCTTACGTATATCTAGCTCATGATGAGGTTATTACTGATGCCCTACCGATTGAAGTTAATCAGAGTAAAGCCCCAATTTTAGGCACCGAAAAGCGAAGTATCAGTGCTGGAAAAACAATGACTCTTATAGGTGAAAATTTTAATGAGCAGACGAATGTTCATTTTAATAATGTGACTGTTGATAGCATTTATATAGATGAAAAAACCATTAAAGTTAAAACGCCACGTCAACTAAGTGGCTGGCGCTACTGGGTAAGCAACCAGTTTGGAAAAAGTAACACGGTTAGCTTCTCAATCGAATAGTTCAAGCCTAATATTTTAAGGATAAATAATGAATAAATGTCTAATTTCATTGCCGCTATTAGCAAGCTTTACATGCCAAGCAGAGCTTGATTTAACAATCCCAAAAGAAAACTGCTTTAAAGCAGTAGAAATAGTAAAAAATAAAGATGAACAGCTATTTAAGCAGCTGTTTACACCGGTTGACCATATCCCTAATGCTGATAAGGAAATCACCAAACTCGTTGACAGTACACATAAAAAATACTACGCAAAAGAGTACGATGGTATAAAAAACTTTCGTCTTGTTGAATCAAAGCTTGTTAACTACTCTGAGGACACTAAGTATAGTGTTGTAGAAGAAACGTATGAAAGATGGGGATATACAAAGCAGGCATTTATATATTACAAATTTGATGCCTATGATAAAAGACTTAAAGAGCAGCGCACAGTGTATAACAAATGCCGTTTTGGTCTAAAAGGCGGTAAGTGGTATATGGTTAATTTACTGCAAGATTAGTTCGTGCATATTAAAACAAAAGGTCATGTAATTGATATTACATGACCTTTTTTACAACTTATTGTTGAGATTATCAATGCAAAGCGAAAAGTTAGATATACAATTAGATGACAAGTTTTGGTTTAGGCTCGTAAATTTACCTGAAAAAGACGCCTTAACCCCTACGAGTAAAATCACTATGCCGGTAGTGACTAAATTATTTAGACTAAATTTAGGAATTGAGTTTTTATTTGCAATCGCATTGTTAGCGCTTGCATTGTATAGTCATGTTTGGGTTGAAGAGGACTGGATTAGTGGTTTGTTTTTTATATATATTCCTTTATTCTTGGGACTATGGTTTTTACGAAAGGTGTTAATTTGGCAAAGGTATGGCTTTAATTACAAAGCCGCGTTTGAAGTAAGTAAAGATGAGCTAGCAATCGTTACCGAGCCATTATCTAAACAGCAACAGCTAACAATGGCTAAAGCAGATATAAATTACATACAATTTAGCTACGGGTATATGCGCTCAAACGGGCAAGGTTATCAATCAAAGCAATCACACATCTCCCAAGCTGTTGTGGTTTTAAAAAACAATGAACGCTATACAATTAAGCCAAATACCATCGCAACATTAAACTTGCTTTATCTGTGCATTTATTTTGACTACCCCGTGAGTTACAAGTATGGCCTTACCTATGGTGGAGGCAGTATTGTGTTTATTTTGATGCGGGTTATGTCAATGGGTGGAAATTTTATAATGATAGGTCTCTATTTGTATTGGATAGGGGCAGGGTATTTGAAATCAATTTTTTAGCTCAAGCAGAAATTTTCAACTTAAGTTATTATTTAAAAGTGTTTATCAATACTAAACTTAAACAGAGGGAACGTTAATGCTCTTTTTATTTAAAGAGGGAATTTTGGTTAATTCAATTATATTAAAATCACTATTAGAAACGATTAAATGGCTATTCATTTGGCTAACCGTAGCAGGGCTTGTACTAGGTGTTTTAAGTCAAGGCTTGATTTTTAATACAAGCGATGGGCTTGATGTTATATTAATTTTTGCGCTTTTGATGTTTCAACATCGATTAAAATTTGATGAGCACAATAATCAAATAGATGTAAAGTTGGGGGCTTATTTTTTTAAGAAAAAAATCTTCACGTATAGTCACCACACCATTGATACTAGCACGATTAAAACAATTTCATGCCAAGATAATAAAGCTATTAGCGTGATTGATATTAATTACACATCACCAGAAGGCAAATTGAGCACTTACACGTTTAGGTGTTTTAAACAAGCCAAGCAAGCGCAGTTAGTAGTGAGTAAACTGTCAACTTTTGAGCGCGCTTATACGGCTAAACGCGAAGAAGCCGAGGCTGAAAAAACAAACTCAGCAACAGTAAACAAGTTTTCAAAAATATTCCCGCAAAATACTATTTTAGGTAATGCTGAAGCTAAAAATAATATTTCTATTTTAAGGTGTGCACTGCCACTTCCTGAGAGTAAGAAAAAATCGGTCTATCTCACCGTAGCTTGCTTTACTTTGCTTACCGTATTTATTGCCTTTTCGTCACAAAACTGGAAGCCTGCAATGGCTTTTTTGGTGATAACGTATTTTAGTTATTGGCTTGCACGAGCATTTATTTGCCATAACTATTATTTAGTAAAAACATCTCCTTTTATTGATATTAAAATAAATAGCGATGAGCTTTATCTGCCGGCGTTACTATTTACCGACAAAAAACCGCGCACATTAACTAAACAGGATATTGTTAGCATCGAGGCTAAATGGAATTACAATTACGACACAATTGATGACTCTATTGGCAGAACTACAAAAAGGTCACACCTAATATCGCTTGTTTTTAATACTACAAAAGGGCAGAGCATAGCACTTTCTCACTGGAGTGTTGATAGTGAGGCCCTCGTATATTCGTTACTGAAATACCAATACCCAGTTTCATTAGATAGAACAAGCGAAATGGTTTACCCATTTAAGCGGCACATTGGCTTGATGGTCGGCTTATTTATCGTGATAGTAATTATCAACGCGAGTAATTTACCAAACTTTATAAGCTCTTTTAATTCGTAATATTTTAAGGATAATTAATAAATACTTATTGCCACTGTCGCTATTAGCAAGCTTTACATGCCACGCAGAGATTGATTTAACAATCCCAAAAGAAAGCTGCCTTAAAGCAGTAGAAATAGTAAAAAATAAAGATGAACAGTTATTTAAGTAAGCAACTTTTTACACCTGTTGATCATATCCCAATGCAGATAAAGCGATCACCAAACATGTTGATAGGGCACATAAAAAATACTACGCAAAAGAGTACGATGGCATAAAAACTTTCGTCTTGTTGAATCAAAGCTTGTTAACTACTCTGAAAATACTGAGTATAGCGTTGTTAAAGAAACGTATAAAAAGTGGGGATATACAGAGCAAGCATTTATATATTATAAATTTGATGCCAATGATAAAAGGTTTAAAGATCAGCGCACAGTTTATAACAAATGCCGTTTTGGCTTAAAAGGTGGCAAGTGGTATATGGATAATTTACTGAAAAATTAATTTTAGTGTGTTTTAATTAAAATTAGAATATAAAATAAGCAATTAATAAATAAGGATATACGTTAAGGTGCAAAAAAATATTAAACTAGTCGCTATTTTTTTCTTCTTGTTGATAAGCAGTCAAACGGTAGCTAATAGCAATAACTTAACAGTAAAATACGAAGTGATTAAGGGCGGTGAGCATTTTGCTGATATTACAATCAAGGTTAACGACACCTACTTACGCACCGATTACCAGCTAAAAGATGAAAAGCTTACTGAGATGACTGTAAAGTGGAAAGGTCAATATGTTATTGAGCATAAAACCCAGCGAGCTTACTTACTTGACTACAATGTTACTAACCAAAGAGCAGAAGATGCACGCAAAGAAATGGCTGCACAAATCACTAATATATCGGCAGAACAGATATTTGAAATGAGTATTGATCCTATCAATGATGAAAGTGAATTTATATGTTATGAAAAAGTAGGAAACAATAAATTAGTTGGAAAGTTTGAAGGTGATGTTGATCATGAAATTCAGTACCTTGAGCTGCCTAATAAGTATATGAGTCAAAAACAATATGACTGGTTACTTTCAAGAGCCAAAGAAGATCGCAAATTTGGCCAAGCCTTTGTTGCTATTCTAGAGCAGCCACTTTCTGAAGTTATTCGCAGAGTGAGTTATCAACATGCCGTTCTTCCTGTCCAAATAAAAACATATGACTATGATATAAACCTAAAGTCTGTTGATTCTAAATTTATTGATGAGAGTGAACTGCAAATCAAAGCAGGGATTATTCAGGCAGATATGACTCATTCTGCAATCCAATTTTTAGAAAGCTTATCACAGCGCTTCAAATAATAAATTGCCAATGGTAGTGCGGCTGTAGTGATCTCGGTTCACTTATCGGTTTTTGTGAACCACAATTTTTAGAGACTGTAAAATTCAGAGTCAAATCGAAACAAGCTACATGTCGGATCATAAAAACGTTTATTTAGGAACGTGGGATTTTGATGTTGGTATGATATTAAGTAATTTACTCTTTATTCTCTTAAATAGTACAAATTTTAAAAAATTCATATTCTACTTGCTCTATACTATAATCTGTATTTGAAAAGCTATATGGCAATATTAATGCACTTCCAATCTTCAATTAGTCATCTTTTTCGCAGCAATAAAATATCTTTATTAGCGCTGCTCGTCTTTAGCATTATCGCGATCTCTGCTTTATATATATTCGAGCTTAAAGTTAGACAAGATGTTTACCGCACAGCTCAAACTAACCTCAATCAAGAATTGAGTACAAAAAGCTTATCTTTAAAAAGACAGTTAAAAAGTAGTGTTACGTCTATTCGTTTTTTAAATGCCACACCGCCCATTTCAGGTATTAGTAGAGCAACAGATAATAATTTTATAGATCCGCTTCTAAATACACCCATTGAAGTATGGCAGACACGTCTGGCTGGGATTTTCAGTGGTTTTATGAATACAGACGAGTATTTATTACAGGCAAGGTACATAACTTTAGCCAATGATGGCCAAGAGGTTGTAAGAGTAGACAGAGATTTAGATGGTGTTATAAGACGTATAGAAAGTGAGCAATTACAGCATAAGGGCCAGCGAGATTATATGCTTAAAGCCAGTATGTTAGATCAAAACTCTGTTTATATATCACCCATTGACTACAACCGAGAAAACGGAGAGATCCAAGTTCCCTATGTAAGTACTTATAGGGTAGCTAAACCTGTGTTTAATAAGGAAGGGTTTGTTTTTGCAGTACTTGTTACAAATTACTTTGCAGAAGAACTCTTTGATAGTTTGATTTTTAGTCTTCCTGATGGGGTAGATATCTATCTTTTAAACAATCAAAATCAGTTTTTATCGCACCCGCAGTCAGATCTGACATTTGGGTTTGAATTTGGTCAAGATATAACATGGTCAACTGTTTTCAATGAAAGCCAAGATATCAGTATGCAAGATACTTTGGCTATGAGTGGTTTACCAAATCAGTATTACCTCAAGCAACGCATTGCATTTGATAGTAACGATATTAGCATGTTGCCTTTAGAGCTTGCAGTGTCAATTGACACTGCGGTATTACTAAAAGAAATTGCAAATAGGCGTGAGAGTTTCATTTTAGTGGTTTTTTCACTGTTTTCAGTCTTATTGTTTATGGTCTTGTTTTATCAACGTTACATTAACCGTAAGTTAGAAATTCACTCATTGAAAGAACAGAATAATAAAATCATTGAGAACTCACTAGATTCAATCGTCACTGTAGAAGAAAATGGTGTGATCAGTAATGCAAATAAAACAGCGTTGCAAAGCTTTGATTTACTATTAAATGAAACGAATTTTACGCAGTTATTTGAATTAAAAAATAAAGATAAGCACAGTTTAAGTGAAACTATCAACGAAGGAGCAAAACCACCATTTGAAGCTGTATATATAGATACTGATAACATCCGGCACTTTTATTCTGTTACTTTAACCTGTGTTTTTGATGTGTTCACTCAGCGAAATCAAATAGCGGCGATTTTGAGAAATATTAATTCTTTGAAGCAAACTCAGAGCGAGCTTGAATTATTAAACGAGACACTAGAGTTAAAAGTATCACAGCGTACAGTGGAGCTTGAAAGTGCGATAGAAGAAGCGCTTGCAGCCAGCCAAGCTAAAAGTGATTTTGTGGCGAATATTTCCCATGAGATCCGCACGCCAATGAATGGTGTGTTGGGGATGCTAGAAATGCTTAAAGAAGACCCATTAAGTGACGTGCAGCTACAGTATTTAAGCTTTGCAAATAGTAGTGCTAATTCATTAATGACACTTATAAACGACATTCTTGATTTTTCTAAGATTGAAGCGGGTAAGCTTGATATTGATAATCATAGCTTTGATGTAATTACTGTTTGCAGTGATATGATCACTTCAATGGCGATACAGGGCCAGAGAAAAGGGCTCGAAGTGTTATTAAATACCGATAAAGTCATGGATCGAATGCTTGTTGGGGATAGCCATCGTTTAAAACAAATTTTGATCAATTTATTAAATAATGCTTTTAAATTTACCCACCAAGGCGAAGTAAGTTTAACACTTGATTGTAAATATCTAACTGAAGATAAACTACGTATGAGTTTTTCTATTCAGGATACTGGTATAGGTATTGCGCAAGAAAATATAGATAAATTATTTGATGTATTTACTCAAGAAGATACAAGTACTACTCGACACTTTGGTGGTACAGGGCTTGGTTTATCGATTTGTAAAAAACTAGCGCAACTAATGGGCGGAGATATAAGTGTAACCAGTGAAAAAGGCATAGGCAGCTGCTTTACTGCCTATGTAGATCTTCATGTTGCACCCGAGAAAAAATTAAATACCCCTATTGAATTAGCCGCAGATATTCAAGTAGGCGTGTTAATTGCAAAAGAGAGTGTGTTTCAAAATATTACCAATTTACTTGTCAAAAACTGTAAAGTTGATTTAAATAACATACAACGTTTTGATTATCTAGAAGAGTACGATACGTTCAATGTCGACCTCATGGTGATTGATAACGAGCACCCACTGCTCGATAAATTAATCGCTTTATGCGAACAGCAAAATAAAAAGTATATGTTAATTTTGCGTGATTTATTATTAAGTAAGGCTGATAAAGCGAGCTTTCCTGAAAACTGCCACATGCTTAATAAGCCGCTAACACAAGATCAGTTTAGCTATAAGCTTGCAAGTATATTTGGTGCAAGTAATAGCTTTTTACTTCCTTCCCAGAAAGCTGATTCTGAAGGCGAGGTTCATGTTGATCTCTCTCGATACAAAGTCTTGCTGGTGGATGATAATATGATCAATATCGAAGTTGCTAAAGCCATTTTAAAACGAACCCAGGTCAGTATTACGTGTGCAAGCGATGGTGTGGAAGCACTCGAAGCATTACAAGCGCACCAACAACAGCCATTTGATGTTATTTTAATGGATTGTCAAATGCCTAATCTTAATGGTTATGATACGACAAGTGAGATCCGAAATAATAAAGCCGGCATTGTCTATCGCCATATCCCGATTATTGCTATGACAGCCAGTGCAATGGCAGGGGATAGGGAACGGTGTATTTCAGCGGGTATGAATGATTACATTACTAAGCCTATTAAACCAAAAACCTTGAAAAACAAGTTAGCGATGTGGCTGCTTAATTAAGCAGCCGATTTTTGCTCCTTATTTTTAACTCGGCTGTGTGATGATTCATCTGCTGAGTTAAGCACTTTTTTGGTATCACTCCAATGTAGCAGTTCAATCCTTCCACATGCTTGCTCTACCAGTGCTGTGCAGCTTTCTATCCAATCGCCATCGTTGCAATACACAATCCCATCAACTACTTTAATTTCAGGGTGATGGATATGACCACAAATAATTCCATCAACACCTTGTTTTTTCGCTTCATGAATAGCTGCATTTTCAAAAGCTTCTATTGCTTCTCGTGCTTTATGAACGCGGGCTTTTATCCACGCTGCAAGTGACCAGTAGTTCTGACCAAACAGCCGGCGAATACGGTTCGTCCAGCGATTTAAAAAAAGTAAAAAATCATAACCCGCATCACCTGCAATACTTATTAGCTTGTTGTAGCGAGTGGCAGAGTCAAAATCATCACCATGGACAAGCAAAAAGCGCTTATTAGCTTTTGTGGTATGAATATATTGCTGGTGTACTTCAATACCGAATAAGCTGTTGTTTATATATTGCCTGAATGTTTCATCATGATTGCCGGGAATATAGATAACACGCGTGCCTTGAGATGCTTTTTCTTGAATGCATGTTAAAACTTGGTAATGGCTTGAGTGCCAATAAAAGTTGCGCTTCATAGACCAAAGATCAATTATGTCGCCTACTAAATAGAGGGTATCGCATTCAATGCTGTTTAAAAAATCGAGTAGGTAATCAGCTCTGCAATCTTTATAGCCCAGGTGTACATCTGAGATCCATACTGCGGGAAAGTATTGTTTATCACTTGTGTTGTTATTAGTCATAGTCGTTATTGATAGTGTAATAATAACTACGTTAGGTAAATTTGATGACGTTAACGCGACAGTTTAACGAAACATCTATGACACTTAGTATCGAGCTCAGAATAACAGAGCATATGCTTGCAATGAAAAAAGCAGTGTGATGATAAAAAGCAGGGAACAAAAAAGCCGCATAAAGCGGCTTTTATATTCAACTAGATTGACGTTAAATTAAATGTTCATCGCAGTTTTAATTGCTTCTACAGCGGTATCAATATCAATCATTAGCTTTTCGCCAGTACGGCGATTTTTAAGCTCAACCTTGTTTTCATCAAGGTTACGTTCGCCAATAACCAATGTGAAAGGCACACCCAATAATTCCATATCGTTGAACATCACACCAGGGCGTTCTTTACGATCATCAAATAACACTTCTAACCCTGCTGCTTTTAACCCTTCATAAAGATTATTAGCAATATCAGGAATACGATGAGATTTGTGCATATTCATTGGCACAATAGCAATGTCAAATGGCGCAATAGGCTGAGGCCAAATAATACCGTATTGGTCATTATTTTGCTCAATAGCAGCAGCGACGATGCGAGACACGCCAATACCGTAACAACCCATGGTCATTATTTGGTTTTTACCTGTTTCGCTTAATACACCGGCTTTCATTGCTTCTGAGTACTTAGTCCCAAGTTGGAAGATATGACCAACTTCAATGCCGCGCTTGATTTGTAAGTTACCTTGACCACAAGGGCTGGCGTCACCTTCAACAATGTTACGTAAGTCAGCAACTAGGTAATCTGTTACATCGCGCTCCCAGTTTATGCCACTGTAATGCTCGTCGTCTTTATTAGCGCCTGCAACAAAGTCAGCCATCACATTGGCTGTGCGGTCAATAATAATTGGCATAGATAAACCTACAGGTCCTAAAGAACCAGGTTTTGCACCTACAGCGGCAATAATATCAGCTTCTTTCGCCATCTCGAGAGGCGCATCGACTAATGGGTGTTTCTCTGCTTTAAGTTCATTAAGATCATGATCACCTCGCACAACTAAAGCAACCAAGCCTCGTTGGCCTTCTTCATTTGGCGCGCCATATACAATCAGCGTTTTAACACCACGATGTGGTTTTACACCGTAATGCTTTTTAAGCTCATCAATAGTTTTTGCATCTGGCGTAGGGAATGCTTTTAATTCTTTGCTCGGTGCAGGGCGAGCTTCACTTGGTGCGAGTGCTTCTGCTTTTTCAATGTTCGCAGCGTAGTCACTGGCATCACTAAATGCAATCGCATCTTCACCAGACTCAGCCAATACATGAAACTCATGCGATACGCTACCGCCAATTGACCCCGTGTCAGCAATAACTGGGCGGTAATCTAGGTTTAAGCGTTCAAAAATATTACAGTATGCTTTGTGCATCGCTTGGTAAGTTGCATCTAAACATTCATCACTTAAGTGGAACGAGTATGCGTCTTTCATGGTGAATTCACGTGCGCGCATTACACCAAAGCGAGGGCGACGTTCATCACGTACTTTTGTTTGTACTTGATACAAAGTGATAGGTAGTTGCTTGTAAGAGTTGATCTCTTTACGAACAAAATCAGTGATCACTTCTTCGTGAGTTGGGCCTAATGCAAACGTTCGATTATGGCGATCTGTAAAGCGGACTAACTCTGGGCCAAACTGATCCCAACGACCCGACTCTTCCCATAAATCAGCAGGCTGAATTACAGGCATTAGCATTTCGATAGCGCCTGCTTTATCCATTTCTTCGCGCACGATGTTTTCTACTTTACGTAACACGCGTAAACCAGAGGGTAACCAAGTATATAGGCCCGACGCGACGCGACGGATCATACCCGCTCTTAACATTAATTGATGCGATACAATTTCAGCATCTGAAGGCGTTTCTTTAAGTGTTGCGAGAATATATTGACTGGTACGCATGTTTATTCCGATAGTTATAAAATTATTATTTCAATAAGGCACTCAGTTTAGCAGTGGTTGCTTTTACACTAAAGCGCTAAGTGTGTTTTTCTAGTTTTTTTCTATGCTAGTGACGTAGTTATGTTCGCCGTTAACCTGCCAACGGATATTAAAATCATACAAGGTCATCCCATAACTTTGTTCACCCTCTTTTTGTTTTTTGTAAGCAGGGCGAGGGTCTTGCTTAAGGACATTATTGATAAAGTCGTGTAAATCAGGGTAGTCGGTCTGCTGTTTGATAAACTCGAGTACTGATGAGCTAAATTCAACGGTCATTTGCGTTTCTGGGCGAGTATCAGCAAAGCCTGCGGTTGCATCGACCATAGCATCAGAATAGGGTAAATAAGGTTTTATATCTAAAATTGGTGTGCCATCGAGTAAATCAATACCCGCTAACAATAAGCATAATTGACCATTTTTATATTCAATGCCTTCGAGCTTTACTGCGCTCATACCAATGGCATTGGGTCTAAAGGTCGCACGTGTTGCAAACACACCTTTACGCTCATTGCCTCCTAAGCGTGGCGGTCTAACCATCGCAGAGTAACCTTTATCAGCGGTTTCATGAAAACGAAAGAGTAACCAAATATGGCTAAACTCATCTAAGCCACGAACAAATTCTTCACGGTTAAAATCAGCAGCAAACACAAGCTTTGCTTTGGCTTGTGGCACTAAACGAGGTTGGCGAGGAATAGCAAACTTCTGTTTATAGGGAGATTGTATATGGCCAATGGCCGTTAGTTGAAAATCGTTCATGAAACTCAATGACTGTTGAAGATACGCCATTCTACCTGTTCATACTAAAAAAGGCAGCCTGAAGCTGCCTTAAACAAGGGGAGTTTATAAAAAAATGTTAGAACATGTATTGCACTGAAAAAGATGCGACATCCATATCAGTATCAATATCGTCTTCTAATTTATAGCGTTCATACTCTAAGCGAACTTGCACGTTGCTTGTAAATGCGTACTCTAAACCCGCACCGTAAAATACATCACCTCCACTTTGCTCAGCAGAAATTTCGCCAAGGGCAGGGATATCGCTGGTTACTTCTGCGTCCCACTCTAACCAACCGCCTTTAGCATAAACTGAAAAGCTCTCAGTAATTGGCGCTGCTAAGCGTCCGGCGAGAGATATACCATCTACTTCGGCATAGCTGTCTATGTCACTTACTTCATCAAAATTTTGATAAGCAAGTTCGAGACTTAAATATTTATTAAATTGGGTACCAATGTAGCCTTTGAGCATTTGTGAGTCATCGTCAAAATCAATGTCGTTTTCTGAATCTTCAAATTGAAAAGAATATTGACCGTAGCCGATACCAGTATAAATACGTGGTGAGTCCATCTCGTTAACATCAGCCTGCGCTGCAGAGTTAAAGCCAAGAGTTGCTAAAGCAAGTGCTGAAAGAGAAAGTGTTTTAATCATTAAATAGCTCCTTTATAAAATAAAAATAAATAACCCGTGGTTACTTGTCTCTTTTATAATTGCATTGATTATGCCAGCTTGAAGTTGGCTAAATTAAAAGCTAAAAATGGTGTTTTTGTCTAATCTATCAGCAGGTTGGTGTGTTTTTATTCATGTGTTCAGTTTCGCCATGGAAAGCTTTTCATGGCGATATGTAAACTTTACTTAGTGATTATTCTGGCTCACATTTGTGTAGTAAGGTTTCAGTTTCAATGGCGATTTCTTTCATTTTTATTGCGTAGTTTTCAAGTTGTTTCTCTTCGCTACTCACTGCCACGTATTCTGGCACATTAACAGGGTAGCCAGTTTCATCCATGGCTACGAAACTAATAACACAGTGATTTGTTTCAACCATATTTTGTGTTTTTGGATCACCACATCGCACTTGTATAAAGATTTGCATGCTTGTTTTACCCGTATGAGCGATTTTAGCTTCTACCTCAACTATTTGACCAACAAGAATAGGGCGGCGAAATTTAACACCAGCCACTGACACCGTAACGCAGTAGTGACCACTCCAACCAGCGGCACATGCATACCCAGCTTGGTCAATCCATTTCATGACAACACCACCGTGGACTTTTCCTCCAAAGTTAACATCGGTGGGCTCAGCTAAAAAACGAAACACTACATTTGACGACGGCATACATATTACTCTTTACTATTAGACGGTTATTATTGAGCATAGCGCAAAAAAGGGGCCGAAGCCCCCTGCAATTTAGGATTAGTTCAAAATTTAAAATAATTTACATATTGGGGTAGTTTGGCCCACCAGCACCTTCAGGGGTTACCCATGTAATATTTTGGCTTGGATCTTTAATATCGCAGGTTTTACAATGCACACAATTTTGTGAATTGATCACAAACTCATCTTTACCGTCAACCTGTTGCACTTCATAAACCCCCGCAGGACAATAGCGCTGTGCTGGTTCGTCAAATTTTACAAGGTTTACGTCAATAGGGATGGCGCTGTTTTTTAGTTGTAAATGACACGGCTGAAATTCTTCATGGTTAGTGTTTGATAAAAATACAGATGACAACTTATCAAAGCTAAGTACAGCATCAGGTTTTGGGTAGTCAATTTTATCTGCTTGGTTTTTATCAACTAATGTGCAGTGATCTGGTGTGTTATCTTTAAAAGTAAACGGTAAGCCGCCACCAAACATATTTTGATCAAGGGTGTTATAAGCTCCTCCTATAAACTTACCGAGTTTATGCATTGCAGGACCAAAGTTGCGAGATTGGTGCAACTCTTTATAGGCCCAGCTTTGCTTAAAGGCTTGTGCATACTCAGTAAGATCAGAGTGCGCCTGTGCGTTACACAAGGCTTTAAAAATAACCTCAGCTGCAATCATGCCTGATTTCATTGCAGTATGATTACCTTTGATTTTTGCAAAGTTTAAGGTGCCAGCATCACAGCCAACAAGTAAACCACCAGGGAAATGCATTTTAGGTAAAGAATGCAGGCCACCCTTAGCAATTGCGCGAGCACCATAAGAAATTCGCTCACCACCTTGGAGAATATCTTTAAAAACAGGATGATGTTTCATACGTTGAAATTCATCAAACGGACTTAAATGTGGATTTGAATAATTTAAATCAACAATCAGCCCCACTACAACTTGGTTGTTTTCACTATGGTACATAAACGCACCGCCATTTGTATCCCCAGCGAGCGGCCAACCAGTTCCGTGAACAACGTTACCTTGCTTGTGTTTGGCAGGATCTATTTGCCAAATTTCTTTAAAGCCCAAACCATAATGTTGTGGTGATGCATCGGCATCAAGGGCAAATTGATTGATTAATTGTTTGCCTAAATGGCCACGGCAGCCCTCGGCAAATACAGTGTACTTTGCACGAAGCTCCATACCAGGCATAAAACCATCTTTTTCGTTGCCGTCTTTATCAAGGCCCATATCGCCAGTAACAATACCTTTTACAGTATCGTCTTCTATTATTAATGAATGAGCGCTAAACCCTGGAAAAACCTCAACCCCTAAGTTCTCAGCTTGTTCAGCGAGCCAACGACACACATTGCCCATAGAGACAATATAGTTACCCGTGTTATGAAAACTTTTTGGGGTCGCAAAATGAGGGATGGCAGTTGCTTTATTGTCATTATTAAACCAATAAATCTCATCATTGGTTACTTTAGTTGTAACGGGAGCGTCAAGGTCTTGCCAATTAGGCAGCAACTCATCTAATGCAGTGGTCTCAAATATTGCACCAGATAAAATATGGGCACCCACTTCTGAGCCTTTTTCAACTACGCAAATCGTACACTCTTGTTGTTTTTCTTGTGCTTGTTGCGCTAATCGGATTGCGGTAGCTAAGCCAGCAGGCCCAGCGCCGACAATAACGACATCAAATTCCATGGTTTCGCGTTCGACCATATTAACCTCTTTTGTGTGACGGACCTGTGCCTTTACGATGGCAATTTCATACTTGCAAATGAAACGTTACAGGTTAGGAATAGTTTAAGGTTATTTTAGGTTGACGTTTACGTCAACAGGAAGTAGTCTGAATTCATAAAATAAATAGGTTGACGTACACGTTACCTTGTAGGTTTAAATTAAAATGGAGTTCCTATGAAAGTTCTCGTACCAATAAAAAGAGTGATTGACTACAACGTGAAAGCACGTGTCAAAGCAGATAATAGCGACGTTGATCTTACTAATGTAAAAATGGCGATGAACCCATTTTGTGAAATAGCAATTGAAGAAGCAATTCGTTTAAAAGAAGCGGGTATAGCAACCGAGGTTGTTGCAGTTACAATTGGTGCTAAAGCATCGCAAGAGCAATTACGTACAGCGCTTGCTTTAGGAGCTGATAAAGCGATTCATATTGAAACGGATGAAAAATTAGAATCTCTGCATGTGGCTAAATTATTAGCTAAAATTGTTGAGCAAGAAGCGCCAGAGCTGGTTATTTTAGGTAAACAGTCTATTGATTCAGATAACAATCAAACAGGACAAATGCTTGCTGCGTTAACAGGGCGCGGGCAGGGTACTTTTGCATCTAATGTAGATGTAGCCAATGGCACAGTAAATGTAACCCGTGAGGTCGATGGTGGTTTGCAAACTGTCGCACTTAAATTACCCGCTGTAGTGACGACTGATTTACGCCTTAATGAACCTCGTTATGCTTCATTACCGAATATTATGAAAGCAAAACGTAAGCCGCTAGATGTCATTGCAGCTGATAGCTTAGGTGTAGATTTAACACCGCGTATTAGCGTTGTTGAAGTACATGAACCAGCAAAGCGAAGTGGTGGCATCATTGTTGACGACGTTGCTCAGTTAGTTGATTTATTAAAAACACAAGCGAAGGTGATTTAAATGAAAACATTAGTTATTGCGGATCATGACAATGGTGTTTTAAAGCCTGAAACGTCAAAAACGATTAATGCGGCCTTAAAGCTTGGTTTTGCTGTTGATGTACTCATCGCGGGTGAAAATTTAGCACCGATGAGTGAAGAGGTTGCCAGCATTGCGGGTGTAAACGGCGTATTAGTTGCTGATAACAGTGAATATGCTCATCAATTAGCAGAAAATATCGCTGATTTAGTGCTATCACTTGCACCGGAGTATTCACACCTTGTAGCGAGTGCAACAACAACGGGTAAAAACTTTATGCCACGTGTTGCTGCCTTATTAGATGTAGCGCAAATTTCAGAAATCATTGACGTAGTTGATGGCGACACATTTAAACGCCCAATTTATGCAGGTAATGCAATTGCGACAGTTAAATCATTAGATAGTAAAAAAGTGATTACGGTTCGTGCGAGCAGCTTTGATTTACAAGGCGAGCAAACAGCTGCCGATATTACGGCTATTGACGCGGTATTTAGCAGTCAATTGAGCTCTTTTGTTAGTGTTGAACAAACCGAATCTGAACGTCCAGAGTTAACGGCTGCGCAAGTGGTTATATCAGGTGGGCGTGGCATGCAAAACGGTGAGAACTTCTCATTACTACATGGTATTGCTGATAAGCTTGGTGCTGCTATTGGCGCATCGCGTGCTGCGGTTGACGCGGGCTTTGTACCCAATGATATGCAAGTAGGTCAAACGGGTAAAATTGTTGCGCCTAACTTATATATTGCAGTGGGTATCAGCGGCGCAATTCAGCACTTAGCAGGCATGAAAGATTCAAAAGTGATTGTTGCAATCAATAAAGATCCAGATGCACCGATTTTCCAAGTGGCAGATTACGGCCTAGTTGCTGATTTATTTGATGTGCTACCAGAGCTAGAAAGCGCGCTATAATAACTCTGATTGTTAAAAGCTGTTGTGACTATTTTCATGCTCGCACAGCTTTTTTATTTTGCTTACCTGAATTCACCTCAAAACACATTTTAAAATATCTTTTCATTGCTTTTCAGCTCAAAAACCATACATCACACTTCATTTTTTTATTGATTAATTTTACTTATCCTAACGCTAAAAATAACTCGTTGGTCAGAAAGTTAAAAAACCTTTATAAATCACTCGTAGCTTAGGCTAAAGCACCCATCCTGTTAAGTTAGCGTGTTATTTATAACCCTCACTTAGCAGTATGGGTGTTTCTATTTAAGCGTATACCTAAACCAACCCTGTGCAACGCTTTGTCTGCCTCTAGAGGTGGCTTGGGTATATACGCATTCACTTTATTTTGACTTATTTTTAGGAAAAGTCGTGTTTAAAACCTTAATCGTGGTTGATAACAACGAGCAAACCCTTGCTCACTCATTTGAAAACGTAATTACCTTCAATACCTATTTACGTGACTACCCAAAGCTTAATGAGCCAAAAACACGCATTATTAACTTGTGTGACTCGAGCCAATACTTGAGCAAAGGCTATTATTGTTCATTACTTGCAGAGGCCCGTAAACATCAAGTATTACCGAGTGTGAAAACCATCAATGCCTTACGAAGTGGCCAAGCTTTAATGCTTAATTTAGGCCAAATTGACGGTACGTTCTATTTTGGTAATGCTGTAAATGAACTGCAAAGTAAAGCGGCAAAAGCGGTATTTAAACAATACCCAGCACCGATCTTATTTGTTGATCACGCAGGGTTATTACAACAAGGTTCTTTAGCGTCACTTAATAGTGAGCAGCACCAAGAGTTTGTCGCCAAGCTAAACGAATTTACACAAACGCAGTGGCGTATTAGTGATACGCAGAAACGCCACCGTTGGGATATGGCAATTTTGGTTGATCACAACGAAAAAGTGCCGCCAAGTGATAAAGACGCCATTGCGCGCTTTATAAAAGCAGCCGCTAAGCATGGTATTCATGCTCAAGCGCTAAGCTTTGAAGAGATTGATAACATTGTACAGTTTGATGCGCTATTTATTCGTCAAACGACCGCGATTGATCACCCAACTTACCGTCTTGCAAGTAAAGCGCAAAGCTTAGGGCTCGTAGTGATTGATGATGCAGATTCGATTTTGCGTTGTTGTAATAAGGTATATTTACATGATGCGTTTAACTATCAAAAAGTACCAAGTTTAAAAACCATGGTAGTGGCTGATCAAACAGACGAAACAATTACACAATTAGAAGCGACATTTACTTACCCGTTAGTACTGAAAATGCCAGAAGGGTCATTTTCGAAAGGTGTTTATAAAGTTGCTGATCAAACTGAGCTGAAAGTTAAGCTAACGGAACTTTTTGAATTTAGCGCATTAGTGCTTGCACAAGAGTATATGTACACAGAATACGATTGGCGAGTGGGCGTATTAAATGGACGCGCTATTTATGCCTGTCGCTATTTAATGGCGCGTAATCATTGGCAAATTTATAACCATGATGCAAAACGGTTTTTCTCGGGTGGGTTTGAAACACTGCCAACTTTTGAGTTACCAAAAGCAGTATTAGACGCCGCTTTAAAAGCGTGTAAAACGGTTGGTAAAGGCTTATATGGCGTAGATGTAAAAGAGCATCAAGGCCGTGCTTATGTGCTTGAAGTAAACGACAATCCAAGTATTGATCATAAAGTAGAAGATGCCTATTTAGGGGATGAACTTTATATGATCATCATGGATGAATTTAAACAGAGACTTGAAGCAAGAGGCCGCGGTTAATGACTCAATATGATGTGGCAGTTCGTGCTGCCACTGACTTAGATTTAAACGCGTTACTTGAAATAGAACAACAAAGCTTTAGCCAAGATAGGTTAAGTGCACGGAGTTTAAAGCGTTGGATATCGGCTAAACACGGCATCTTACTCGTTGCACAGTGTCAGCAGCAATTACTCGGTTATGGTTTAGTGTGGTGTCATAAGGGAACGCGGCTGGCGCGGTTATATTCGCTTGCAGTTACGCCACACGCACAAGGTAAAGGCATTGCACAGCAATTATTAAAGGCACTTGAGCAGGCAACAGCACAGCGTGGACGACTGTATATGCGCTTAGAAGTTGCAGTAAATAATACCCAAGCAATTGGCCTTTATGAAAAGCTAGGTTATCGAGTATTTGGCCAATACAGTGATTATTACGATGATCATAGTGATGCGCTACGGATGCAAAAAAACATTCGTCAAACTGACGAATTACAGTTTGCACGTTTAACGCCTTGGTATCAGCAAACGACAGAGTTTACATGTGGGCCATCCGCCTTGTTAATGGCTATGGGCAGTGTGAATCAAAAGCAAGTGCTTGATCAAGGCGCTGAGTTAGCTATTTGGCGAGAAGCAACCACTATATTTATGACCTCAGGACATGGTGGGTGTCATCCGTTAGGCTTAGCTTTAGCTGCCGATAAACGCGGTTACGATGTGGAAATAATGCTTAACACTGAGGATGCCTTATTTGTTGATGGTGTACGCAGTGAGACTAAAAAAACAGTGCTACGTGCTGTCCATCAGCAGTTTGTTGAGCAAATTTCGCAGCATGAGTTAAGTATTAACTACAGTGATGTAGATTTAAGTCATATAGAGCAGTGGGTAGAACGTGGTTTCAGTGTCTTAGTGTTGATCAGTACTTATCGTTTTGATGGTAAAAAATCACCGCATTGGGTGTGTATCACTCATCTTGATGATCACTGCTTATATGTTCATGATCCATTTTGTGAAAACGATAAACAACGCGCACTAGATTGCCAGCATGTGCCTGTATCGCGTGCTGATTTTTCGAGTATGGCCGCCTTTGGAACAAGTCGATTACGTACTGCTGTTGCAGTTAATTTATCAGCCCGAATTAAGGGTAAATAATTTATAAGGAAAGCGAGTGACATTATACGAGCTTGTTGATGTGGCGCCTTATTCATGGTCTGCTATTGGGACAGCCGCATTTTGCGGCGCAATTATTGGTGCCGAGCGTCAACTAAGAGGAAAACCAGTGGGTATTCGTACCTCTGCGTTAATTACCTTGGGTACTTACTTGTTTTTAGCGACAGCCTTTAATTTACAGGGCGATGTAATAGATCATTCACGGGTGGTTGGGCAAATAATTACTGGTATTGGGTTTTTAGGTGCTGGCGTTATGCTAGCAAAAGATGGGGCTGTTGTTGGCGTAACATCAGCAGCGACTATCTGGGTTTTGGCCTCAATAGGCGTGATGATAGCAACGCACAGTCTGGCACCTGCGATTAAGCTCTCAGTGCTGGTGGTGGGCATTTTATATGGTGTTGATGTGCTTGAAGCGCAATTTAAAAGCTTGAGTAAAGGCGTACACCGACATGTTAAAATTTATTCCAAGCGCTATTACAGGCGTAATAAAGAGGAAGAAAAAAGCCACGATTAAGTGGCTTATAAGTAATTAAAAGCGCTATTCGTTAAGTTCAAAAGCCTTACCATATTCAATGCTTTTTAAAATTGTTGTAGCAATTAATAGGGGGTCATCAATCATTGGTACATGGCCAATGTCTTTTAAAATCAGAGAGCGAGCGTCGGGGAGGCGCTCTTTAGCTATCACAGCGTTTATATTCGGTGGAAATAAGAGATCACATTCAGGCCATACCAAAGTACAAGGACAAGGCAGTGGCTCGGTAAAATTAAGCGACTGTTTTGTATTAAAAAGTGAGCTTTTAACTTCGCAGTACAGCATATCTTCTACCATGGCAGTAAATTCACATCCACTGAGCTTGTTTCCATATTTTGCAACGTCTTTTAATGCCAACATTCTTATTAAAGATGACTTCGCTAGTAAAGGTAACAGTGGTTGTGTGATTTTAGCAATAAATGCCAGGCGCTTTAATTTTTTAAGCGCAAGATGTTGTCCATGTTGTGGCGTGTTCCAAAAACCTGCTGGAGATATGGCACACACACTTGCGGCTCGTCCTCTTTTAGCGAGCTCGATAGCGGCCCACCCGCCCATAGAGTTGCCGGTGATATGGGGTTTATCGAGGTTGTACTTATCTAACAATCGCTCAAAGTCATCTATTATGTCGCTAATTTCTATACTGCTAGTGGCTTTATTACCGCCTCGATGGCCAAGTGCAGTGAATGCGAAGACTTCATTTGAAGGGCTTAATAAGGGCACAACGTGTTTCCATGTATTGCAAGATGATGTCGCGCCATGCAGTAATACGATGGTTTCCCCTGTTCCTTGATGGATCATGACTGTCCTTTATGACGGTAATACATATAATATTATAATGCATTTAATTAATAGATTAGCCAAATAGTTTTCTTCTAACGACTTTTCGATACTCACTTGGTGTTTGCGAGAGTACTTTTTTAAACACGCGGGTTAAATGCCCTTGATCATTATATCCCACCTCAAGAGCCACTTCTTGAATTGATAAGTTAGAGCAAGCAAGCAACTCTTTAGCCGTTTGAACTCGCAATTGCTGCCAATACTCTATTGGACTTTGATTGGTCGCACTTCGAAAACGACGTGTAAAAGTACGGTAACTTAAACCAAATAGTTGTGCAACATCGTTTAAACTTTGCTCAGTGGACACGTTGTTTTTTAACCAAAATTGAATTTGTGCAATTAATTCATCTGGATGTCTATCAACGGCACCCTCTAAATATCTTTGCTCTTCATATGGCTTACGTATTTCATGAGAAAAATTGCGCTCAACATGTTGTGCGGCTGCTTGCCCATAATACTGGCTTATAACATGTACGATTACATCCGCGAGTGCATTTAAGCTCGCAACACAATATAAACGCTCCGACTGAGTGATAAAAAAATCAGGTTTAAGCAACACTAATGGATAATCTCGCTTAAATTGTTCAGCATAATGCCAATGTGTTGTTGCAGGGTGACCATTTAATAGTTCAGCTTCGGCGATAAGACAATTGCCCGTGCCCACTCCAATAATCGAACTGCCATTTTGCCAACTCGCCCCAAGCCATTTAACTAGCTGGTTATTTGCTCGGACTACAGGGCGGGGGTTTCGCCAAATTCCTGGCACAATTATTAAGTCACTGTGAGGCGCAGTAAGGTGCGTATCATCTGGTAAAATAGCTAACCCGCTACGATTTTTGATTGGCTGTGTATTCTCAGCAATTAAATTAATGGTTAATGGTCGAAAAGGGATTGATTGAAGATGGCTTTTTGCAAAGGCTTCGCCTGCTCTTAGCATCTCTATTGGTAAGGTTAAACTAGTGATCAATAAATGCTGGTAAACCAAAATACTGATCTGTAATGACGATTGTGTTTTGTTTGTGTCCATTTAATTGCTCCGACCAGTGATCGCTGGCCTGTTAGGCTGGTTATTTGGCTATTTAAGCACAATCTGGAATGTTAAATCCATCTAAACTGTATACATACCCGATAACACGTTTTCTCAAGGCAAATTATGACAGCATTATCCGTTATTGTCGGCATGGGCGGAATTAACGCCGCAGGCCGTACTTCATTTCATCAAGGCTATCGTCGTATCGTGTTAGACAGCTTGAGTGCAAATGCTCGCCAAGAAACATTTTTAGGCTTAGCAACTTTAATGAATCTTGTTTCAATGCAAGAAGGTGAATTAAAAGATGAGTCTGGTAAGGTTGTTAGCCAAAATGATATTGAGTCGTTATTTGGCGAGCAAGTGATTGCAGGCACTTTGATCCGTAAGATTGAAAAGAATCACTTTGATGTTGATGCCACACCGTGGCAGCAAAAAATGACCTTCACAGCCAGTGATGAACAAAACATTGTATTTGAAACGCGCCGTCGCGATTTACCGCAGCCTATACCTGCTAGCTGGCTTATTGAAGATTTAGAAGATAAAAAAGTAAAAATAACGATCAGTGCAGAAGTTGCGATTAAACATGACAGCACCCGTGATAATCCAATAAAAGCAGCGGGTCAGTTACCTACCGGTTTTGATCCATCTACTATGTACAATAGTCGTTACCAACCGCGCGGGCTGCAAGCGACAATTTTTGCTGCAACCGATGCAATTAAGTCAACGGGTTTAGATTGGCAATCTATTATGAACAGTGTTGAACCCGATCAAATCGGCACATATTCAGCGTCAATTGCTGGGCAAGTTAATGATGAAGGTTTTGGTGGTTTAATTCGTTCTCGCCAGCAGGGCGAGAGAGTAAGCACTAAGCAGCTTGCACTTGGTTTAAATACTATGTCTACGGACTTTATTAATGCTTATGTAACTGGAAATGTAGGCACTACATTTACTACATCAGGTGCATGCGCTACATTTTTGTACAATTTACGTGCGGCAGTAAATGATATTCAAGCGGGGCGTACTCGTGTTGCAGTCGTTGCCAGCGTTGAGTGTGCAATTACACCTGAGATGATCGAAGGCTTTGGTAATATGGGGGCGCTCGCTAACGAAGAGGGCTTAAAACGTTTAGATGGAACTGATACGGTGGATCATCGTCGTACAAGTCGGCCTTTTGGCGAAAACTGTGGTTTTACAATTGGTGAAGGCGCGCAAGTTGTTATATTGATGGATGATGCACTTGCATTAGAGCTTGGCGCTCAGATCATGGGATCTGTTGCCGATGTATTTGTTAATGCGGATGGTGTTAAAAAATCAATTACAGCCCCAGGTCCAGGTAATTATATTACGATGGCTAAATCGGTTGCATTGGCTGCTAATATTTTAGGTATTGACGCTGTTCAACAGCGAAGCTTTATTTTAGCGCATGGCTCAAGTACACCTCAAAACCGCGTAACAGAGTCACTTATTTATCACCGAGTGGCACAAACATTTGCAATAGATAATTGGAAAGTGTCAGCGCCTAAAGCGTTCGTTGGTCATACATTAGCCCCCGCGAGTGGCGATCAGTTAGCAATGGCGCTAGGTGTATTTACACACAATATTATGCCGGGTATTACCACGATAGATAAAGTAGCTGATGACGTCCATAGCCAACACTTAGATATCCGTACAGCGCATTATCAATGTGATGATATGGATATTGCCTTTATTAACTCAAAAGGTTTTGGCGGAAATAATGCAACTGCCACGGTACTTTCACCTAAAGTAACAATAAATATGCTTGCTAAGCGCCATGGCAGTGCAGTTATGAATAAATACGCACAAAGTAATAAAGCAGTTAAAGCAGCTCAAGCTGATTACCAGCAACAAGCTGATTTAGGTCAGTATGCGCTTATTTATCGCTTTGGAGATGGCATGATTGAAGAAAATGACATTGTCATTTCTGATACGCAAATGAATATTCCAGGCTTTGAAAAAGCCATTAAATTTAGTAAGACGAATCCTTATCAAGATATGTTTTAAGCACATAACTCTTGAATGGCAAGGCGCTTTTATAGCGCCTTTTTTATTGTTTAAAATAGGAGCGTGTTAAAAGCTGTAATTGTCATTGGCTGTATTTTTTTGTTGAACTACCGCAGTTTACGCGACCTGCTCTGTATCCTTGTTATAATTTCAAGCACTTAAAAGGCTAAAGTTAGAGAGACCTATGATTGCCAGTTTATTATTATTAAGTGCCAGTATTACATTAGATAGCCATTTGCCACCGTTACTACCATGGCAAGGGCAAAGTTTGGCACTACTGCAACAAAAAGGTCCTTTAACAACCGACTTTGAGCTGAGCGAAGGTTTAGAATCACCAAATTATCAGTTAACGATGAAATTTGTAGATCGTCTTGTCGCAGCTAATCCAACTCAGTTTAAAGTGCAAACCATTGCTCACAGTGCAAGTGGCCGCGCTATCAAAATGATCATAGCAAGTGAAACCGGCGAGTTTTCTGCCTCGCAATTATCGCATACCAATAAACCGACCATCTTTATTCAAGCTGGTATTCATGCGGGTGAAATTGACGGTAAAGACGCAACATTTATGTTATTACGCGATATAGCGACTGGTAAACGTCGTGATATTTTAAGCCAAGTGAATATACTCTTTATTCCGATTTTAAATGTGGATGGCCACGAGCGCAGTAGCCAGTTTAATCGTATTAATCAACGTGGGCCTGTAAAAATGGGCTTTAGAACCAATGCAAACAACCTTAATTTAAATCGAGATTATACAAAACTAGATACCCCGGAAGTAAGAGGGGTTTTGAATATGATTAATCAATTTTCTCCTGACTTATACATTGACGTTCATGTCACTGATGGGGCGGATTACCAGTACGATGTAACCTACGGTTACAATCCTGTTTTTGCAAGTGAGTCCCCGAGCGTTTCAGATGCACTTAACCAATACTTCAAGCCTGTAATTGATACTAAATTACAAGAGTCGGGTCATATACCGGGCCCACTTGTATTTGTAATGGATAAACGCGAGTTTAAAAAAGGGTTAGCAGGATGGGTAGCAACACCACGCTATTCAAATGGGTGGGGAGATTTAAGATCGTTACCGACGATACTTGTTGAAAATCATTCGCTGAAACCTTACAAACAACGCGTACTTGGTACATATGTGTTTTTAGATGGTGCAATATCTGCGTTAGCACAGCATCATCAGCAATTAGCAGCTGCTGTGCAAAAAGAGCACGAATTTGTTCCTAGTCAGCTTATAGTGCAACGCGGGTATGCAAAAAAAGCCAATTCGATTGAATTCAAAGGCATAAAATACGCTCGCAGCAAAAGTACCCTCAGTGGTCAAATGGAAGTTAAATATTTAGGTGAAAAGCAAGCATACACAGATTTACCTATCTATTGGCAAAAAGAAGTTACTAAGACAATTACAGTGCCTGCTGCATTTTATATACCTGCGGCATACCCAAATATAATTGAAAAATTGAAATTGCAGGGTGTTTTAGTTGAAAAAATAACGACAGCTTCACAAGGTGTAGATGACTTAAAGGTTGCAGTAGTCACTGAACATGAATTTGATAAAGCACCATTTGAAGGACGCTTTAGAGTCAATGCGAAGTTTGACATTCAAACAGCTGCTCCCCAAAACTTAACGGGTTGGTTTAAGGTTGTTACAGCGCAACCCCTCGGTGAATTAGTTGCACATTTGCTTCACCCAGCAGCACCAGACTCATTTTTAGCATGGGGGGAGTTTAATACGATTTTTCAACGTACTGAATACATGGAAAATTACGCATTAGCCCCCTATGCACGCCAAATGTTAAAAGACAAACCTGCGTTGGCACTTGAATTCGATAAAAAAATTAGGGAAGATTCAAATTTTGCAAACAATGCTCAAGCTCGATTGAATTGGTTATATGAAAAAACCCCATTTTATGATCAAGCATATTTGAAATACCCAATCTTAATGGCATTTAATGCTCAACCAGAAGTAAAGAATTAAGTCATGGAAATTATTACGTTACCAGTAACAGCGTTTGCACAAAATTGCCGTATTGTTATTTGCAAAAAAACACGTAAAGCAACGGTTGTAGACCCTGGTGGAGATGCAGATAAAATCATTACTGAGCTTGCTAAATATGATTTAACCCCAGATTGTATTTTGTTAACTCATGGTCATCTTGATCATGTTGGCGCAGCAAAAATACTGGCCGATCATTTTAGTATTGATATTGTAGGGCCGCACAAGGATGAGTTATTTTGGTTTGACGCATTACCAATGCAAGCTCAGATGTTTGGCTTTAAACCGGTAACACCATTTACGCCAACACATTGGTTATCAGGTGGTGATATATTTTCTGTCGGTGAGCTGCGTTTTGAAATACGCCACTGCCCAGGTCATACTCCTGGACATATAGTGTTTTACGAACCGACGCATGGCGTTGTATTTGTGGGGGATGTTATTTTTAAAGGCTCAGTAGGGCGCACTGACTTTCCTAAAGGGGATGCGCAGCAACTACTCGAGTCGATTAAAAAACATATTTTAACCTTGCCAGAGGAAACACGTATTTTATCTGGGCATGGACCGGACACTAAAGTAGTGACGGAGCGCATATCAAATCCATTTATAAGCGGTAAATTTGGTTAATAACGCATAAAAAATGCATAAAAATACAAGACGGATTAAATAAAGCAATGTATAATTTAACCAATTAGTAATATAAAAAAGAATTATTATGTCTTTAAATCATGTTGATCGCCAAATTTTGGCACTATTACAGCAAGATGCTAGTCTTTCTACAGCTGACATTGCTGATAAAGTAGGTTTGTCTCAATCGCCTTGTTGGCGCCGTATTGCTAAACTTGAGCAAGATGGTTATATCAAAGGAAAAGTTGCCTTACTCGACGAGAAAAAACTTGGCTTTGACATGCTAGTTTACGCTCATGTACGCTTATCAAATCATGGCCGTACAAATTTAGCTGAATTTGAAAGATTAATTTTGAGCTATGATGAAGTAACTGAGTGTTACAGTATGGCAGGTACAATGGACTTTATGTTGCGCATTATTTCAAAAGGAATTGAAGGGTATGAGCAGTTTGTACGTGATAATTTATTAAATCTAGAATTTGTTCAAGAAGTTCACTCTAATGTGACTATGACATGCGTTAAACGCAGCACGTCACTGCCTCTTTAATACCATGTTTAACAGGTTAAATAGATTATCATTACTCTTTTTTAACCTGTTTCTACAATTTATACTACTATACTAAAGCAGCGTAACGATTCAAACTTTAGCTGTATCATCGTTGTTTATTATCTTTAAATTACTTTGCATTAATGCTATTCCCTTTTAAAAAAGGAACAATGTGCAGTGTAAGCCTCTATTAAACCCATAACAGAAACGCGCACCGGATGTTGTTTGGGTATACATTGTTAACCTGTACTTAATTTGTTAGAATTCAGCGCTTTTTTTGATCCCACACACCCAAGAGGAATTCAATGTTTAACTTACTCAGCAAGGCGCCAAGCTCTGCTAAAAACGACATACTGTCAGGTATCACGGTTGCGCTTGCACTCGTCCCTGAAGCTGTTGCGTTTGCTTTTGTTGCAAATGTAGAACCTTTAGTTGGTTTGTACGCAGCATTTATAGTTGGTTTGATAACTGCTATTTTTGGTGGACGTCCGGGAATGATCTCAGGTGCAACCGGTGCACTTGCCGTAGTAATGGTAAGTTTAGTGATGGATCATGGTGTTGAATATCTCTTTGCCACTGTTCTGCTCATGGGGATACTGCAAATATTAGCCGGGGTCTTTAAGCTTGGTAAGTTTATTCGCATGGTACCGCACCCTGTTATGCTCGGCTTTGTGAACGGACTTGCAATTGTAATTTTCCTCGCTCAACTTGGTCAGTTTAAAGTGCCAGATGGTCAAGGTGGTATGCAATGGATGACAGGCTCGCCGATGATGATCATGTTAGGGTTAGTTGCTTTAACAATGGCTATTATTCACTTTCTACCAAAATTAACGACGGCGGTACCGTCTACGCTTGTGGCAATTGTGACGGTAACAGTATTGGTAATGGGCTTAGATTTAGAAGCACGCACTGTACTTGATTTCCTCAAAGATATGACGGGTGATAGCGCAGCAACAATTGCTGGTGGCTTACCTGAGTTTCATATTCCAATGGTTCCATTTACGTTTGAAACCCTTAAAATCATTTTACCTTATGCATTAATTTTAGCTGCAATTGGTTTGATTGAATCATTACTAACGCTTAGCCTAATTGATGAAATTACAGAAACGCGCGGGCACAGTAATAAAGAGTGTATTGGTCAAGGCGCTGCAAATGTAACGTGTGGTTTCTTTGGTGCAATGGGCGGGTGTGCAATGATTGGCCAATCAATGATCAATATTAATTCAGGTGGCCGTTCGCGTTTATCAGGTATTACCGCTGCATTAATGTTGCTAGGTTTCATTATTTTTGCTGCAGGCTTAATTGAGATGGTCCCACTCGCTGCTCTTGTGGGTGTAATGTTTATGGTTGTATTAGGCACGTTTGAATGGGCGAGTTTCAAAATGATGAAACGCGTACCAAAGTCAGATGCCTTTGTGATTGTTTTAGTATCGGGTGTGACAGTTATTACAGATTTAGCGATTGCAGTATGCGTAGGTGTGATTGTATCGGCCTTAGTATTTGCATGGCAACATGCTAAACATATCTTTACTACAAACTATATAGATGAAGAGGGTGCTAAAGTATATGAATTACACGGACCTTTATTCTTCGGATCAGTGAAACAGTTTTCTGAATTATTCGATATTAAAAACGATCCTAAAGACGTTATTATAGAGTTTAAGTACAGCCGTGTTGCTGATCATAGTGCGATAGAAGCAATAGATGCTTTAGCTGATAAATACACTAAAGCAGGTAAGCAACTTCACTTACGTCATTTAAGCCCTGACTGTACACAGTTGCTTCATAAGGCACGTGATTTAGTTGAGGTTAATGTGATAGAAGATCCAACTTACAAAGTTGTGTCGGATAAACTTGCATAAGCACGTTTCTCATATGGATTAAAAAAGCGAAAGCATAAATGCTTTCGCTTTTTACTATCCGCATAAATAATATCAATCAACCATTATATAATGATGGCTAGTTAGTAATTCTCTGATATCTTTTGTCTTTAAAAAGTCAGATATTAATTTACCTTTTTTAACTGACTCAGCAGACTGCGTATTTACAATTAAAACTAATGGTCTTACAAAGTTATAATGGCTAGTTTTAACGGTCTCTTGCGTTGGGCTGACATCATTAATACTTAGTATTCTAATCTTATCGATTAGCTTTGAGTTTTTAAGTTGTGATACTGCACCAAAGGAATCAAACGCGATTGCATTTGGTATGCGTTGTACAATTCCTAACGCCTGATTAAATTCATTGTATAAAGCCACGTCTTGTTTGGAAAAGAGCCCTCTATTTCCTGCTGATTTAAATTTAATGGCGTCCGGTTGTGCTGATTTCATGTAATCAAGGTTTAAAAATTCCAAAAACACATCAAATGTACCGTGTTGAATACCTTTGCTGAATAAGTGTATTTGGTTATCTTGCTCTGACTTTGCAGTGTTTTTACCACTCACCTGGCTCCAAAGGGTATATTTACCGCGATAAATATCACTGAGTTGTTCAGTGGATAGGTTTTTTATTGGATTTTCAATATTGGTAAAAAAAACTAAAGCGTCTTGGGCCAAAACAGTTTGTTTTAAATTAGGCCAACGTTCTTGCTCTGCTTTGGTCATATAGCGAGAAGATGCGCCTATATCTACTAAGTTCTCACCAATGGCTTGTATACCTTTATCACTGCCCATCCCTCGTAACTGCATTACACTCTGTTCAGTATTGTTAAAGTCAGCTTGAACAAGCTCTAACATTTGTACTACAGAGGTTGAACCTGCAACTAAAATTGTTTGAGGCTGTTGGGTATCAAGGTTTGAAAGTTGTGTTGATGAGGCGGCAACACAAAAGAATAAATTAGTGACAAGCAATAGGTGTTTAATCATATATATATCAGGTTATTGTTTTTTATAACTATAGTTGAAATTTAAAAAAAGTATTTTAAATTTACAAAAAAACCAACACAAAGGTTGGTTTTTATTAGTTACTTAGTTACTTAGTTTAGTAAGTTGCGCTGCCTTTTGTACGAGGGAAGGCGATTACATCACGTACGTTGCCCATACCTGTTACATAAGCCACTAAACGTTCGAAACCCAGACCAAAACCAGAGTGTGGCACTGAACCATATTTACGTAGGTCACGATACCAGCTGTAGTCTTCTTTGTTTAAGCCCATTTCTTCTAAGCGCGCATCGAGTACATCAAGGCGTTCTTCACGTTGTGAGCCACCAATGATTTCGCCAATACCTGGTGCAACTACGTCCATAGCTGCTACTGTTTTGCCGTCTTCATTTTGACGCATGTAGAACGCTTTAATATCACGTGGGTAGTTTTTGATTACCACTGGCGCTTTAAAGTGCTCTTCAGCTAAGTAACGCTCATGCTCAGATTGTAAATCTACACCCCATTCAACAGCGTATTCAAATTTCTTGCCACAGTTTTTAAGAATTTCGACTGCGTCGGTGTAATCAACTTGGGCAAAATCTTTTTCTACAAACTCTTCTAAACGAGATATAGCTGTTTTCTCAACACGTTGAGCAAAAAACTCCATGTCATCACGACGTTCATCAAGTACCGCTTTAAATACATATTTAAGCATGTTCTCAGCAAGTTTTGCGATATCTTCAAGATCAGCAAAGGCAACTTCAGGCTCTACCATCCAAAACTCAGCTAGGTGGCGTGAAGTATTTGAGTTCTCCGCACGGAACGTTGGGCCAAAAGTATAGATTTTTGACATAGCCGATGCGTAAGTCTCACCATTTAACTGACCTGATACAGTAAGAAATGCTTCTTTACCGAAGAAGTCTTCACTGTAATCAACATCGCCTTTATCAGTACGCGGTAAGTTTTGCATATCAAGCGTTGATACACGGAACATTTCGCCAGCGCCTTCACAGTCACTTGCTGTTATAATAGGAGTACTGATCCAATAAAAGCCTTGTTCATGGTAGAAGCGGTGAATAGCTTGTGCTAAACAGTTACGAACACGTGTTACTGCACCAATCATGTTAGTTCGTGGGCGAAGGTGAGCGTGCTCACGTAAGTATTCAATACTGTGGCGTTTTGCTGACATTGGGTATGAATCTGGGTTTTCTACCCAACCTAATACTTGTACGCTATTTGCTTGAATTTCAAATGATTGACCTTGGCCAGCCGATTGTACTAAAACACCTGTAACTGATACAGAGCAACCTGCTGTTAGGTTGGTAACTTCATCATAATTATTAAGTGAATTAGGTACTACCGCCTGAATAGGATCAAAACATGAACCGTCATGAACGGCTAAAAATGAAATTCCTGCTTTTGAATCGCGGCGTGTACGGATCCAGCCTTTAATTGTTACTTGGCTGTCTACCGCAACCTTGCCTTTTAATAGCTCTGAAATCGCTAAGTGGCTCATCTTCACTCCAATGATATAAGTTGCCTACATTATATGTGCTGCATCGCACTTGAACGGTGTATCTTACCTTTGAATGTAAAATAAAAAAACATGTGTGAGCAACTCTTTGCTTATTCTTTTCATTTTTTTATCGTTTTTTTATGCTTTATAGCCAAATGTGTGATTTTTAGTCATAAAAAGCAAACGTAATAGCAATAAAAAACAGAATTACACTGCGATCAATACGTCTTTTATGGCATTATATCCACTCAAGGTGTTTAAATTAACTTGCCAAATATTATAGGTATTATGAAACAAGTCTTTATTTTACGTGGATTACCAGGGTGTGGTAAGTCTTATTATGCTCAAAACCTCGCGGACGAATTAGTTGCTGGTGACCAAAGTCAGTACTTAATTTGTTCAACAGATGATTACTTTTATAATGAGCGAGGAGAGTACCAATTTGATAAATTCAAACAGTCGCAATTTCATAATTTAAATTTAGCGCGATTTATTAATGCATTAGCTCAGTCAATTCCGCTTGTGATCGTGGATAACACAAATATTAAGAAGTGGGAATTTATTGCATATAATCAAGCTGCAATCGCGTTAGGGTATCAAGTAAAAGAAGTGATTGTTGGTGAAGTGAAAGATAAGTCATTGCAGCATCTATATGCAAAACGTAATGGCCATAATGTACCTTTAAAAATGATCAGTAAAATGGCATATATGTTTGAATGGTAGGAACAGTCGGTCCTAATGTAAAGGAAGCTGACGTAATGTGAGCTTCCTTTACATGTAATTTCGCGTTTATGTTAGTTTAGTAATGGCCGTCGTTAATCGCGTTGTAAATGGCAGTTATTAATGTGCTAATATCATCATCGCTTGTTATATATGGCGGCATTAGGTAGATAAGCTTACCAAATGGTCTTATCCAAACACCTTGTTTAATAAAATACGCTTGTATTTTTGCTACATCAACACTTCTGTCTAACTCCACAACACCGATAGCGCCTAACGTTCTAACATTAACGACACCTTCAAGAGTAAGGCAGCACTTTAGTTGGTTCAGCGCGTTGTTTAATTGTGTTATGCGTTTTTTCCAATCTTGATTCATTAGCAGATCAATGCTGGCACATGCGACAGAACACGCAAGTGGGTTACCCATGAATGTAGGGCCGTGCATTAGTACGCCAGCTTCACCATTGCTAATGCCAATGGCAATTTTATCTGTAGTTAACGTTGCCGAGAGAGTCATCATCCCGCCTGTTAGCGCTTTGCCAATACACATAATATCGGGTTCAATATCCGCATGTTCTGCAGCAAAGAGTTTGCCCGTACGGCCAAATCCAGTGGCTATTTCATCGCAAATCAGCAATACATCGTATTGATTACATAGCTGGCGCACCGTTTTTAAATAGTGTGGATGATAGAAATTCATGCCGCCGGCATTTTGTACAATAGGTTCAATAATAAAAGCGGCTACTTGGTGATGATGATTTTTAAAATACTCAGTAAGTAGTGTGGCTTCAGATTCATCAAAAGGCTGGTCAAATTTACTTTGCGGAGCAGGCACAAATATATGCTCAGGTAAAAAGCCGCTGTATAGGGAATGCATTGAGTTCACCGGGTCACACACGCTCATTGCTGCAAAAGTATCTCCATGGTAACCCTTATAAGGCGTCATGAGTTTTTGCTTTGTTGTAATGCCTTGACTTAACCAGTACTGCAGCGCCATTTTTATTGCTACTTCAACACACACAGATCCGCTGTCTGCTAAAAATACTTTTTGTAAATTAGAAGGGGTGATGGCAACGAGTTTTTTACATAACTCAACGGCTGGCTGGTGTGTAATACCGCCAAACATGACATGACTCATAGTGTTCACTTGATTTACGACTGCCTTGGTGAGGTTGGGATGCCCATAACCATGGATAGCACTCCACCATGAAGCCATCCCATCAATAAGAGCTTCACCTGTCTGTAGGTGAATTTTATTCCCGAGTGTATGACTAACAGGGTAGACGGGGAGTGGGTTAACCATGGACGTATAAGGATGCCATATATGCTGGCGATCAAAATCTAGATCGATCGGTTGTTTATTGCTCATTTGTAAACTTCTACTTGCTGGGGTTCGTTGACAATGTTACGTCAAGAAGTAGACTAAGCCAATATCACCGTCATTAAAAATAAAAAGAGAGAGTTATGGAGCTTGCACCAGTTCGCCACGATTGGACACATAAAGAAGTAAAAGCCTTATTCGAAATGCCGTTTAATGATTTATTATTTAAAGCCGCATCAGTTCATCGTGCAAACTTTAATCCAAATGAAGTGCAAATTTCGACTTTGTTATCTATTAAAACGGGTGCGTGTCCAGAAGATTGTAAGTACTGTCCTCAATCAGGTCATTATAAAACTGACTTAGAACGAGAACGCCTTATTGAAGTTGAAAAGGTAGTAGAGCAAGCTCGCTTAGCAAAAGAAAAAGGCGCAACGCGCTTTTGCATGGGGGCTGCATGGTCAGATCCAAAAGACAGAGACATGCCATATATCTCTCAAATGGTAAAAGAAGTAAAAGAGTTGGGTCTTGAGACCTGTATGACATTAGGTATGCTTGATAATGATAAAGCCCATGCGTTGCGTGACGCAGGACTTGATTATTATAACCATAACTTAGACACCTCTCCTGAATATTATGAGCAAATCATTACTACACGTACATTCCAAGACCGCCTAGATACCATAGGTAATGTGCGAGATGCGGGTATGAAAGTATGTTCTGGTGGTATCGTTGGTATGGGTGAGCAAGCTGCTGATCGATTTGGTTTACTTATGCAACTAGCTAATCTACCGCAACAACCAGAAAGTGTCCCTATTAATATGCTTGTTAAAGTAAAAGGCACACCGCTTGAAAATGTAGACGATTTAGATCATTTCGAATTTATTCGTACTATCGCAACGGCGCGTATCATGATGCCACTGAGTTATGTACGTTTATCTGCTGGGCGAAACGCAATGAATGAGCAAATGCAATCAATGTGTTTCTTTGCTGGCGCAAATTCAATTTTTTATGGCGATAAATTACTTACCACAGAAAACCCTGAGGCGGATGCCGATATGAACTTAATTAGAAAATTAGGTATGAATCCTGAAAAGCGCCATGACTATTCAGATGAAGCGTATGAAGCATCGTTGTCATCGGCTGTTGCTGATAAAGCAACCTCTGAGATGTTTTACGAAGCCTAATGCCTTTTTCATACATAAAAACGCATCTTCAGCAACGCGCTGACAATGCGCTATTACGCCAGCGCCAATTAATAAGCCATTCCACAGGCAGAGAAATCACTGTTAATACACAGCAATACTTAAACTTTGCCAGTAATGACTACCTAGGGTTTGCCGCTGATGTTATCCAGCATGACACAGGTATTGCCTTAGGGAGTAATAGTTCTCCGCTTGTTACAGGTTACGGTATTGAGCAGCACCAACTTGAAACGTATTTGTGTGAGCTAATGGGTTTTGAAGCGGCTATGTTATTCAATAGTGGCTTTAGCGCAAACAATAGTGTGTTAAAAGCGTTATTTCACGATAAGAAAACAGCACAAGAAAGTGCGACCTTCCACGATAAACTCAATCATGCCAGTTTAATTGATGGCGGATTACATAGCCAAGCGGCGATGATCCGTTTTAATCATAATGACATGCAGCACCTGCAATCGCGATTAGAAAAATCATCAGCTAAGCATAAGCTCATTATTAGTGAAGGTGTGTTCTCTATGGATGGCGATCAGGCGCCATTAGCTAAATTAAAGGAATTAGCTAAGCAACATAATGCATGGCTTATGATTGATGATGCGCATGGTTTTGGTGTATTTGGTAATCAAGGATTAGGGACCTGTGAAACAATAAAACCTGATTTGCTCGTTATTACATTTGGCAAAGCACTGGCCAGCAGCGGGGCGTGTGTTTTAGCAAGTAAAGAGCTTGTTGATTATATGCAGCAGTTTAATCGCGATTACATTTACTCTACGGGACTATCGCCATTAATTACTAATTTAACACGCCAACGTATTAAGCAGATTGTAGGTGACGTTGGTGCTCTAAGACGCAATCGACTAGCTGATAATATAGACCATTTTAAGAAACAAGCATTGGCACATAAAATAGCCGTTATGCCATCAATGTCTGCGATTCAACCGATAGTGCTAGGGTGTGCAGAGCAAACCTTAGAAGCTGCCAATAAATTAAAAGAAAAGGGCATTTGGCTGACTGCAATTCGCCCACCAACCGTTCCTTTTAACACTGCGCGTTTGCGAATAACTTTAAGTGCTGCACATACTCATGATGATATTAACCGATTAGTGAGTGAACTTAAGGCTATTTTATGATGGCTGTAGAGCAACTATGTAACACAGAGACTGATAATGATGTTAGCGCTCGGCATATAAAGCAGATAACTGCGACTAAATTCTCCCGTGCTGTTGCAGGTTATGCTGAGCACGCCAATGTGCAAAAACGCAGCGCAGATGATTTATTTGCTAAGGTTAAATCACACGCTACAGGGATATGTTTAGACTTAGGTGCAGGACCCGGTGTGAATACTGCGCGTTTACAGGTTCTATTTGGCACTACAATCGCGTTTGATTTAAGCTTTGATATGTTAAAACATAGTCAGGCTAGGACGGCTATTTGTGCCGATATGGATGCACTTCCTTTATTAGATAAAAGTGTTGACTGTATATTTAGTAATTTTGCCGTGCAATGGTCGCAAAATTTACCACATTTATTAAAAGAGTTGTATCGGGTTTTAAAGCCAGGTGGGGTAATATACCTAAGTTGTGTTGTCGATGGGTCACTGGCTGAGATCAAAACAGCTTTTAATAAAGTTGACTCGCAAAGTCATGTAAATAAATTTCATACACTTGTTCAATTACAGCAGTATATTAGCGCTGCTAAGCTTGATATCAGCAGTTTAAACCAAACCTGCTACCAAGATAGTTATGAATCTCCCATGGCAGCACTGCGCTCTTTAAAAGCTATTGGGGCAACTAACCAACTTAGCCAACAAAAACGTAAAGGTTTGATGACTAAGCACCGCTTACAGCAAGTGTGTGCCGCTTTCCCATTAGTAAATGAGCGCGCAATTGTTAGTTATCAAGTAGCGATTATGGAACTTAAAAAAATATGAAACAATTTTTTATCACAGGTACCGATACAGATGCCGGTAAAACGCATGTTAGTTGTTTATTATTAAAGTTATTAGCTCAACATAAAAAGCGTGCATTGGGTTTTAAGCCGCTCGCAGCTGGTGCTGAAATAGCCTTTGATGAATTGGTTAATGATGACGCGCTTGCCTTAATGGAAAGTGCCACTGTCAGTGCCAAGTATGATCTAATAAACCCTTTTACTTTTGCACCGCCCATAGCGCCACATATTGCCGCTGCTAAAGTGGATGCAACTATTACTGTTGAGGGTATTAGCCAAGCTTACGCAAAGTTAAGTGAGTTAGAATGTGATTATATTCTAACCGAAGGCGCTGGTGGCTGGGCATTACCAATAAATGATACTGATTATTTATATGATTGGGTTTGCAAAGAGCAGTTGCCGGTGATTCTTGTTGTGGGGATGAAATTAGGTTGCTTAAATCATGCATTATTAACAGCGGCACATTTTAAAATGTTGGGTATAAATTGTGTTGGTTGGATAGCTAATCAGATTGATCCTGCTATGAATGAATACCAAGCTAATATAGATTCGTTGAAACTGCGTTTGCCATTTCCACTACTTGCTATAAGCCCTTATGCTGACAACCCGCCTAAATTACAAATTTATAAATCTCTCCTTGAAGTTTTATCAATTAAACCATAGGTATACCAAGTCACATCAAACTGTGGCTTTCAGCTGGAGTTAACAGCTATTTAGGCAAGGGATTGATTACAGACAATAGTTATTCCCTTATTAAAATCAGTCTTTTATAAAAGTAACTTAGTTTAAATCGCTTTCTAACCAACCAGCAGGGCGTTTCACAGGCACTTACTCTATACGTTATTATTCCTAAAAGGGACTGCCATTATCGCGAAGTATAGCCTTGATCTTAAGCTCCTATGAAACGTTGAATCCTGTACCTTGATATGACTTGAGTAAATCACTTGCTTTTATGACATAGTTTGTCACACAATAGCGACCATATCCTATAGTGTCCTTACGATAGTCTGTTCAGTGATATGTAATTTTATTAAGTAGCGGTTTCAAATTTATCTCTAAAAGAGATACAACCGTTACTTAATACAATTGTTGTTACACTGAGGATATTATGAAACGTGTTTTTTTGTTTTTACTAACTAATTTAGCAATCATGCTGGTTTTAGGCATTGTATTGTCTATTTTAATGAGTGTGTTTGGCATTAGTAACCGAAGTTTAGGCGGTATACTAATGATTGCTGCTGTGTTTGGTTTTGGTGGATCGTTTATTTCATTGCTTATGTCCAAATGGATGGCGAAAAGATCGACCGGCGCGTATGTTATTGAACAACCGCGTAATGAAACTGAGCATTGGCTAATGCAAACAGTTGCTGAACAAGCACACAAAGCAGGTATTAAAATGCCTGAGGTAGCGATCTACGACAGTCCTGAAATGAATGCATTTGCAACGGGCCCGAGTAAAAATAATTCATTGGTTGCTGTGAGTTCTGGTTTATTGCAGCACATGAGCCAAGATCAAGCTGAAGCTGTACTAGCCCATGAGGTATCACACATAGCAAATGGTGATATGGTTACGTTGACGCTGATACAAGGCGTGGTAAATACCTTTGTCATTTTTATTGCTAAAGTACTCGCAGGTATTGTTGATAACTTTATAAATAGCGATAAAGAAGAGAGCGGCAGTAGCTGGACTTACTTCTTATTCGACATAATTTTCCAAATGATATTTGGTGTGCTGGCGAGTATTGTTGTGGCTTATTACAGTCGTAGGCGTGAGTTTGCTGCAGACACGGGAGCTGCTAAGTTAGTCGGTGCCGATAAAATGCGCTCTGCGCTTGAGCGTTTAAAACAGAATCACCCATCACAATTAGAAGGATCAATGATGGCATTCGGTATTGCCAGTGGTAAAGGTGTTGCAGAATTATTCTCATCACATCCACCATTGGATGAGCGAATAGATGCTTTACGTAAATAACTAAATGTTATTAAAAACAAATAAGCCAGCAATGCTGGCTTTTTTGTGGGGTAATTTATTACTTTAAGCGAAGGCTTTAAGTGTTTAATTACACCCTTTTTGAATTGGCTGTGTAGTAACGTTGACGACAAAGTCGTTAAAGTCATTATCGTTTTGGTCTTCCCAGTACTGCTTAGTGCCATGCGTTTTATAAGCTGTTTTTAGTTTACTTGCATTACCATTGACTGCAAGTACATACGTAATTGAGGCGCTTGCTGCAACATCGTAGTAACCAGCTGCACCACGTTCGTCAAGTAGTTTTATGTACTGATTATTAACTTTTACACCCCAATCATTATCGTATCCTGCACTTTCAGACACAAAACTATAATTGATGCGAGTAAAGTTTTCAGGAACACATTGTTCATCATTATTCAATATTGAAGCTGTTACTGAGCTAGAGCCGGTCGCATTTTGTTCTGCTACGGCATTAACGGTAAATGTTTTTGTCTCACTAAAATCATCGTTCTCAGATGTAGGAATACTGATAGTGACACGCGTTTCACCAGCTGGAACCGTAATTAATTGATCAGGATAATTATAATCTGATGATGTCGCTGTATCAGGCGTGGTAGAGATATAAATTTCTATATCTTCTTCATAACTGTTACTTAGCTCTAATTGATAAGATAACGTGTTACCTTCATCAACAGTGTCTGCTATTGCGACTAATGTAAAAGTTGGAATATCTGAAACAGTACAAATAGGCGCTTCATAACACGCAACCGACTCATTAAGGTTCGTTGCTAAATCATTAATACGAACAGGGAAATCTGCAACATGGCAAGTGTTACCAGTATTCTCATTAACTTTATATATTTGTGATTTATTAGAGTGGCCTAAGTCCGTTAACAACGTACGGCTTAAAAGGATATCACCTTGCTGATTTAAACTAGCACCGGTTACAGTTGTTAGCTTGTGATCTGACAATTTAGTTGCTGAAAGTGACTCAACATCAACTTTATATAGGCTACTACTAGTAACTAGAATTAACTCGCCATTTTTGTAAACCATATCACCACGCCAAATGCCTTTCGCATTTTCAAGGCCTGAGATTTCACCTAGCTCAGTGGTCTCGGCTGTATCAGGAGAGATCGCATAAAGTTTATTTTTATATGAACCAATTAGTCGGTTATTTTGTTGATCATACGTTAAGCGATACATGTTGTTAGTTTTACCCACTTCAACATGTTCATTGGTATTTAAATCAACATAAGCAAGTTTTACATATTTAAACTTGCTACCACTGATAGGTAAAGACTTTAATTCTGTTGAGTTAAAGTCAAGATGGTCTACTTCAACTTTATAGCCTGTAGGGCGAGGTGCTGAAATATAGTACAAACGATTAGAATCTGTGACATGTGCTAAAGCTGAAGAGCTATACTTTGCACGAGAGTGGGCTTGAGCTTGCTGTGTAAACTCATCTAGTTTAAATACAATTGCCGTGTCACCACGACCTGCATTAATCCCATAAAGTTGACCTGAACATTGATTTGCATGCGCAACTTGCAAAGAAGATAAAATAGCAATTGATAAAGAAGCAATTTTTAACGATGATTTCATAATAATAGACCTTAAACTTTATTCCATAAACACAGCTACAGTAAATTTGAGGTAATTACAATTTGGTTTATAGCTGTCTTTCCCTAATACCAAATGTGTATTGCTTGTTTCCTATAAGCCTAGCGCATCCATTATTAACCTCAAAAACTAACTTTAGTATCCTAGTCAATGACTACTAAATCAACAAAAATGAGCTTTTAGAAATAATTTATACACAAAATGCTGGTAAGTAGGGATAAATAAATTAGAATAAAGTATTGTTTTTGGTTCTATTAATGGTCCTTGGTTGGTAATTGTTAAGATTCTCTAGCTTGTTGGTTAGGTAACAAACTCTCAATTATTTCACGGGCGGGGAGTGTGTGTCTAACACCATTAAACATCACAGATGTGAATTCTTCAATACTCGTGATCCCCGTTAACGTCCAGCCTTCGCCTCTCGTTGGGCAGTAAACGGTAGTAGTTGGTTGGATCACTTCAAAATCTTTACTCATAATACGTTATACCTTTAAACTTGTTAGCTAAGTATCTTAAGGTAATAATAGGCAGCTATAAAGCCATAAGTAACACTTTTAATTATGTTTAGTACATTACAACTGCCTAGAGTTTCATTGAGATTACTAAATCACAAAGATGGTCATTCGCTTTGGTCAATATTATCAGATAGACGGGTTGGAGAATTCAACGACTATGATTTGCGATTAAGCCGAAGTGACGTAAAACAAATGATCCAAGATGACATCAGCGGCTTTTACGAACAAAAAGTAGTAAGGCTTGCCATTATTGAAAGTACAACAAATGCATTTATAGGCAGTGTGGGTATTTATGATATTAATGGTGACTCTGCGTGGCTGGGTTTTGAATTAGCCCCGCACTATTGGCAGTGTGGCTATATGTTTGAAATACTTGAACTGCTGATTACTAAAAGAATGTTGGAAACGGGCTTCCCAGATTTTACTCATCAAATACAGACCTTTCAAGCTAATGTATCACCGCACAATATAGCGTGTATAAAACTACTCTCAAAGCTTGGTTTTGAACTTAAAGAAAATACCGTGTGGATGCGCACCATTATTTAATGCTCCATTTGATTAACAGTACCGTTGAATCAGTTAATATACACGGCACTGTTTTTATATACAGTGTTCGTTTTTATTGTAAGCGGATAGCTTGGTTAGCTTGAGAACACATCATACTGCTGGTGGCTCAATAAAAATGCTTGCTGTCAGAATAGGGCACTTTAGTTGGGCATGCTGACATGGCTATAATTTTGTGACGCATTTATCTAACTTATTAAATTATAAATATAAAAAATTAAAACTGAGCTTCTCAAGAGTAATAAGGTGCGCTTTGTATAAAGTTTTCTAATATATAAAGTAAATAGGCCTTCAAAACTTTGGTTAAGTATTAAACATGCTTGTCTTTACGATTTATTTGATTATGCATAACCAACTTTAAGCTGTATGTAAAGGCACTGAATTAAAACGACTTCGACAGCATGTAGAGGAGATGATTTTTCGAATAATGTTGGCAATTGTGCATGATGAAGCTGAATGCGCCCATTGTGGTAGTCACGAATTCACAAAATACGGAACAACAGCGCGAGGTCTAAAGCGATACAAATACAAAGCCTGCACTCGGACGTTTAATTCACTTTCAGGTACGCCACTATTTAGCATGAAGAACAAGATAAAAGGCATTTGGTTTACGGTCAAGAATGGCATCAATATTCAGTCAAAGAAGCTGCAAGTGAACTAGGGCGATTGACTCTTTGTTGCTCGGTTTTTACTTAGCCCGCTAGGTTACAAACCTCGCGCCGCGATTAAATCGCCCCTAGATTGAACAAATTTCAATCCACAAAGGTCAACACGCCCTAGGTATTAATGTAAAAACTGCTTGGCGTTGGCGGCATCAGTTATTATCTAAACCAAGGCAAGCCTTCAGAGTTTCATGGGATTATTGAAGCCGATGAAACCTTTATAAATGAGTCGGTCAAGGGTAAACGCCAATTGGATAGACCAGCTCGCAAACGTGGGGTTTATAAGCCATGACATAACCAAAGTGCCCGTTTTTCTTGCATTAGATCGCAACGGTGCAGTTACGCATTGCGTATTAAAAGAAACTCAAGAGAAGAGTTAGAGAAATTTCTAGCGCAGGCATTAACACTTGAGAGTGCATTGAGTACAGATGGCAACCTGCCTTTCGCGCTTGACCATTAACGACTTATAGCGGTATAGATGGTATATACCATATTCAAACACTAAACAACTGGATGGTGCGCTGTGTTTTAGCACTGTAAATATGAGAGATTGATATGGATTATTTAGTTAAACAACTGCTCATTGGTTTGTTATTTTTAATGACTACAATTATGAGTAGTTTTCATTCTTCGGCAACTGCCATTTGGAAAACTGAAGGGTATGGATATGTGTTTGATTTAACGAATCATGTGAAACCACTTGTCTACGATATCAGTGATAATTATTGTCTTTTGAATCATTTTTTAACTGATGAAGCTCAAAGAGATGGTGTAACCATTGATGAAAAAACTAAACAATTAGACTTTGATAAGTTATTCCCTCTATCTGTCACAAAGCTCGGTGTATTACCAAAAACTTGTACTTCTAATGAGCTAAATGGCTTTCAAAGCAATAGCTATGTATTCAATAGTCGTCAGGTATTAAGAGTTGTATTAGACAGCTTTTCTTATCATTACGCATTTACTGAAGAAAAAGAGCTAAACTGGAAGGCATTGAAGTCACGGTGGCTCCAACGCGCAGATAACAATACAACCCCTGATGAACTACAACAAATCATTGACGAATTTCTTGAATATATCAGAGATGGTCATGCGATATTGATTGATGGCTCTTTAAATAGGCTAAGCCATTACTCACCGAGAAAGTCTGCTTCAGAAATAAGACTGAAAGAATATCTAGTTGAAAACTCTGAGTTTTCGGATATTTCACAAGTTTACAGGTATATCTATCGGCAATGGATAAAAAATGTAGAATCCTATTTTTCTACCAACAAACCTGCACAATATCTAGCGGATAATTTCCTTATTGCAAAACTCAAAGGTGGTGGTTCGTACTTTAGAGTCGAAAGTTTCGATGCACATGAAACACAGGAAGTAATGCAAAAGATAACGCCACACTTTAATCGCTCTAAAGGAGTGATTATAGACCTTAGGGATAGTTCTGGCGGAAGTGATTTAGTCGCTTTACAAATAATGTCCTATCTTATAGATAAACCACTTCGAATTGGCACTAAAAGCTTCAAAGTTCCAACTGGCATGAGTGAAAAGAAAGGCATACTTGTTTCCCCCGCATACATTAAACCTTTCGTTGGTAAAATTGTTGTGATTACCAGTCACCTCACGCCAAGTGCTGCAGAGGTGTTTTTAATAGCATTAAAGGCGAGGCATAATGTGATATTCATCGGTGAAAATAGTTATGGAGCCTTAAGTGATGCGTTGATAAAAGCACTACCAAATGGTTGGGGGATTACGTTATCTAATGAGTTTTATGCCGACAGTGAAGGGCAAAGCTATGAATTTGTCGGAGTTCCTGTGGAGCATGCATTTGAGTTTCCTAACATCAAAGATATTAAGGAGAGTAAAGATTCTGCGTTGGAATATGCAATAAAACTTTTAGATGAACAACCCGATAGAAATTAATTTAAGTTGAGCTGCACTTAACAATTGATAAATTGCGTAATATTCAATTACCAACATAGAAAAGGTTCAGCGCCATATAAAAGCTGTGGTTGGAAATGGTAGCCTAATAATATTAGGCTTTAATTACATATTGTGAATTAAGTAGCTTAAAACTACAGTTATATAAGCTAGATAATTGCTATTTTATTCATTAACATGCGTAACATTTTTTTTGGATCGGGGGTTGTTTGATTCAAACCTGAAATAATTGTCATAAAATAACAATCCATCATTATAGACGCTTTAATGTCATCAAATTGAGGTTGTTCACTAAATAGTAGTGCTTTAAAGTCATTTATTTGCAGCTCAAAAAACTCAGTTTGCCAAATCATATCGCTAATTAGTATTTTACTAAATTCAATATTACTACAATAAAATTCAAATAACGGTTGGGCGTAATGATGTAATTTCAATCGAGGTGAATGTTGAACATCGGTCTCTTTTGACTGCATGATTATTGTGCCTATCTGCTGATGCATACCAGCTTTAAGTAGGTCAATTTTGTTTTCAAAATGACTAAATACCGTGCCGGTTGCAACACCTGCATTATTAGCTATTTGCCGTGTAGATGTTTGCTCATAGCCTTGATTTAAAAATAAGAGCCAAGCAGAATCTAAAATTTTATGCCGTGTTATATTTTTTTTATTCATTTATTTCATTACTTTATTTGTTTTTTAGAGTGACTTAAATTACATAGCTTGATTTATTGAGCGTGCTCAATTATATTTGTGAGCACGCTCAATAAAAGGAAGCAAAATGAATTTTTTCAAACGTGTAATCGGTTATGTTTTATTTTTACCATTCATCGGTTTTTATTCTTACATGTTAGGCTCGTTACTTAAAGGTATATTGATCCCTGGTGGTTTGATCATGCTGTGGCTTATTTTAGGCCCAAAAGAGGGGTATCTTGCCTTAAAAAAAGCGTTTATAACAAAATGATTATTTAGCCCTTCATCTTGTTCGCCTGTTTTAAGTGTAGTCACTGTGCTTACTTATAATAAAGATGTGACTTGTTATCTATTTTTTGATACGTTTTGTGAACTCTAAAATCTCATTACAAAGAACGAATGAAAATAAATAAAAGTCATATAATTACTTTTTGTTTAGTCATTGCATTGGTGGGAGTGATTACACTTACTGCGCGTTATAATGATCATTATGTATCCTCCTTTATGGATATTACAATAGAATCTAATGTATTGAATGAGTCAAGAAAGGTATTTATTCGATTACCTGAGAATTTTGATTCAAATAAAGCTTACCCGTTAATTATCAGGACTGATGGTAATTTTAACTTAACAAAATGGGATGCTGTGCTTAACGAACACACTAAAAATGGAGTTATATTAGTGTCAATTCCAAATCAATTTTGGGAATTCACACGTAATAGAGATTTAGTGCCGCCATATGCTCGACAAGATGTAAATACTGATGCTAGACCTGAGCCGAATTTTGAAGCGCGAGGTGAGGCTGATAAATTTTTACAATTTATTGAAATTGAATTACTCCCTTACCTGTCTTCAAATTATAAGCTAACAGATGATCGTATCTTAAGTGGTTTTTCAGCAGGCGGTAGTTTTGTACTTTACACATTGCATACAAAACCAGAGCTTTTTAATGGTTATTTCGCGTTTAGCCCTGCTGCGTGGTATGACGATATGACTGTTGTAAAACACTTTACTGATTTTTTACAAACATCGTTACACGAGTTACATCGGCCAACTTATTTGTACATTTCAGTTGGTGGGGCTGAGCATCCACTAATGCTTAATGCGTTTAATGAGCTTGAAGATACATTAACAGTAAATAGAAATGACCGCCTTGAGTGGCACAGCACCATAAATGCACATGCAGAGCATTCTGAGAACCCAGCATTAAGCGTCGAAAGTGCGCTAACTCGCTATAATAAATTTATAGAAAAATGACGCGTATATGCAAAGTATTGAACAGAAAACTCCTTATTAGTATCACACACGAAAAAGAACACATCATACATTTTTTGATAATCGTAATCTCAACAAAGGTGCAAGGCTCATTAGTAATTACCAAAGGAAAGTTTACTTCAGGAGTATGTTTATTTTCATTATTTCTATGGCTACAACGATTAAAAGAACTAAAGAAAAGAGTGTGGATCAGTAAAGTCAGAAATAAGCAGAACATGTAAGCTCTGCTTATTTAAATTTTATAAAGTATAGTTAAACCCAAATGCTATACCATCATCTTCAGATTGCTCCATTGAAGCTTGTTGTTGTTTATTGCTACTTGTAAAATCGCTAAAGTCTTTACGCGCTTCAATATATACAATTGTGTCTTCATCGAAAAGGTAGTGCAAACCAGCCACCGCAAACTGACGCTTAAATACATCGTTTGGGTCGGCATTGAAGTTTGGTTGAATTACGTAGTCAGTACCTGCATTAAATACGTTGTAGGCTACAAATGGTCTAAAGTCGTTATCAAACCTGTAAGAGACAAAAGTCTCAACACCAATAGCATCTTTGATTAACCGGCCTAAATTATCAGTGTCGTGATTTTTATTTTTATTTATATTTGCTGCAACATAAAGGCCGCGAGAACTGATTTTACCAAAGGTAATACCTGCACCATATATTAAGTCAACGACTGACTTATTTTGACCATCTCCGTAGGCAATATTAAATTCACCACGGTTGACACCTGCGGTAAGTTTTATCTTATTTGTCATTGAGTAGGTCAGCGCAGCGCCGTAAGTTGAATTAAATTCTACCTTTTGGGCCGCTGTATTACCTGAATTCCACAGATCTTCACATGCTGATTGTGATATTGCGTCAATATCACAGGTATAAAAGTTATCATTTTTCAATTGTACTTGTGTGGCAATACTAAAATCACCAAATGTGTTTCGGTATTGCAGTAGCTTGTCACCTCGACCGGTGCCATTTACAGCGCCATCGTCTTTATTATATGTATATACACCGGCGGCATTTCCGTCCCAAACAAGGCTGTAGTTGGTACTATAAACAACGTCATACCAAGCTCCCCACTGTTTACCAAGAGTCAGCTGACCATATTTTTCATGTGCTAAGCCCACATAACCCAATCGGTTATATAAAAACTCATCTTGAATTGATTCAAAGCGGTTATTATAAATAATGTCGCTACTGCCAACAGGGTTTACTCCCCATTCAAGTAAGGCTAACGCCGTCCATTCATCGTTTAGTTCTCTACTGAAATCAAAATTAATTCGTGATGCACCATTTACAATTTCTGTTTGCCCTTGCGTATTAATAACGCGCGCATCGATAAACCCACCTATGGTAACGGTATTTCTATCATCCTTATAAATTTCGATAGCATAGAGATTTGGCGTAATTAAAATACTCGTGAGAGTAGCGGCAACTAATATTTTCTTCATGCGGTACTGCCTTGTTTAAATTATTTCATATTGTGTGTTTAGCGGCGAAGACTAACAAAGCTCTATTTGGGTCTAAAGTGAAAAAAAATCATTTAAAAAGCATGGAGGAAATTTAACTGTAAATTAATCGTAAACAGGGTTTTAAGTTCGCTAAAACTCATTAAAATAGCAGTTCTTTTGGGTTGGTTTTATTTAATAATAATGCTACCCAGGCTTTTGCTATTACACTAATAATTCATAGAAAAATTGCGTTATTTAGTTTAAACTCCAGCCAATTTTATTCCTTTGTTTTCCCCTTGGAGGGTAGCGCTATCATTAGTACAGCTAACATCACCATGCAATTTGGTGCTAAACCATTATTTGATAATATTTCAGCTAAATTTGGCGAAGGAAACCGTTATGGTTTAATCGGCGCTAATGGTTGTGGTAAATCAACATTTATGAAAATTTTAAGTGGTGAGCTTGAACCATCAGCTGGCAATGTAAGCACTGATCCAAACGAACGTGTCGCTAAACTTAATCAAGACCAGTTTGCTTATGAAGAATACTCAGTAATCGATACTGTGATCATGGGCCATAAGGAATTGTGGGAAATAAAACAAGAGCGTGACCGCATTTACGGCTTGCCAGAAATGAGCGAAGCCGATGGTATGAAAGTTGCCGATCTTGAAACAGAATTTGCTGAAATGGATGGTTATTCTGCTGAATCAAAAGCGGGTGAATTACTTTTAGGTGTTGGTATTGCAACTGAGCAACACTACGGTCCTATGTCTGAAATTGCGCCGGGCTTTAAGCTACGCGTGCTATTGGCTCAGGTATTATTTTCAGATCCAGATATTATGCTACTTGATGAGCCTACCAATAACTTGGATATTTACACTATCAAGTGGCTTGAAGACGTTTTAAACCAACGTGACTGTACAATGATCATCATCTCGCATGACCGTCATTTCTTAAACTCAGTGTGTACACACATGGCCGATATTGACTACGGTGAATTACGCATTTACCCGGGCAACTATGATGAGTACATGTTTGCAGCAACACAAGCCCGCGAACGTTTACTAAGTGAAAACGCTAAAAAGAAAAATCAAATTGCAGAACTTCAACAGTTTGTTTCTCGTTTCTCTGCGAATGCATCTAAAGCTAAGCAAGCAACTTCGCGTGCTAAGCGCATTGATAAAATTCAGTTAGATGAAGTTAAAGCATCATCGCGCCAAACCCCATTTATTCGTTTTGAGCAAGAAAAACAATTATTCCGTAATGCATTAGAAATGACAAATCTTGGCCAAGGTTTTGACGATATGCTTTTCACCGACCTTGAAGGCTTAGTTGAAGTTGGCGAACGAATTGCGATTATTGGTGAAAACGGTGTGGGTAAAACAACACTTTTAAATACGCTGGCAGGGCGCTTAGCACCTAAACAAGGTGAATTTAAGTGGTCTGAAAATCACAATATAGGGTATTACGCGCAAGATCATGCTGATGAGTTTGATACAGATCTCAATTTGTTTCAATGGATGGAGCAATGGCAACAAGAAGGTGACGATGAGCAAGTTGTTCGTAGTTTCTTAGGCCGTATGTTATTTTCACAAAATGACATAACTAAATCTGTTAAAGTTATCTCTGGTGGTGAGCAAGGTCGAATGCTGTTTGGCAAGATTATGATGCATAAGCCAAACATCCTATTAATGGATGAACCAACTAACCACATGGATATGGAATCAATTGAAGCGCTCAACCTTGCGCTTGAAGCATATGAAGGTACGTTACTATTCGTATCCCACGACCGTCAATTTGTATCATCTGTTGCTACACGTATCTGGGAAGTTAAAGACGGTAAAATAATTGATTTCAGAGGCACTTATTCTGAATACTTAGCGAGTAAAGAAAGCTAAATTTTAATTCGTTCAAAAAAAGCCATGCCTGTCATGGCTTTTTTGTTTTTTGATACTTGCAATTTAGCCATTAATACACAGGCCTGCAGAAAGATTACATTCCACGTTTCCCCATAGCTTAATAGTCAGCGTGACTTCGCAATAATGGCGATCCCTTTTAAGGAGTAATAACGCAGAAAGTAAGTGCCCGTGAAGCGCCCTCGAATTGGTTTAAAAGCTGTTTGTACTACGTTACCGATTTTAAAAGATCACAGTCATTATTTGCTTCAATGCCTTGCTTAAATCGCTTTTAATGCTAACGACACTCGCATCTTGATGTGGCTTGGGTATATAATACGTGCCATAAATGCGGACATAAGTCCGCTATTAGTACAAAACTATTACTGAGGAGTATTTATGAGTGTTGTTGGCATTATTATGGGTTCCAAATCAGATTGGCCAACTATGGAACACGCAGCGATTATGCTAGATAAGTTTGGCATTGCATACGAGACTAAAGTTGTTTCTGCGCATCGCACTCCTCAACTGCTTGCTGATTATGCAAGTTCTGCGGCAGAGCGCGGAATTAAAGTTATTATCGCTGGTGCTGGCGGTGCTGCGCATTTACCTGGTATGGCTGCGGCCTTTACCTCGTTACCAGTATTAGGTGTTCCTGTGAAATCAAAAACACTCAATGGGGTAGACTCATTATTATCTATTTGTCAGATGCCAAAAGGCGTTGCAGTGGGTACTTTAGCCATAGGTGATGCCGGTGCTGCAAATGCAGGTTTATTAGCCGCACAAATTTTAGGGTGTCATCAACCTGAGATGTTTGCAAAAATCGAAGCGTTTCGTAAAGAACAAACTGAAACAATTTTAGCTAATCCGAACCCAGCAGAGTAATATGACTATTTTAATTTTAGGTGCAGGTCAGTTAGCACGCATGATGTGTTTAGCGGGTGCACCACTTAATTTAAATGTGGTTGCTTACGATGTCGGTAGCCAAAAAGTTGTCCATCCATTAACGGGTGAAGTTTATACCACAACATTAACTCAAGCAATTGATCAAGCAGATGCAATTACTGCTGAGTTTGAACATATCCCTGATGACGTACTTACATTATGCTGTGCAAGCAATAAGTTTTACCCAGGTAAAGCCGCCATTAAAACAGGGGGCGATCGTGCTCTTGAAAAAGCATTGCTTAGTAAAACATCTGTAAAATGTGCGCCTTATCAGTTAATAACAGAAAAAGCTCATCTAGAACAAGCCGTTATTGCTTTAGGCAAACCGTTAGTGATTAAAACGTGTCAAGCTGGCTATGATGGGAAAGGTCAATGGCGATTAAAGTCAGATGAGCAAATCGAACAAATTTGGTCTGAAATGGCTGACTTTATAGCATCAGGGACCGATATAGCGCCGCATTCTATTATCGCTGAGCAAATGATCCCTTTTGATCGCGAAGTATCGATTATTGGTGCGCGAGACAAAAGCGGTAATACCGTTATTTATCCGTTAACTGAAAATCAGCACACCAATGGTGTACTAACATTATCAATTGCTGGGAAAGAGAAGACGACTATCCAACAGCAAGCTGAAGATGCCTTTAACAAATTAGCGACTGAGCTTGATTATGTTGGTGTATTAGCTATTGAGTTCTTTGATGTTGACGGGCAATTACTTGTGAATGAAATTGCCCCACGTGTTCATAATTCTGGTCATTGGACGCAACAAGGTACACACAGCAGTCAATTTGAAAATCATATGCGTGCCGTTGCAGGATTACCACTTGGTAATACGCAATTACAACGAGTCACTGCAATGATAAACGTATTAGGTCAAGCCGCTATACCTACGCAGGTACTCAGCGTACCCGATGTAACAAGCCACTGGTATGGAAAAACTGCGAAACCAGGTAGAAAAATGGGTCATATAAATGTCTCAGCAGCAACCCTCCATGAGCTAGGGGAGCGCTTAGCGGAGCTCTCAGAGCATCTTCCTGAGGAAGATTATCCCGGAGTGCTTGCCACCAGCACCGCGCTGATTTTAAATTAGTTATAAGCCGAGTTTATCTCGGCTTTTTTAATAGTACCTAAAAAAGGATGTTGCCAATGATAAGCGCTAGGTATCGAGCCATTGTATTTGCTTTTTTTATGGCATTGTTTATGTCTGGTTTTATGTCGTTAGTTATTTCAATTTTTAATGTTGGCATAATTGATACTATTATATCTGTGTGGCTAAAAGCGTGGATCTTTGCATTTTGTATCGCGTTTCCAACTGTTACATTTGTAGCCCCAATGGTTGATAAGCTTACCGCTAAGTTAGTACGTCCATAGGATTGAAATGTCTTTATCAAACACGATAACACAACCTTTGTACCTTATTTTACTTGCTCTGTGTATTACACCTTGGGTTGGTGCTGGCAGTGCTCTGATTATTGGCGCGGCTTTCGCCATATTTTTAGGAAACCCTTTCGCCGACTTATCTCAAAAAGCCAGTAAGTGGATGTTAAAAGCGGCGGTTGTTGGCCTGGGTTTTGCCGTTGATTTTAACCAAGTAATAGAAGTGGGGCGAAGCTCACTTGTATTAACAATAGTCAGTATCACCGCGATTATTGGATTAGGTGAAATTTTAACACAAGTTTTTAAACTTAATCGTAATACCGGCGTGCTAATATCCTTTGGCACGGCAATTTGCGGCGGTAGCGCCATTGCCGCTATGGCGCCAGTTATAAAAGCAAAAGATCATGAAGTTGCCGTTGCCCTTGGGGTGGTATTTTTGCTTAATGGCGTTGGGCTATTGTTATTTCCCAGTATCGGCCATTATTTTAACCTAAGCCAAGAACAATTTGGATTGTGGGCTGCTTTAGCTATTCATGATACCAGTAGCGTAGTGGGTGCATCGGCTACGTATGGTGCAGTTGCACTGAGCATTGCCACTACAGTCAAGCTTACTCGTGCAATGTGGATCATTCCGTATACCACATTAGCAGGGGTATTTTGGCGCTCAGAAGAAAAAGCCAGCATTCCTTTATTTATCATCGGCTTTTTAGCCGCTGCATTGATCAACACCTATTTACCGCAATTTTCAGAGGCCTGGCAACTTATCAATAGTGCGGCAAAACAAGTATTAGTGATGACTTTATTTTTAATTGGCAGTGGGTTATCGCTTGCAGTATTAAAGCAAGCAGGACTTAAGCCCTTTATAATGGCTACATTTTTGTGGATAGTGGTAAGCAGTGTCATTTTATTATTAATTTTAGATGGATTCATATAATGAATAGTAAGGTTTATATGGCTGCGATTAGTAGTGTGTTACTACTTGCCGGTACTTCTAGCGCAGCGTTTGCTGCAGACACATTACGCGTTGCAACGTTTAATGTGAGTATGGATGCGACAAATTATACCAAACAAGGTGAACAAGTTAACCCAAATGCATTAATTGAAGCGCTGCAAAATAACCACCCACAAATTAAAAATATTGCCGAAATTATCCAACGTGTTCGCCCTGATATTTTACTCCTCAATGAGTTTGATTATGTGGCTAAAGAGCAAGGCATTGAATACTTTAAGGCGCATTATTTAACTAAAAGCCAAAACAAACAACCTGCTATTAATTACCCTTATACCTACATAGCATCGGTTAACACCGGGTTAAAAACGCCGTTCGACCTTGATAATGATGGGCAGGTTACAGGTGTAAAAGGCGATGCGTATGGCTTTGGTTTGTTTGAAGGCCATTATGGTATGGCTGTGCTGTCACGTTATCCAATCGATTTTGATAACATTCGTACTCTTCAAAATTTCAAGAATAAAGATATGCCTGGTGCTCAAATGCCTGTAGATCCAGTAACAGGTGAGAATTGGTATAACAATGAAGAATGGCAAGCGCTACGTGTAAGCTCAAAGTCATTTTGGGATATTCCCGTTAAAATAAAAGGCAACACACTTCATGTTATTGCTTCACACCCAACACCACCGGTGTTTGATGGCGCTGAAGATCGAAACGGTAAACGCAATCACGATGAAATACGCTTAATAAAAGACTATGTTGCCAACGCAAACTATTTATACGATGACAAAGGCGTAAAAGGGGGATTAGCTGCGCAATCGCGCTTTGTTATTGTTGGTGACTTAAATGCCGCACCTGAGGGCGATAAAAAACGCCCAGATACGACAAATCAGTTACTAAAAAACCCGTTGATCAATAGCCAATTTGTACCTCACAGTAAAGGGGCTAAAACCAGTTACCCACAAAAGTACGGCGCTGCGTACACAGCTTATTGGCAAGCGCGGGTTGATTATGTATTACCATCTACCTATGGATTAGATGTAGTGGATGGCGGTGTCTTTTGGCCTGTAAAAAACAGCGAATTGTATCGGCTTATTAAAGACCGCAATGCATCATCAGATCATCGTATGGTCTGGCTAGATATTTCAATGAAGTAATTGAACAGCAAAGTTGTGTTGTTTATCTAAAAAAATTGCTATTACATAGGTGCTTCTGATTAAATTAGGTTAATTATAATAACCTTACAGAAGCACTATGACTTTTAAATCTTCTACTCAAAAAACCTTAGTTGCACTTGCCGTAGCATCTAGCTTTATGCTTTCAGGTTGTCAATCAACAGCATCACAAGCACCTATTACAAAAACAGTAGCCCCAAGTGTTGTCGTAACCCCACAAGATACTGGCTCAACAGCTATTACACTAGAGCAAGCAATGGCTCATCCTGATTGGTTAGGGCGTCAACCTGAGCGTGCATATTGGTCTGCAGATTCAAGCACTATTTTTTATGCGCGTAAGCAACAAGGTAATGAATTACGAGATGTATTTAGTCAAAGTGTGACATCGCAAACAGCAGAGCAAGTTGCCTTAAGTGCACATCATACACTTGGAACTAAAAATGCTGTTTATTCAAATGATAAGAAATTGCAAGCGTACACATTTGAAGGCAATGTATTTGTAAAAAATGTTCAAACGGGTGCTATAAAACAGGTTACTCACAGTAGTGCCAGAGAGTCTAATTTACAATTTTTGAATGACGGCGCACTTGTTTATCGACAAGGCACCACTTTTAATAAAGTTGATTTAGCTACAGGTATTACAAGTGAACTTGCGAATATTAAGCTAAGTGATAAACCCAAAGGTGTAGAAGCGCCTGCTACATATATAGCAAAAGAGCAGCATAAACTAATTGATTATGTCTCTTTGATGCATAAAAACAAGCAAGACAAGCAAACTCGTAAAAAGCAGTTAACAAAACAAAACACCTCTATTGCCAATGCCCAATTTTATTTAGGTAAAGGCAAAACGCTGGTAAATGCGCAGTTATCACCAAATGGTCAAGCCATCCTTGCGGTTATTAAAGATCAAAAATCATGGCGCGATGACGCTGATATAATGCCTAACTACATTGGTGACGATGGCACAATTAAAGCTGAGAAAGTACGCAGACGTGTAGCAGATGAAAAATCAGCAGGCTCTGAACTTATTTATATTGATTTAACCGACAATAGCCAAAAAACAATTTCAATGACGAGCCTTCCTGGGTTTGATGAAGACGTGCTAGCCTCTGTAAAAACAGAAAACTATGCCCGTGATGGTAAAACGTATAAATCAGAAAAAGCACCGCGCGATATAAACCTAATGATGGATTGGGGCTGGGATCAAGGCGCAATAGTATGGAATGATACAGGCGATCAAGTCGCTGTTATGCTTGAAGCATGGGATAACAAAGACCGTTGGCTAGCGACCGTTAATGTGGACGAAGCCAAACTTGTATCGCAGCATCGTCTTCATGATGATGCGTGGGTTAATTACACGTATAATGATTTTGGTTGGTTAAATAACTCAGACACCTTGTATTATTTATCTGAAGAGTCAGGCTATAGCCATATTTATAAAAAGCCGCTTACAGGTAAGGCTACTGAGCTTACAAAGGGTAACTTTGTTGTTTCAAATCTAACACTCACTGATGACAATAGCGCTATATATTATAAAGCGAATGTTGAACACCCAGGGTTATACGAGATTTACAAAGTAAATGTTGAATCAGGCCAATCAGAGCAAGTCACTAACCTTGATGGGATGACCGATTATCAATTAAGTCCAGATCAAACTAAACTGTTGCTAACACATTCAAAAATTATGCAACCGGCCGAGCTTTATGTAGCACCGGCAAAAGCTAACACTCAAGCTACACGTTTAACTAATACTGTATCTGAAGAGTTTTTAGCTAAAAAACTCATTGCACCTAAAATCATTGCAGTCCCATCGAGTCATACTCAACAACCTATTTATGCAAAAGTATATTACCCAGCGGATTACGTAGAGGGCGAAAGCGGCCAAAACCGTAAAGCCGTCATCTTCAACCATGGTGCTGGCTATTTACAAAATTCACACATGGGTTGGTCAGGTTACTTTCGTGAATTTATGTTCCACTCGCTACTCGCCTCTGAAGGGTATGTGGTAATGGACATGGATTACAGGGCGTCAAAAGGTTATGGCCGTGATTGGCGTACCGCTATTTATCGTCAGATGGGCACACCAGAAATTCAAGATTTAGCCGATGGTGTAAGCTGGATGGCTGACAATGCGAATGTTGATACAGCCGCTGTAGGTACTTATGGTGGGTCATATGGTGGTTTTATGACCTTTATGGCATTATTTACTCAGCCTGATTTATTTCAAGCGGGTGCAGCGCTTCGCCCTGTAACTGATTGGGCACATTATAACGGACCTTATACGTCAAATATCTTAAACCACCCAGATGTAGATCCAATCGCATATGAGCGCAGTTCACCAATTTATTTTGCTGAGGGCCTAAAAAACCGCTTATTGATCAATGCCCCAATGGTTGATGACAACGTGTTCTTTCAAGATGTGGTACGTGTTGTACAGCGTATGATAGAACTTGAAAAAGAAAACTTTGAAACAGCCATTTACCCAGTTGAGCCGCATGGTTTTAGACAACCATCAAGTTGGTTAGATGAGTATCGCCGTATTTACAAAATGTTTAAAGAGACTCTTTAATCACAGTCTGTAAATAAAAAATAACGCCAAGTTTATGCTTGGCGTTTTTTTATTAACTTAAAAATTAGCGGTATAGCTAATAACACGCCTCCAATTGCACCAATGAGATGTGCATCAATAGCCACATTAGAGGCAATAAGTTCACTTACTTGTGCACTAGGACCTTCAAGTTGTTCAAATAATATTTTTGCCCAAATACCAAAGAATAATAGCCATCCCGTCTTCATTCCAACGGTAATGTCTTTTATAGCACCCCACACAATAACCCCGTGCAGTAATGCACTTAACCCTGTATAGATTTCAATATCAGGGCAAAAATAGTAAATACAAATACCACACCATGTGGCGAGCACAATTGTATGTGCACCATATACAAGCGGTTTTGTGTGTTCAGCATGCAATGCCCAAATTAAAATGATACCGGCGCAATTTAATCCTAAATGTGCCCAATTAGTATGTACATATTGACTACTTATTAAACGCCACACTTGGCCTTGTTCAATTAATTGGCGATTAAACTCTAAGGAATCATTGAGGCTAAATAAAGCAAAAAGTGCACTCAGTACCATTAAACACAGAGGCGGTAATATATAGCGGGGTTGAATTGGCAAATTGACCATTTTATTCTTATTTTTTACATAATATTTTGCATATTGTGCCCGTTTAACTTTAAGATGCCAAATATCTCAATGCAATTAAGCTTTTTTATGTTTTCACACGCCCATACCAGTATCATTTTTAGTTTAACGTTATTAACACTGCCTGTTTTTGCAAGCCAATTACCCCCAGAAATACGTGAGCCAGAAGCTGCTACTGGACTTGAGCAAAAACAACACGTTGTTGGTGATGAATATATGATTGCAGCCGCAAATCCATATGCAACACAAGCGGGTCAAACAATATTAGCAAGCGGTGGGAGTGCGGTTGATGCCGCTATAGCAACACAATTGGTATTAACACTTGTTGAGCCACAATCGTCTGGTATTGGTGGTGGGGCATTTTTACTTCATTACGACAAACAAAAGAATGCGTTAACAACATTTGATGGTAGAGAAACAGCACCAAGCAATGCAGACGAATCGCTGTTTTTAGATAAAGATGGTAAAGCTGCATCATGGATTGATGCAGTCGTTGGAGGGCGTTCAGTAGGTGTGCCAGGTGTATTACATGCATTGGCTCAAGTCCACAAAGAACACGGCAACCTTGAATGGGCTGCACTTTTTAAGCCTGCCATTGAACTTGCAGAACACGGTTTTATTGTATCACCGCGGTTGCATGCGTTATTAGTGAAACAGATAAACCCTGGTGTGACCAAGCTTCCTGCGATCCGAGATTACTTTTTCCCAGATGGTAAGCCTTTGGCAGTAGGTGTGCTAAAAACCAACCAACCCTTAGCTGATCTATATAAAGAGATAGCCAGTAAGGGGATCGATGCTTTTTACAAAGGCGATAACGCGATAAAAATGGTGGATGCGGTACAGCATTCAGTCGTAGCACCCGGTACGCTCGCATTAACTGATTTAGCTAATTATAAAAGTAAACAACGTGATGCGGTTTGTACGCCATATCACGAATACAACGTCTGCTCTATGGCACCACCAAGCAGTGGTGGTGTTGCTGTATTACAAATACTTGCATTACTTGAAGACAAAAATATGCGCCAATACCAGCCTAATTCGGCCAAAGCGATTCATTACTTTAGCCAAGCATCTCGATTAGCCTTTGCTGATCGTAATGTATATATGGGGGATCCTGACTTTGCAGACATTCCCACTCGTGAGCTACTCGCTCATAGTTACGTGAGTCAACGAGCAACACTAATTACAGAACATGATAAAAAAGCAGAAGCAGGTCAGCCCCGTCCATTACTAAGTTACGCACAAGATGATGCTTACGAGTTACCTTCAACCACTCATGTATCAATTGTGGATGCAAAAGGTAATGCCGTTTCAATGACCAGTTCGATAGAAATGGCATTTGGTTCAACGGTCATGGTTAACGGGTTTATATTAAATAATCAGCTTACTGACTTTGCATTGTCACCCTACAAAAATGGCATGTTATTAGCAAATAGAGTTGAGGCAGGTAAACGACCTCGAAGCTCAATGTCGCCAGTGATGGTTTTTAATAAAGACGGCAGTTTACGTTTAGTTGTAGGCTCACCGGGGGGAAGTCGTATCATAAATTATGTAGCGCATGTTGTAATTGGCGTACTTGATTGGCAATTAACCGCGCAACAAGCAATTGACTTACCACGTATCACTAATCGTAATAACTATACCAGTGTAGAAAAAGGCACCGCTATTGAAAGTATCATTCCCGATCTAAAAAAGCGTGGGCATACAGTAAGACAAGTTGATTTAAACTCTGGATTACATGCAGTTGAGCTGCTCAACGGTAAATTATATGGTGCAGCTGATCCACGCAGAGAGGGTATCGCATTAAGCGAACAGAATTTTGTTCTTAAAGAACATAAAAACGCTGTGAATAAGCCTTAATCACAGTACTAACTTAATGTACAATAACACGCTACGCATATAATAAATGTGCGTATTTCTCGTATCGTCAATGGTCTGACAAGGTTGAATGTCATTGCTTTTTAATATTCAACGGTAATAATGGCAGATCAAAATTAAAGACTTCGTTAAGCTTGGAATTATGACTACAAATACCGATCCAAATTATCTTTATATTCATCACTCAGGCCCAGGCTTGATTGAAACTCCTCTATTAAATAAAGGCAGTGCATTTACTCAAAAAGAGCGCGAAAGTTTCAACCTTGCAGGATTACTGCCTCCTCGCTACGAAACAATCGAAGAACAAGTTGAACGTTGTTACCAACAGTATTCAAGCTTTAACGATAACCTTAATAAGCACATTTATTTGCGTGCGATTCAAGATAACAACGAAACACTTTATTATCGTTTAGTGCGTGACCATCTTGAAGAAATGCTGCCTATCATATACACCCCAACAGTGGGCGATGCCTGCGAAAAATTCTCTGATATTTATCGCAGTGCTCGTGGTTTATTTATATCTTATGAAGATCGCTTCCAAATCGACGATATACTGCGTAATGCGACCAAAGGTAAAGTAAAAGTCATCGTTGTAACCGACGGTGAGCGCATTCTTGGTTTAGGCGACCAAGGGATCGGTGGTATGGGTATTCCAATCGGTAAGTTGTCTCTTTATACCGCATGTGGTGGTATAAGCCCTGCGTACACATTACCAGTTATGCTTGATGTAGGGACTAATAACGAAAAACTATTAAACGACCCAATGTACATGGGGGCACGCCATAAACGTATTGCACAAGATGAATACGATGAATTTTTAGATCTCTTCATCAAAGCAGTTAAGCGTCGCTGGCCAAACGTGCTGTTGCAATTTGAAGATTTTGCACAGCCAAACGCTATGCCGTTATTAAAGCGCTACCGTGATGAGATCTGTAGTTTTAATGATGATATACAGGGCACTGCGGCTGTCACTGTTGGTTCATTGCTTGCTGCATGTCGTGTAAAAAACTCAAAGTTATCTGAGCAGAAAGTTGTGTTTGTTGGAGCAGGTTCTGCAGGCTGTGGTATTGCAGAACAAATCATCACACAAATGATATCGGAAGGTATTACAGACGAACAAGCGCGCAGCCAAGTGTTTATGGTTGATCGTTTTGGCTTAGTGACAGCTGGTATGCAAGGTTTACGTGACTTCCAACAATCACTTGCACAACCGACAGAAAAGTTAGCAGATTGGACATACAGTGGCGAATTTGCTTCGTTATTAGATGTGATGCATTGTGCCGCGCCTGATATTTTAATTGGCGTATCTGGTCAACCGGGTTTATTCACTGAGCAGGTCATCCGTGCTATGCACAGTGGCTGCGCGCAACCAGTTATCTTCCCGCTAAGTAACCCATCAAAGCAAGTCGAAGCACTTCCTGAAGATGTAATCAACTGGACCGAAGGTAACGCGATTGTTGCAACCGGCAGTCCATTTGCACCTGTTGTATTCAATGGTGAAACATTTACTATACCGCAGTGCAATAATAGCTATATTTTCCCTGGTATTGGTTTAGGTGTTATCGCGGCTAAAGCAACACGTATTACCGATGCAATGTTGATGGTCTCAAGTGAAATACTAGCTGAATCATCGCCACGAGCTAACACCGGGAAAGGCAGTTTGCTTCCTGCACTAACAGAGATCGAAACCTTAAGTAAACGTATTGCATTTGGCGTTGCTAAAAAAGCAATTGAAGAAGGCGTTGCACTTGAGATCAGTGATGATATGTTATGGGCTGCCATTGATAGAAACTATTGGTTACCAAAATATCGCAATTATAAACGTTGTAGTATTTAACCGTTAAAAAATAAAAACAGACTTCGGTCTGTTTTTTTATACTTGTTCATTTTCAATTAACCACTTAGGGTATCTAATAGCTACACTAAAACTATTAAGGATCTTTATGCGTTATTTATCATTGTTAGCTGCAGCTTTAAGTTTCAATACATTTGCAAGTACAACTCCTGATGCCCCACATATATATATTCAAGGCCAAGCACAAGTTACAACTGTAGCTGATAATGTCAAGCTGAGTGTAGGTATTGTTGAAATACATAAAGATTTAATGCTAGCAAAACAAAAAGCTGACACAATAATGGCAAAAGCCATTAAGCTAGCTAAACAAGCTGGTGTATTAGATAAAGACATTAATGCTGGCCAAATTAGTATCCACCGAGAAAACCAATACAACCGTGAGACAAACAAGCAAGAGTTTGTTGGTTTTAGGGTTTCACGTAGCTTGTCATTAACGTTAAAAGAAGTTGATAAATACCCATTATTATTGCAAAGCCTTGTAAGTGGCGGAATTAACGAAATTAATAATACGCAATTTATATCAAGCAGGTATGACGAATTACAGCAAAAAGCGCAAAAAATGGCGATACAAGATGCTAAAAGTGCCGCAAAAGAATTCGCATCCGATTACGACGTAGAAATTAAAGGTCTTTATAGCGCGTCTTTAAAGCCAATAGAAACAAGCTCTCAACCTTATATGAGAGCTAAAATGGCCAGCATGTCCGATGCCGAATCAGGTAGTTTTGTACCAGATGCTTACCATGCTGGTGAATTAGTTATTAGCGCTTCTAGCTATGCTATTTATTTAATTGATAATAAATAAAACGTGACAATCATTTTGCTGGCGCGTTAAAACGTGCCAGTAATTGCTCTCCTTGATCAGGGCTAATTCGAGTGATTGCATTTAGCATGTTGGTTACTTCCTTTCGATCATATTCATTATTTATCTGCTGATTAATATCATCAATTATCGCAGTTAAATAATTAAATAAACTACATGTTGCATCTTCATTGTCGTTGGCAACAAATAAAATATTTTTAAAAGCCTCCAAAACATTGGTCATTACATATGCATCACTTTTCGCGTAATTACGAATTGGTGTGAAATTATCGTGCAATAGTTCATCAAATGATGTTTCATGTAAATACAGCAAAGGAGAGCTGTCACTGTGCTTAAACGAATAGTTTGTGTCAGCTATTTTCAATCGTTCGATCAGTAATATGCTCAACATATCAATTGCTTTAACGGCTGTCCCAGGATCATTTATACCCGGGCTCATTGCTTTGACTGCAATCTCAGAAATCTGTGTTAAGCCGTAACGGTAATGATCGCTAATATACTCTTCAATATAGAAAATAAAACAGTTCAATAACTTTTCTACTAATTCAGGCTCTTCACTCAAATCTCGGCTGGACTTTAAAAACGGGTAACCCTTGACTGTAAAAAAACCTTGGTTCACCACAATATAAAGCTGTAAATTGTGTTCAGCTAACACAGCACATAATTTATCACTGTGCACGCCTTTGAAATAACCTTCAGTACTACTTTCTATAGAATACCATTGATTAAAATCTGGAAAACAATCTACTTTATGCTCATCTTGACGAGCAATGATATGCTTAATAACGTTTTTGGTATGTTTGAATAAATCATTTAGTACATTATCAACTTGAATTGCCTTGGATATCGAGTGAATAAAATACACAAAAAGAGCGAGTGATATTAGCCCAAATATCAACGAAAAAAGCACACCAAGAGCAGGGATCGCAACTGTATTGTCATCGAGTTTTTTTATGTTTATTAACATTATAATAGAATAAATAATACTACCGAGATAAAACCCTAGTACCATTTGATGTGATTTTCGAGTTATTAACCCCGGGATTACTCTTGGCGACAAGCTAGCACTTGCTGTATTAAGTACAATCATAACCATTGAAAAACTAAAAACAGTTAAAGATATTATACTTCCAGCTAGCGTACTTAAAATAGTTCGCGCATTTTCTTCACTATCAACTAATACGACTGATAGATATTTTTTAAGCGCTTTAACAAATTCTGCATACTCGATCGACATTGTAAAGACAGCAAATAATAAAAATACAACGGCTAACATTGATGGGTAAAAACCAATACTATTGATCAGCTCTCTATAATTATCAGCTATTTTTCTAGGTGCGAACATAACTTTCCTTTTTTCAGTATATATTTAGCACGTTAGCATATAAATCAGTGTAACTGCTGGCTATTTGTTGATTAATCTTGTGTTACTATATAAAAAAATAAAAGGGATTATTATTATGGTTATATCTTTCTATGCAGCGGTGCTGGCCTTTATCTATATCTATTTAAGTATGAATGTCGTTAAAGTAAGAAAAGCGAACAAAATATCATTAGGAACTGATAATAACCCACAATTATTAAGAGCAACGCGAGCTCATGGAAATTTTATCGAGTATGTGCCTTTTGCCTTAATCTTGATTTTTTTAGCTGAATATCAAGGATTAAGCAGCCACTATTGCCATGCTTTAGGGACATTGCTCGTATTTGGGAGAATTTGTCATTTTGTAGCCATTAACGACGATACACTAAAACTTCGTGTAATAGGTATGCTGTCAACATTTGCAACACTTGCATTGAGCGCATCTATCTTGTTGATGGGTCGGCTTTTCTAGTTATGGCAATTAGTAAGTTTACACTATTAAGTATATTATTTTTATATACATTGAATGTTCACGCTAACAATAAGCAAAACAGTGAACCATTACATGTTATTTATCCAAAGCCTGAACGCGAGAATGAACAGGATAATTGGTATCCACTTGTATTACTTAAACTTGCTTTAGAGCATAGTGAACAACCTCATACTCTCCAATCATCAGTAAAAATGGTGCAAAGTCGTTCTTTAAAAGAGCTAGAGCAGGGGGAGCTGATCAATGTTGGTTGGTCAATGACAAGTAAAGAGCGGGAGCGAATTTTTACTCCGATACGTATTCCCATTTATAAAGGTTTATATGGGTGGCGCTTATTGTTTACCACTAAAGATAAGCTTCCGTTATTTAAAGATATAAAAGATGAATTTCATTTTCATAATATTGATTTTATCCAAGGACATGACTGGCCTGATACCGATATCTTGAGAGATAACGGGTTACAGGTCTCAACATCGACAAGTTATGCCGCATTATTTAATATGCTTATTAGAAACAGAGGCGATGCATTTCCACGCTCAATTTTAGAAATTGAATGGGAAAAAAAACAGTTATCAGTCGAGGAAAATATTGTAACGGTGCCCAATATAGCTTTGTCCTATCCCGCAGCTATATATTATTTTGTTAACTCTAAGCGCCCAGATATACATCAAGCTATAAAAATCGGCCTTGAAAGAATGCAACAAAATGGGGAGTTCGATAGGTTATTTAATCAATATTTTGCCACTAGTATTGCAAATGCAAAGCTGCACGAAAAAATAATCATTAAATTAGATAACAAACATCTCTCTAAATTAACACCGCTTAACGACAGCGAACTATGGTTTACTCCAAAAAACCTACAATTAGATAAGTAAGTTATGAATGCAGCTACCAAAATTTTTATAATCGGTTTACCAAGAACTGGCACAACGAGTGTGTGTAATGCTTTTTTACAGCTGGACTTTAGCTGCGCACATACGGCTTATACTAAACGTTGTATGATTGACGCAAAAGTTATTGCGGATACGCCTATTTTTAATGATTACCAAAATTTAGATACTCTTTACCCAGATTCAAAATTTATTTATTTAGAGCGAGAGCTCGTTAAATGGATCCCATCCATTCGTCAGCTTTTAACGCGTATGTACAAAAATTTAATGAGAGAGGATGGGGGATTCAACCCACACATTAAACGTTGTTACCTCAATACATTTAAAGATTTGTCCCTTGATAAATTAGAATGTGACGCATATTTACAGCAATGTTATACAACACATTTAAATGGCGCAAAGCAATATTTTTCGAATCGCCCTGATGACTTTCTGTCGATTGATATTTCTGATATAAATAGTTTTAATAAGTTGTGTCAATTTTTAGATATAAAAAGCGAACTAACTAATTTTGAAAGAATGAACATTGGTGRCAAAGTAACAGCATGGAACGAAATAAAACACCCATTAAAGGTAGCTTCAACTGSTCATGGGAAAATTGACAAGTTGCTATATCCTAATGGAAATTTATAACTTTTTTATGCGTTAATGTAATTGTAAATTTATATCTAACAACAAGATTTTATAATCCATTTACGTTAAAATCTGACTATTAGATCTTAAGTAAAAATATTATGTTTGAATTAAAATATCACACCCCATTTTCATGGACCGAAGCAGTTATGGCTGACTTTGATACCTTTTTACAAGATCATGCTGCAGCAGAAAAAAAAGCGTCGGGCATGGCAATGTCTATGTTATCGCATTACCCAGATCGTCGTAAGCTTGTAAAAGCAATGACCGATCTCGCACTTGAAGAAATGATTCATTTCAAACAAGTTTTAAAGCTGTTGATTGACCGAGATGTAAATTTAGGAAATGATCAAAAAGATCCTTATGTAAAAAAAATTCGTGCTGTATTTAGAAATGGCCGTGACGAATTTTTTATGGATCGTTTGTTAGTTGGAGCTGTTATAGAGGCGAGGGGGCATGAGCGTTTTTCTCTAGTAGCGCAAGCACTACCTGATGGTAAAGAAAAAGAGTTTTATGCTGCGATCGCAAAATCTGAAGAAAAACATAAAAACTTATTTGTTGAACTCGCTTATGAATATTTTGATAAAAATGAAGTAGATATACGATTAGAAGAAATACTAATCGCAGAAGCTGAAATTTGTAAGAACATTCCATTTACAGCTGCGCTTCATTAATCATTATTTGGCACTGTTACCCAGTGCCAATAATTTAAAATTGAGCATACAATCTGACAATTCAAAAAAAGGTTGCAGGGAATTCGACGCTGCCTCATTTTAGAAATAAAAACTCTAATCTTCTTTAGTAAAATCGTAAATCCTCTACACCTTATTTATATATTATCTCTTCTAATTAATATCTTTAAATAATTTTGCAAAGAAGTAACTCTAAATAATGATTGACCGAAAAAATATCGGACTTTTGAGAGTCGGTTAAAAATAGTTAGTGACCATGGTTGATCATACAATGGTAAACGAGGCCGGCGATCGAAAGTCATTTTTAAAAATAATAAAACACCGCGCGAGCAGCAAAAAATAGATCACAAAAAACATTTGAAATCGCAGCCAATATATTAATTATATTTAATAACAGACATTCGTCGCGTTAGATCCAATCACAATAAGTGGGATTAGATTTTTACTGAATTGATTATCCGTAAAATACTTATAAGTGTTAGCAATTAATAAAGGTGAAAATTGCACGCATGGGTTTATCAGTTAAAAGTTAATACGCTAGGGCACTTGCCTGCAAATTTATTAAATGAATTGTCACGTAAAAACGCACCTATATATAGTAGCGCCGTTACAGTTGGCAGCACTCAAATTGAAAAGCTTTTAGCGGGTCAACTTAGTCTTGAACAAATACATGATCTAATGAACGCAGTTCAAAAACCAAATACGTTTGCTTATATAGGCAACCAAATAAAATTATCATATCAAGGCTACATGGTCACAATTGAAATAGGACCACAGTTTAATACGATTATATTTGCCGAAAAGGTTTAAATAACCACGTTTTGAAGATTTAAAGAGCGTTAAAATGGTGTTTAAACTCCGTTTTAAGCATGTTAACACTCAAAATATCTCGTTTAAAACGCCAAATAAGCAGGAATATATGGATTTATGGCATTTAAACTTGGTTTTAAGCACGTTAACAATCAAAAAACATCTAGTTTTAAACGTAAAATGAGCAGGAATAAGCGGGGTTTGGGTCATTTTGAACGGGTTTGTCTAAAAACAAGCGTAATTCAAAGTTAAGGATTTACACGCTAAAATCAGTACAAACCCAGCAAAGGCGCGGGTTTCCGCAAGGCAAGGGCGAAAATATCCATATCTTTATTATTCTACAAACGAACAACCCCTTACAATTAGTCTACAAACGAACAAGCCCTAACACTTACTGCAATGGGTGTAAGCCGCTGCTGAAATTTAGAAAAAAAGACGCTAGATTTTAGAACTTCATAAATTATGTTAAATAGAGTGTTATTTAGTTTTCTGTCGATGATTATATTAAGATTTAAACTTGGTTTAACAATATTTATAAAGAGTAGGGTTTAAACATTGTTTAAACCCTCTTTAAATCTTAACTAAAGAATGCTTTTCGAGCTAAGATGAATTGTAAGCCGAAAGATTTAAACTCAACTTCGTTAATTAACTCAACTATTTCTATTCCATTGCATGATTCAGCATTAAATCTGATAGGGAAAAACTGTTCCTCTGCTCCGAATTCGACTGCTAAATCAAAAGCTGTTTTTAGTGATGACAAACCGTTTTGATTTTTCTCAGTTAGTGAAACTTGAACGTTTTTAAATTCTATACCTCGCAATTTTTCAATTTTCTTAGCGTATGGCTCTAACACTTTTTCAATGGATTTAAGAGGTGATCGTTCAGGTGCGGTAGGGAGTGAACGTGGTTTAATTTCTGCCGTTGTGCTATCTTCGTTATCTATGATAACTGGTAAATTTGCGTTGTATTCTGTTACCTTATTCAGCTCAACTAAGTAATTAAAATAGTCATTCGCCCAGATCCATTGCTCGCCTTCTGCAAAGATTTTTGCAAACTTTTCAATGTGTTGAACTTTCCCCTTGGCTATAAGCTGTGCCAGGTCTTTTACTATTGGCCCTTGCTTAAGTGTGGGTAAACCCTGCTCGTTAATAGCAGGTGATTCGTTTTCGTCTAGAATGATAAAATCTAAAATAGCGTCTAATTTATTTGTCATTTTTAATCCATCCTAAAGGTTCTACACAACGAGCTGTGCCGACTAAAACAGTGTTGCCATTTTCATCAAGCATTGTTGATTGCCCGTCTACGATGTGAATTTTTCCGTCATCACCCCAATCGGTACCGTCGTGTTTAAGCTCGGTGTAAACGTAATTAATAAACCCTTGTTGGTTTTCAATTACGTTGTAGTTGAGGGATTTTAACGCGGGGCTATTATTTGTAGGTGCAACGATGTCGATTTGTTCGTGTTCGCTAATAAATGCATTTACCCCTATTAGTTCTTTTAACCCATCACCAAGCTGTAATCTTTTTAATTTCAGAATTTCGTGGTCCTTACCTGTTGATGATGAGTTTTGGCTTGTTAGCACCTTTGAAATAAGGGAATATCCTAAGCCTCTAGCTGTTTCTTCACGGCACCGTGAACTTACGAAAACATCTCCTAGACCTTTAGTAAAACCCAAAGGTTCACTATTTGATCCGTGATTAGTCATTTTAGCTTTAGTTTTATATTGATAAATTGTTACTTGATGAACAGGCATATTACTAAAAGTAGTTGTGTTATTTACTACATCAGAAATTGCTATTTTTGAGCTGGTCCACGTTACTCCGTTATTGACAGTATAAGTACGTGTAATATCAGCACCTGATCCTGAGTAAGGCCGTGTAAGCCCAAAGCTATCTTTAACACCATCGGGCAAGTTCGGATTGTAACTACCAAACCAACCATCTTTTAAATCTTCGCAGGCCGCTATTCTCGCCAGAGGTCCTTGCACTTCCGTATGTGTATACTCACCTCCAACTTTAGGTAATAAATCCGTCCTAGCTACAACGATGTGATAAGTTCCGTTGGTGAATTTATCAGCGACGTTACCTACAACATAACAAGAAGAGTTACTACTAAGTCGGATGGCTACGTGCTTGATCCCATGCGCCTCGCCATTCTTATCAATAATATAACAATCAGGTAGCGGTATTTCCGCCGCGGGTGAATTCAGACCGAAACCTTCCCAATCAGCAAATTCGGAGCTAAATCTTTGATTTGAGATGATTAGTTTAGTTAAGTTATCACTATAAACAGATCCTGACGTAGTTACAGTCCCTACCTTACTCATTGAAGATTCAACTTGACCTAAGTATTGCCCCGATTTAATTTTTAAATCGGCATCTCCAAAATCGTCAGGCTTCAATCCCCAAGCTGAATATCGCATGTCACGAGAAAAACCACCAAACCCTGACTTATATATAGCATCAACATACCGAGCATCAGGTCTTCCCGAAGCTCCGTGAGCTTTTAGGCCAAAATCTTTATTTGACCGTGCCCCCCCGTTTTCCTCTTTTTCAAAACAGTCATATTGAGTATTGTACTCTTGAGTTGTTACATACCAAAGATCGCCACCACTGGCGGGTGAACTAGCCCGTACAAATCTATCTGCACCATAGGGATTTAAACTAGGATGGTAAGCGCCACGATTTAATCTACTTAAAGTTCCGCAAATTAAGATATGGCACTGCCCATTAACACCAACAGACGTATATGTTGAACCGTCGGTATTTTTCGAGGAAAAGTGGCCGTATTCCTGATCGCCATTGGGGTGATTATTATTATAAAAGTAAGGAGCACTTGAAAAATCCAACCCTACATCTTGGATACCTTGTGGTGAAATACGTTTAACTGGAGATGAGACCGAAAAAGCCAATAACCCTCCCGATGATGATGAATCAATTACTTGCCAATCGCCATTCCCAGCACCAGCAAAAGAACGTCCTCGCAGACACCACTGATAAAACTTTCCGGTTGAATCATCAAAAAAGATGTTGTTTTCGGGGTCACTGGCAATCGTTTTACGCTGTTGTTCTGTAGCTGTCAGCCAATCAACCCCTCTTCCTCGGGTGCTTGTATCTCCCAAATACCAAGCATAGTAGCTGAGGGGGCGTGTATAATCTATAGTTGTAGTCACGCCGTTAATTGTGGCACCTAACCCTTGAATGATGCCACGCTTGTAAACCATAGGATCTGAGGGTGTTATTTCGCGTAAAAAAGCTTCGAAGCCCCATGCATCTTTACGGTTTAAAACCACCTTATTTGTAGTAGTCTCACTAGCAAAAGCGGTAGCTAAACTGGCATGCGTAACACTCACACCTATGGCGGTGTCATAGGTTCTTAACCCTTCTTCTGGGGGCGGGAGTTTTACACGAACATTTAATATACTATTATTTTCGGACAATAAAGTAATATTAAATAATACCCCACACATATTTAAAATAGGGGTCGCGCTCTTAGATTCTCCAATGCCTGAGCTTGAGTTGCAACCAAGAAAAAAATTATCCCGTTCATATCCAGAGTTTTCTTTATAAATCCAAAGCCCGGAATTCACATGTTCGACATTGGTATTTGCGTATTGTTTACCCTTATGCACAAAACCACTTGCCGCATACTTTTCATTGTTTGCAGCACGTCTAGCTTCAAATTCGACTTTTCTCATAGCCCACGGGTAGGGGTGATACGCATCCATTTGTGTGGCGTTGTCCGCTTCAATTTGCTTTAACGTTTTAACTGTTGTCGTGCTGCCGTCTTGATTAACGAACGTGACCGCCCCCATTTTAGTTTGCCAATTTTGCATTGCCACAAAGTTGTCATTGACGTTTTTGTTTGCGTTATTAATAGCATCAACCGCTGCTCTAAAATCGCCCGTGGTGGGGATTACCACTGCCTTTTGGTTTGACTGATTGCTATTGGCCCAGTTGTTAACCAGCTCTATGTATTGCTGACTAGCGCTGCCCAGGTAGCCGCGATTTATCTCGACTAAAAACCCAGCCAAAAATAAAAAATCACCTTGTCGCACATTTGCGATACTTTCGCCGCTGTTGATTGTTACTACTTTAGAGCCGTTGGTAACACTGGCTTGACTGGCTGTAAATGCTGCCATATTTTAATCCTCTTGAGACACTAATGTTAATTTTTGCGATGTGGTGAACGATGACGACACTCTAAAATCATCACGTACTGAAATTGCGAGTTTGTAGGTGCGATCCACGGTGCTTTGCTTGTTATCTGTATATGTGAACGAGCCTGAGCAGGCTTGGCTCATGCTCCATATATATTTGCGTGATTCATGGTCGTATGTACTATTGAGGTATGATGTGCCCGTGTATGATTGGGTTCTTCTTGTTACCCAATTGCTATTTACAAACTCATATAAAACGATGCTAAAGCGGGGGCTAAGTGGTTTTGTCGGCTCTACTTCACTTCTACCGCTGCGGTATGTGTTCGCTTGTAACGAGCAAATAAGATCTATAATCCCGCCATTTGACCCGAATGGGCCTATTGTTACATTTGCATTCGCCGCTAAGTCCGTCGTTGTTAAAGCGGTTCTAAATAAGCCCGCGGTAATTGACCCACCGAAATAAGCATTTCCTGAGGTATCTTTCCATTCAATCGCGTTTGATTTTCGAAGTGCATCAAGATTTGGTAATCCGTTGCTCATAATTTTGGGCCCGTACCAGTACCACAAGTTATCAGTGCCAAAACCACTCGCGAGCTCTATTTTCATAAATGCATCACCAATCAAGTCAATGCGCGGGGATTCAATACGTGTCCCCGCACGTAGAACCTTACCATCCAAAGTGTCTTCAATCATTGCGCTGCCGTGTACTCGCAACACATATGATTGCCAACTTGCTCCCGTGTAACGCTTGGTGTTTTCAATTTTCGGGTCGCTGGATTTATAAATGGTAACTATGTCATTAATTACGGGGAAACCACTCGGTACTGCACTGTTTGCGCTAGCGTCTGACCATGCACCGGTTGAAGTGGCAACAGTGTAACGGCCCGCGCCTCGGGAACCGTTAGCACCGTTGTTTCCATTACGGCCATCTGCGCCATCTTGACCATCCGCTCCTTTGAATAATGACCACGTATAATCAGCTGGGTTGGTTGATTCTGTCGCTGTGGACTTATTTACAGTAATACCTATGTATTTAGTGTTGCTGTTAGGGACTTGGTACAGGCCTGATCCATCAGCATTATTGCTGTAAGCAATCCATGTATAGGTTGTTTTGCCATCCGCACCTTTTGCACCAGGCACACCGTCTGTACCGTTAGTTCCATCCTTGCCTTTTATTTTTGACCATGTGTAATCTGCTGGGTTGGTTGACTCTGTAGCCGTGGTTTTATTGTAAGCAAAGCCAATATATTCTTTGTTAGCGGGTGAGTTACTAAGCCCAGCGCCGCTTACATTATCGGCATACTTTAACCATGTGTAAGTTGTTTTGCCATCTTGGCCGTCAGCACCATCTTGACCATCAGCCCCTTTAAATAATGACCACGTATAATCAGCTGGGTTTCCTGACTCCGTAGCCGAGGTTTTATTTACAGCAATGCCAATGTATTTAGTGTTACTACTAGGGACTTGGTACATGCCTGATCCATCAGCATTATTGCTGTAAGCAATCCATGTATAGGTTGTTTTGCCATCCGCACCTTTTGCACCAGGCACACCGTCTGTACCGTTAGTTCCATCCTTGCCTTTTATTTTTGACCATGTGTAATCTGCTGGGTTGGTTGACTCTGTAGCCGTGGTTTTATTATAAGCAAAGCCAATATATTCTTTGTTAGTGGGTGAGTTACTAAGGCCTGAACCGCTGGCACTATCAGCGTATTTTAGCCATGTATAGGTAGTTATGCCGTTATCACCTTTAGGCCCCTGAATACCTTGCGGGCCAGTGGCACCGTCAATGCCATCCTGACCATCAACACCGTCTCTACCATCTTGGGCTTTAATGTCATCTAATGAGCTAACAGTATGGCCATCACCAAGCACTAAGCGGCCACGTATTACATGCTGAGGGTTAAGTGGATCGGAGTTATCAACGTAAGAGGTGGGAACGAATGTACCATCAACCATCGCACCTTGGCGTATAATATCACCGACTAAATCAAGACTGGCTAATACTCCATCGTTATAACCCGCGATACCTGTAACACGGCCATTGTTATCGAGCGTCCAGCCACCGCGAGCAACAAGCTTGCCGTCTACTGTGGTAAATAACTGGCGTAGCTGTTTAATGCTCGCGCTGTTTTCACCATCGGTGATTTGCATATTGGCGATAAACTCAGCGAGGGGGCCATTAACCCATGAGCCGCCATCTGCCACGCATTGCACGGCGTCGTTTTCGCTGGTAATTTGCCCCTCAGCATTTACACAATAACCAACAGCGGTACGGGTGTACTCTTGCGCGGTAGCTATAGCGGTGTTTTTAGCTTCGGCGGTGTCAGTATTGATTTTGCTGGTGAGTGTTTGTTGTAACGTGCTGAACGCTTGGTTTTGGCTGGCGAATGTTTCGCTTACTTCGTCAAAGCTGGCGATTGTGTCGGCAACAAACGATTCAAACTCAATATCACGTAGGGTGTTGGCTTCATCAATGCTCGCAATAGCTGTGGTAACATCGCTAAAACGCGCCGTTACGTTATCAAATGTTGCTTGATAACGTTGGTCACGCACCACGCTTGATTGATATTGATTAGCTACCGCTTTGTTTAGCGAGGTAATAATAGCGTTGTTACTATTAAAAATGGCTGCTAACTCAAGCTGCTGCTGAGCCAAACTTTCAAGGTCTGTGCTTTGCGCTTGCAGCTTTTCGTTAGCGAGTGACGCTTTAACATTGAGCGTTGCTAAGTCCTGGTCTTGCTTAAATTGATTGTACGCTGCAATAACATCATTCAAGCCCTGGGCTTGTTGTCCAAGCTCCAAGCCCTGAATTTGTAAAATGTTGGTCGTTACCTCGCCCTCGGCGGCGTCTAAACGTTGCTGAACGTCAGTAAACTTAGCATCAACGCCGTCCTCTTTAGCGTTATAAGCCGTGATTCGGGTTTCAAAATAAGCGTCTTTACCGTTTAAAAACTGCTGAGCATTATTGGCTTTAGTCAGCGTGTCATTGTCATCAAACTGCTGCAGCGTGGCGCTTATTTGATAAGTGGCATTAAAGGTATCAAGCAGTTGGCTAACGTTACTTTGTGTTTGATAGCCCTGCAGTGTTACCCATGCGGCACCAATTTCAACGGCGCGCTGCACAGCTGGGCCGTCTATCCACGTGTGTCCGTCTAGTTCGCACTGCACGGCATCATCTTGATCAACACGCTCGCCGTTGGCATCAACACAATAGCCGGTTACTGCGCGGGTAAACTCGTTAGCAGTGGCAAGCATCGCTAAATCTTGCGTTTGAAACTCAATGCGTAATTGAGTGCCTAACGTTGCGCGGGCTTGTTGCTCTGTGATCACTAAATTATCAATGCGGTTTAAGTCAGCCTCGGCATCACCCATGCGCAAACTTAGTTGTTGCTGCGCGTTGGCAGTTACAGTTAGATCGTCGGTATTGGCTTGTATTAAATCGTACGCAAATGCAATGTTATCGTTTATGCCATTGGGTTTATTAACAAACTGAGTGATCAAGTTTGTAATGGTGCCATCAGCTGCATTTATCCACTGCTGAGCTTCTTTAGCGGCGGTGATTATGCCCTCGGCATTAATCTGCTGGATTGTTGCTGTAATGCTGTATTCACCGTCAAACGTGCTGATAAATTGCTGTACGTTAGTCGCGGTTTGGTAGCCTTGTGCTTCAACAAAAACGGCAGTGTAGTTATTGATTAGTTCAACCAATGGGCCTGCTATCCATTCATGGCCAGCGGCAATGCAAGCCATGGCGTTAACTTCATCAACTTTATTACCCTCGGCATCAATACAGTAACCAACAATGGCATCAACCCGTTCATTGGCTTGGGCAACAGAGCGCGTACCCTCGCGAATAATTTCGGCTCTTAACTCACGCTCAGTGCTTGAGCGCGCTGTACGTTCGTTCGCAAAGGCTTGGTTTAAACTGGTTAAGTAGGCCGCATTTTGGCCATATAAGCCCGCAAGTTCGAGCGTTTGCGTTGCGAGTGATTTTACATCGTCTGTAACAGCCGTGAGCTTTTGGTTAGCTACAGATAAGCTAAAGCTTTGTTCTGCTAGTTCCTGGTCTTGCTGCATTTTGTTATATGCTGCAATAACCTCATTTAAGCCTAAACCTTTAACATCAATTTCAAGGCCGCTAACCTGAGTTATGCTTTGGCTAATTTCACCGGCTATGGCATCCATGCTTTGCTCAGCAATACTAATGCGCTGGTTTACGCCGTCTTCGCTGTTTAAAATGCTGGTAACTTGGTCGCGTATTGTGGCTTCTGCGCCGTTGATCCACGTTTGAGCCGCGTTAGCTTTGACGATGATGTCTTGATCGTTAAACTCTTGCAGAGTAGTCGCAATACTGTATTGAGCATTAAACGAGTCAATCAGCGTCTGTACGTTACTTTGCGTTTGATAGCCCAGCGCATTAACCCAACTCGTTGTCGCATACTGAGCCATAACGCCTGTGGCTGCGTTAATATCTTGCTCAAGCTCTGTGGTACGCGCTGTAATATCAGTAAGAGCTAAATCGTTAGCGCCGCGTTTACCAACCTCAATAAAGTCGATATCACACGCGCCAAGGTCAAATTCTAAGCTAGTAATAGTGCCCGTGTAGCCTGCTGCGCCTGTTGCATCAAGCGTTAAGGTCTCAAAATCTGTGCTGGTTGGCTCAGGCAAATGCAGGGTAGTGGACCCACCATTAAATTTAATATCACCTTTCCATGTTGCGCCATTATGTATACGTAAACGCACACGAAACATGGGGTTATCATAGGCGTTATAGCTGATTGTTGGCGTGGTTACTGTGTTTGTGGCCACAATGTAGCCCTGTGCATGGTGGCTATCCGTGCCAATAAACCCTTCAACCCCAGTATTAAACTGCCAACTATACGCGGGCTGTAGTGCTGATAATGCACCAGCTATTTGCCCATCTACTTCGGCAAAACTCGCTTTCTGATTAATTTGTGCTGCTTGAACAATAAGCTGCGCCTCAGCCTGGCTTATGCGGTTTTGAGATTGCGCAATTTGTTGTGACGCAAGAGTAATTTTACTGTTCACACCTTCAATTAAGAGCGTAGCGCTATTAAAACTTTCTTCAGCAATGGCATACGCGCGGTTAACAATGGTGCCTGTGTCTGGATCAACATACACAGCTGCATCAATCAAACGTTCGTTATTAAACGAGCGGCGTTCGTACTCGGTACGCCAACTTGTATACGCGCTGGTCACGTTTAAAAGGCTTAAACCAATGCTTTGCTGTTCTAAACGTTGCTGCTCAATTGCAATGTTATTGAGTTTAATCAGTGCAGGTAGGCTGCTATCAACTGAGGCGTCTAACACCTCTGTTACGCGCTCTAAATCCGTTATTTTGCTATTTGAATCGGCAAGTTGCTGCTGTAAATTGTTTGGGTTCTCAGCATCGATAACCTGTACTTTTTCAGCAAGCCCGGTGATGGCATTAAGGTTTTTAGTAATTAAGCTGGGTAAGTTGTTTTCAGTTTCAGGGCGCAGGCGATCAACTTGCGCGTTTATGTCAGCAATAAGGGTTTGGGCCTCAGTGCTTAATTTTGTAAGGGGTAATTCATTAATGTACTCTGTTAAATCAACGGTGGTCGTAGTGGCCGTTACGTTAACCCAATCACTTGCGCCCAGGTGATTTACGCTGCGCACTCTAAATTTATACTCCGTTTCGCTTTTTAAACCAATGCGGTTATAAATCTGTGCAAGCACACGTTCGCCATTATGTGGCTGTGCTGCGGTGCCTAAAAACTCCCACTCAAACTGTGTACCAATGCCAGCTGCGGCAATCTCAGCAGTTAACGTAATTTGGTTATAATCAGCAGTAACATATACACTCGGCAAAGTAGGGGTTAGTACACTAAATTGCACCGCAACCAATAGTGAGCGCTGGCCAAATATGTTTTTAGCGCTAATACGTGCGGTGTATTCTCCCAGCTGCAAATTAGGGATTGTTACTTGTGTGTAGGTGACTGAGGTTTTAAATACTGGCCCGTTAGCAGCAGTATTAATAAACTCAACATCGTATTCATGCACAGCAAGCGGGGTCGGGTGGTTCCATTTAATTATGCCGTTTCCGTCACCGTCTATTGTTACCCGTACATCAAAAGTTGGTTGTGGTTTGCCAACCAAATAGTCACTGTTTGGGGTTAAATCCTGCGCACCAGGTATTATGTTATCAGCCCATAAATCAGGGCCGTCTTCAACACACATCAAGGTTACGCCACCGTCTAATCTAAAGCGGCGCTCTGTAACACGGTAAATTTTATTGCTAATGGATTCGCGTGGTAAATTTAAATACACCGTACGGCCCACAGCTGCAGCCAAACCTTTGTGTTTAAGCGGTAGCTCTATTTCGCCAAGGCGGGTTTGCTCCATATAAATAGTGGATAAGCGCTGCGCTGTAGTACTGCTGCGTACAAATGGCAGAGTAATGGTTTTTTCAAGCGTTTGGTTATCAATGGCTTGATAACCCTTAGACATAACGGGCGGGGCATCTGTACGGTCATAGTTTTGCTCAGGGTCGGTAAATGTGGCTCTAACAACATTGGCACGGTCGCGTAAATCAGCGTGCCATTTTATTTTAATATTACCGTGTACATCATCCTGATTAATTGTGTGCGTTGGATTGCCATACCAGGCACCTACGCGCACATACCATTGACCCATTTGTCTAAAGATTTTACCTGCAAAGCACGCTTCTAATTGGTTTAAAACTTCAATGGGTTTGGTGCTAAACGTAAAACTGCCATTGGTTGTATAACGTGGCTCTGTCGTTACAACGTCCTCAGCATCCGTAAACTCAGCGTCTTCATCACACACGTTAATGGCTGCAATCCACCACTGCAGTGGTAAACGCTCAAACGGCACTTCGTGAGCACCGTAAAAACGCACATAGTGCAGGGCGCATAACACGGCGTTTTGGCTCCAAAGCCAGGTGCTTTCGTCGTCAGGGTTTTGGCTTGTATCGCGCGGGTCCCACACACGGGAACCGCGTATTAAAAAGCCCATGTCGCTTATGCCGTCTTCAAACACTTCACGATTATTTTCAATTTCAATAAACACATAGCTTTGGCCAAAGCCCACGTGCTCACTGGTCCAGCCCGCCATTTTAGCCAACGCTTTCGCGTTAGCTGTGGTTTGGCGGCCATCACTGAGCGAATAATCCCAGCTTTCACTTGGGTATTCACTCAGTTTTTTATCCGCAATGTATATCTCTTCAAGGGCATCTATGGGCGCACCGTTAATGAGTACAATTAACTGCATCCATTTTTTATCGCCTTTTTCAACTTCTGCTTGGTGGGCAATAACACCGCCTACACGGTCGCGGCCAAAGGTTATGCGCCGAGGTTGGTCAATGCCTTTTTGTAAGCCTTGGCCAAGTGTCGCTAAATCGTTTACTGGTTCATCTGGCTCTAGCGACTCCCAAAGCGCCCCCATGGTTTTATCCCAAAATGTCGAGCTTATCCCTAAAAAGTCACCACTTAACTTTGCTGATACCTCAACTACCTTAGACATTACGCGGCTCCAACGGGTAAACCGCCTTTACGGCGTCCATGGGTAGCGTTACCAAGCCATTTTCACCCACGCACACCACTGCATTAACAGTCACGATGCCGCCCACATACTCACCTTTAAACTCAACCAAGGCGATATCACCGCGGCGGGCGTAACTAAGCGCAATTGCGGGGTTTAAACGCTCTTTAAACACGCTTTGAATATCGTTTAAACCACGTTTAAATAATTGTTTAAATGCACCACGTTCAGTGCGGTATTTACCTCTAAAGTCGGCGGCTACATCGTTACCCGTTGCAAATAGCACCCAATCAGCTACCAATAGGCAGCAATCATTTTTACCCCATTTAAACGGTTCACAGTTACGCTTTGTTATAAAAGCAGCAAGCTTAGCGGCGACGTTCATTGCGTGGCCCTCCTATGTAATTACCAGGTTGTGTATCAGGTAGGTTTTGTTTATTGGCGGTCGCTTGCTCACTAAAAAACACATCGCCCGGGTAAAGCGCTTTTTGGGTGGCGTCGTTCCAGCGTTGGTTTAAGCGGGCTTCTTTCCAGCGCTCACTTTCACCTGCTACGCTAAGTTGTATTTGTGATACATCGCCGCGCTCAACATCACAGGCCACAATGTAGCCGCTTTCAAGTAACTGGCTTTGGCTCACACGGTAATGCTCATCAACAGTCACTAGGTATATTTCGCAGCCCTGGCTAATGGGGTCGTTTTCGGCAACCTCAGCTAAAATAGCCTGGTCTTGGGTGTGTAGGGTTAAACGTATGCGAGCACTGTCGTTTTTATCGCTGGCCGGTATTTCACTCACGGTGCCAAGCATACCCACGCCATGCCAGGTTAAATTAGCAAAGCGGCGCTCACCCACACCGGTATGTAACAGCACATCACCACTTTTAAACGCCAGGCGCACAAAGTAACGAGCACGACCGCTTGTTGCTAAATCAGCGAGTAGGGCAGCGTTTAAGCTTTCCATTAAAACGCCTCCCGCCCTTTAATTTTCCAGCTGGTAACAATGCCGTTTTTATACTGCGCACTGGCAAGTCCTTGCTTGTTATCAGCAAGGCGGAACAAACCAACCGGTTGTTTAAACGTGATTAAGGTGTTGTCTGCAGGTATTTTGCGTAGGGGAGATTCAAATATAACGGTAGCGCGGCCTAGTGAGTCAGTCACTAAATCTTGGGTTAATACTTTAAGTTCGGTGTTTTGGCCAACGCCTACTTGCATACGTTCGCCAACAACCAACAGGGTTTGGTTAGCGGGTAGGCCATCAATGTTTAAAATATTGCCGTCTTGGTTATCACCGCGTACATAACCCACAAAATCTTTATCAAGCTGCTCACGGCGGTAATCTATTAAGGTAAACGTGCCCACTTGGCCGCGTAGGCTGGCAATAAAACCATCAAGCGCCAACGCATCACGCTCAGGCACATTGGCAAGTTCTATTTCAAACTCCCAATAAGCGCCCTCAAGGTCGTAAATCTCGGTCGCATTATTGGCTTTGTTTAAGTGTATTTGGCTATTGGGCACTAACGTAAAGTTAGATAGCTTAGGTCGTTTAGGTAGTGGGAGTGGTTGCATCGTTACCAGTTTTCATAATAAAACACTGGTAACGAGTATAAAGTTTAGAGGGTAAGCTTTCGGCTGGAAAGGGGTTTACATAGTTAAAGTAGCTTACGTTCTGTTAGCTCTACAAGTACTTGTTCAGATAATGAATCAAGCCAATAAACTTCTTTTAGCTGCCTACATGTTAAACCAGCAACTTCCATAAATACAAGTTCAGCAGTTTTTTTATCGTTGTCATCGGCTGTTCTGTACAAGTTATAAGCTATTTCAATAAATAAAAGCCAAGTGAAAATAGTGAGCTTCGAGAATAAAGTGATTTCTAAAATTTCTTTATATTCAGCACTTTTTATACTTCTCATAAATAAAGAAATAGTTTTTACTTTATCTATGTA
>NZ_LHPH01000021.1:0-88126 GCF_001298125.1 Pseudoalteromonas porphyrae | reverse complement strand
AAACGCATTGAAAACGCAACAGAGGGCAAGCAACCAAAAAAATTATTGCGTTTTGCCGGTATGCCACGTCAAATTATGCCAAAAGGGCTACCGTTTGAACTTAAATCTTACCTTGAATTGGTTGAATTAACAGGGCGTTGTATACGAGAAGGCAAACGCGGGTATATTGAAAGCACACATTTACCTTTACTAGAAAGAGTCAATATCTCCCCAGAAAACTGGTTAAAATTGACCACGCAATTTACGCGCGTATTTCATGGCGCAGTAGGTAGGACGACCTCACAAGAGAGTTACTGTGAACACTTGAGCAGAAAACGGCGTAGCAACGTCAGTAACAGCGAAAAGCTACTGGCATAAAGTTAAAAGTCCTCAGTAAAAAGTTAAAACTGCAATTATGCAGTTATTTTCATGCGCGTAATTTAGGTTTCACAGTATAGGCGCTCGCTTAATGAACGATGTGCAAGTGATGATATAAAAAGAGATAAGTTTTTAGCCTAAAAGAGTAAACTTAGTAGCACAGTTTTATTTACTCAATTAAAGTGGCTGTCTAGTTTATTTCATTGCTGCAGGTGTTGTCTTGAATGCAGACCCACTTGCATATTCTCATTAAGCTTTGATCACGAAAATCACTCGATTAAAGCCAATGGGATCAAATTTTGACTTCAGATATTATAATTCCTGACCGTCCGCTCATGGCACTCTCCAGCCACTCGACAACATAAGATGTTGATAATAATTGGTAAGGTATTTTACTGTGACGGATGGCGTTGGTCAGGTGCTACTGAGAGCGATCTTTCTTTTACAAATTATTATTAATAATCATTTGTATCAACTTGGTCTTATTTTTACTTTCCTTTTTATTGAGGTGGTTACTTTAGCTTTAAAATAAAAAAGCCTTAACATTGACGTTAAGGCTTTTTGTTTACCCGGGGTTTCACAAAAATTTATTCTTTAGTTAGTAATGCAATTTCGCCAAGTTGAACTAGGCGGCCTTCATCGCCTCCAACACCATCGCCTGTTTGCTCATTTAAAAAGCTGAACCGGTAATATGCATAAGCAGTTGTATTACTCTGTACTTCAAATTGATAGGTAACTAAGCGTGCAGGATTATCGGGGAACATGGCGGTATCAATAAGTTGCCAGTTGGCACCATCGGTTGAGCCAAATACTTGCCAGCTAGTTGGATCGCGTTGTGGGTTATCGTTACCCGTTGCAATACTGTAGCGGTTAAGTAGCTGAGTTTGTTCAAAACTAAAATCAACATCAACACTGGAGACGACTTGTATTGGCAGTAGTGTAGGGGCGTGCTCTGCTACCCACCACGGCGCTTCAATGATCGCGTTATATTTATTTTTAACGTTATTATCCGTTGTTTTATCAACCCCTTCTCCCCAAATACCTACATCAGTGGCGTAGCCCGTTACTGTCATGCCGGCATCTTGTGCAAAGTTACGGTAACCTTCTACCGGTGTTGGGTAAGAGGGAGTTAACCCTAAGTCATTTTTTAAATACTGCTGATACTGCGCGAAAACAACATCTATACCGCGTTGCGCTGAAAAAATTGATTTAAATGCAGCGTCAAAACTCCATTCTTCAATTTCATTGGCTGAGGCATTAAATAAACGTATAAAATCAGTATTTTGATTTGTATTCGCCACCCATTCTAAAAAGAACGATGTTTGATTGTAGGCATCTTCATTCCAGCTATCGATCCAGCTAATTTGTGGCCGTTGATGTTCTAAAAAGCCTGCTTTAATACGCACATAATTAGCTAAGCCTTCTAGGTAGCTGTGAAGCTCTGCACCGGGTTTATATTCGCCGTTTGCTGGCGTGTTATTGTAGCCATGGGTTAATTCGTGCCACAGTATACCCATGATCTCTTGACGTAATGCTTCATCGCCTTTACTTTCTAGGTTAGCTAAGTGGTTTAGATCAAAATATAAAATCATATTTTTATCTGTGCCGCTTTTTGCTGCGGGAAAGTCATATTCACCTGTTTCAAAATTCAGTGTTTCGAATACATTGATTTCAGTTACGTTAGTATAAAGAATTTGCGCAACGCCTAATGAAATTTGATGGATAATGTCTGTTAAGTCAGGCATTACACGCTCTAATGCGAGTTGCCCAGGGTGATCTGCTAAGTTTTTAGTGTAACTAACCGCAGGTTTTGGAAAGCCAGCCCATGGTGTAGCAGGGTCCCAAACACGAATCGCATTTTTATCTACTAACGTCGTGCTGCCTTTATCATTACTTGCCGTGAGTGTAACTGTTTTAGGCCCTAACGAACTAAATTTGACTAGAGGGCTTAGCGCTGTACTTGTTGCTGGTGTTCCATCTTCAAATTGCCATTCCCAGCTTGTAGCGCCAGCTAAAGAGGTGTCTTTAAAAATGATAAATTGGTCAACTTCTGGCGTTTTATCATTGACGTTATAGCTAACTATCGGGGCTTTTGCTTTTACTTGAAGCTCAATTTCAGCAAGTTGCAAAATATCGTTCCCATAGCTATCAGTGCCACCGTGAACGAGTTCAAATTTATAATATTGATAAGCACTTAATTCGCCTTCAATCTCATAACTATTTAATTGCCCACGTTTAGCAAATACTTGGTTAGCTTGGCTATCAATTTCAAGCCATTCGTTAGCATCGTTTGAGGCTTTGAGTACCCAGTTTTTTGGATCTCTGTTGGGTTCGTCATCTGCTGAAATGAAGTTATACGATACGAGCTCATAAGCCTGGCTGGCTTTAAATATGACGGTCGCATTTTTTGAAAACGTTAAAAATTTAGTGCCTTTATTACCATCAAATAAATTGCTAACTGTTTCAGCTGGTGGCGAGTCTGCATCAATCGCTGAGATTTCACGGCCTGCATCAGTGCTCATGTTTCTAACCGCGGTTTCTGTTACAACCGCAGGGGTATCTGTTTTTGGTTTTGCTGTTGAAACAAACCCAGAGCCGTCATTGCACCCGACTAGCAGACTTGTTACACACAAAGCGATTGTTGATAAATGTAATTTTTTCATGATATTACCTGATTTTTAATTATTATTAGGTGCTTAATTAATATTAAGCACCTGTGGTATTTTAAAAGGCGTAAGTTAAGCGCAGCGAGAATTGGCGCCCAAGTGTGTCGTATGCGCCCATGCGATAAAATGGGTAGCCTGTAAACGTTTCATCTTGTGGAGGCATCGCATTAAATAGGTTATTAATAGTGAAAATAACGCGTGCATCTTCATTTAGCTGTTGACCTAAAGTTAGGTTGTAGCGGGTCCATGCGGGCAATTTTACACGATCACCATAATTGGCGTTATTCCACAGGGCGCCTTTGTAATTCGCTAATACAGAAATAGCAGTATTATCGTGCTCCCAAGTAACGCTCGCATTCGCTAAGGTGCGAAAATCCATGTTGTTTTGGTCATCAAGTAAATCAAGTAACTCATCGCCAGCACGCAAACGCTCTTTCTTTTTCAGTGTGCGAGTTAAGTTAAACTGATACTTGAACGAGCCAAGGTCAGTTTCAGCTAGGCCTTTAACGCCAATATCAACACCAGCATCTTGACGTTCAGATGCATTAATATAGCCTTCAGTAATTGTATGCGGTGTGTAAGGGTCGCCAGAGATTGGGTTACCTAGTCGGTCAGTGCCATTGCCTGCGCCGTCGTAGCGTTGAATGCGCGAAGCCATGTTTTTACAGCGCTCAGAGTTACTATCAAATACGCCTGTTTGGCAGTCATAGTCAATCGACATAATGTAGCCTGCACTGAGGACTTGAATTTTGTCTTTGATTGTAATGTCGTAGTAGTCGATATTAAACGAAAGGTATTCGTTAAACTCATAGACGATACCCGCAGTAAAGGTGCTTCCGGTTTCTTCTTTTAAGCTTTTATCACCAGTTGATACACTTTCAAAGTTTACTTGTAAGCTAGGTTGATCAGGGTTGCTTTGAAGGTCTGCGTTTGCGCAACTAGTTGCCAGAGCACTGGCGTCATATTCTAGTGCTTCGTCTGAGTTGGCTAATTGTTTACATGCATCTGCAAGGATGCGGTCGTTGCCTGCGCCAAAGTTACCACTAAAGCCTTTATAAACAGCCGCTAAATCAGGCCCACGGAATGTTGTGCCCATTGCTGTTCTAAAAACGACTTCTTCAACAGGGCGGTAGCTTAAACCTAATTGTGTGGAAAATGCACCACCTACGTTAGAGTCATCATCATAATAGTCATAACGTACAGCGGATTCGATATCAAGCGTATCAGTCACAGGAACTAATACTTCAATTGCCGCGGCATAACGATCGCGCTCGCCTTTTGTTGTTACCCCTGTCAGTCCTTCAAACTCTTTATTTAGAACTCGTTCATCAGGGATTGCTTCTGTCCCTTCATTCATAAATTCTATATAGGCTGAAAACGCCACTGGCCCAGCTGGAAGTTCGAATAAATCGCCTGTGATATCCGCAGTAAACGTGTTATTGAATGAGTTACCTTGGTAAGTTGCCCAGTCAGCAATTTGCAGTGCTGAATCAGGGGTTAGCTCACCAAACCACAACCCGTAATTTGGGCGGTGTATTGGTAGGTTATTAACTTCGCCGAGTTTCTCACCAAGAACAGATGACAGACCTGTTTTGGTGTTATGCAAATAGCGGTCAGAAAAGTCATACTCTGAGCGTGAAAAGCCTAGTGAGTAATCTAAGTCAGCAACTTGGCCCATAACACCAAAGTTAAATGAATAAGAAGTGTCTTTAAATGTACGACCATAACCATCATTGGTGTACTCATTGTCGAGCACTTTACGCCACATGTATTTTACACTAGCGCCTTGACTGCCGTCTTTGTTTGCTAGATCAGGATCCCAAAACTCAGTATCGTTAAAGAATAATGTGCCACGGCTACCTTTCTTTTCTTGGCTGATATAAAAGCCATTTGCAAATAAGGTAAGGTCATTACTTAATTCATATTCTGAATTTAAGTAACCACTAAATGTTTGATTTTTATTTATTAAATGGTTGTCGCCTGTTTCATCCCAGCCACAGCTCATGCCATAATTATTACGCTGAATAAAGTGTTGCACAGCCTTTGGGTGAGGGTTAGTTTCGGTGTTGCAATATTGTGTACTGTAGTTATTGATTGTTGGTGTATCAAGCGAGTAAACAGTAATAGATCGGTTTAATTCGCGGTTTCCATTTGGCGCAGGGTTATCCCACAGACTGTCGTGATAAGGACGATCACTTGAAAAAAGCCCCGCGTTATCTTTGTATTCTAATGCGTAATCAAGAGTCCATGCATCTTTGCTATAGCCACCTACAAAACTAACGCTTTTACGGCGATTTGAGCCATACGTATCTACACCACCGTCAATATCGATATATTGACCTTCAATTCCTTTTTTGGTGATGATATTAACAACGCCACCCATTGCTTCTGAGCCGTAAATAGCTGACGCGCCGCCCGTTTGAATATCAATACGATCAACCATTGCAGTTGGTATCATATCTAAATTAACAAAGTTTGTTTGGCCGCCAAAAGGCATAGGGTAATATGCTAGACGCTTACCGTTAACGAGGATCAAAGTGTACTCAGGGCCTAAACCTCGTAGGTTGAGCTCTTTTGCACCAGGTGTATAAGAGCCTGTGTTAACTTCACCTAAAACAGCGCCCGTTGCTGCTGTATTATTTGCCAGCGCATCATAAACAGATGAAAATCCATTTTTGATCATATCATCAGAGGTGATCGAAAATACGTTCACAACCCCTTCAAGTTCGGTACGTTTAATACGCGAACCAGTTGTTACTATACGTTCAATTTCAGTCTCTGCGACGTTATTTTCAGTATTTTGTTCAGCCGCAATAACCGGAATTGACAAGGCGCATGACAGCGCTATGCAGATTTTAGAAAAAAAATATCTTTTTGGTAACTTATTCATATCCCCACCCATTTTATTATTTATATAGTTTAGAACGTTCCAATTTAAAGCTAAAAAAAAACTAAATTTGCATAGCTACAGGCTAATAAATATTTATATTTTATTCGTATATCAATTTTATTTATTAAAAACAAACCTAGAAATAGGAACGATCCAATAATCAGCTAGAAAATAAACAATGTCAAACAAAAATTACATTTAGTTCACAAAGTTTTCTATTTTAAGGTCGATTTAAAATGTAAGGACAGGTAACTTTGAGGCAGTAATTTAGAGGGGGTTGGAGGGCTACTTGGCGAACAAAGAGGGTGGGGATATGCATATTTATTAGTAAAAAGCATATAATTGGCTATATGCTTTTTATTATTTAGTTTATTGAGCAGTGATTAGGCTCTGCTGGTATTGTTCCCAAAGTGAAGAAAGAGGCTCGTCAGTGAGTGATTCTATGGCAGTTTGAAACGACCACGGTTCAATATTTTTTGCAGTTTGATTAAATCGGTATGCAAAATCATCCACTTTGTTGTCAGATAACCACTTTAAGAAAAACCCTGTATTAGTGTAACCACCAAGCCATGTTTGTGAGGTTTTAGGTGAGCGTGTTTTATGATAGCCAGCTTCAATTCTGATCAAGTCGGCCATGCCTTCAATAAAGGCGTGAGTGTCGTCAGATGCATAACTGGTGTTTGCAGGAAACAGCTGGTAACCATGGGTAAGCTCATGCCAAAGCACACCAAGTAGCTCATATTTGACGACTTCATCCGGTTGATCTTTGAGTTCTTCGGTAATATATTTTGAGCTAAAGGCAATAACCATATTGGTTTCATCACCACTGCGATACGCTAATGTATCCATCCACTCTAATTTAAATTCTACTTGGCGAAACTCTGGTACTTCTGCAAAATTTTTATATAATTCTTTAACTAATTGATGTGTAACATCATCAATTGTTTGGGATAAATCAGGAAATAGTGCAATTAGACGATGATAACCCGGTGATTTTTTATCAATAAAATTCAACTTTACAGTTGGAGTTTTAAACCCTTGCCATGGTTTACTTTTATCGAGTACTTTAATTGCATTATATTTGGTTAAGGTGTCTGAACCATAATTATTAATCGCTTTTAAAGATAAATTATAACTGCCAGGTTCAGCAAAACTCACTGTTGGGGATGGTGTATTTTTAGCGAGTATGGTTTTATTAGCGCGCCATACATAACTGGTTGGTTTGTTGAGCGTATTGCTTTGTAGTTGTACATTTTCATTTGGTTTTACAATCTGTTTTGATACCAAAAAGTCAACAACAGGTAACGTGGTAGGGGCTAAAAGCTGTAAGTCCGCCAACTGAAGATAATTGTCTCCCCATTGTGTTTTACCGCGTTGGGTCATTTCAAGGCGGTAAAACTGATAGCTACTTTCATTATCAAGCTCAAATTCTGCGGTAAAACCCCTCTGTGCAAATTTAAAATCACTGATTGTTTGCAGTGTTTGCCAGTCAGTCTGATTATTTGAGCCACGTAGCGTCCAATTGCTTGGGTCGCGCATTGGTGCATCTTGCGCTGAGGTTAATCGGTATTTTTTTACTGAGATAGGTTCGCCATAATCAAACTGAACCCAAGTGCTACTTTGTTTTGATAGGTATTTACTACTTTTTGAATCATCAAATAATTGGGTTAACCCTTCACCGGCTATTTCATCAGGGTATTGACTAGACACTTTACTTGTCGTTGAAAGGGGATCAGTGATATCAATCAGTACAAGGTCATTATTATTTATTGTAGGTGTGAAGCTACAGCCAGTTAGTAAAAAAATAGGCAGTATAGAAAGTCGTTTTTTCATCATTATTTTAAATTTAGTGTGGTTTTTGTAGTAATTTATTGCAACGTTCCAAAAATAGCAAGATTAATTGACCTCAGAATATTCCTTTTACAATTAAACTTTACTGAAAGTATTAGGGCGTGTTGACCTTTATAGGTGAAGATAAAAGATGATAACAAAGATGGGATAACAAATAACAAAGATAACACCCATCCTAATGTTTGGTAGCACAGCTTTATTTACTCAATTAAAGTGGCTGTCCAGTTTATTGACCTTCTTTACATCACACTGGGAGTGCCGAAACACCGAAGGAAGTGGAAGATATGCACCGTGCCAACGAAGGCGCTGTCACTTTAATGAGGCAAGCATTGAGTAAACTAGACTTAGCACAGGCATATAACAATGCAGATGTTGGATATCACTACATGATTGATGAGCGTGGAACAATTTATGAGGGGCGTTCTCTTAAGTATGCAGGGGCACACGTAGGGGGGCATAATCAAGGTAATATCGGCGTAGCCTTTTTGGGCGACTATACGCGGAGGGAACTGTCATCGGCTCAGTTTAAAGCAGCTCGACAATTACTAGGAAACTTAAGAGATAGGTTTAAATTACCTGGAGGCTTTATCAGAACACACGGTGAATTTAACAGTGAGAAGCATAATGAGCTGAGAGGGGCTACGCGTCAAGTTAACTTATTAAGGGAAGAGTTCAAATGATTAAAAAATTCATATTGATCAACTCGTTACTATTTTTACTCGTGTTAGGTGTCCATTTGAGCAAATCAGCTTTCCCGAATTCAGGTTCCAAGTGCACCCATCCTAAAGTTTGATACTTGAATTCAAGAAAAGATAAGTTTTTAGCCCAAAAGAGTAAACTTAGTAGCGCAGCTTTATTTGCTCAATTAAAGTGGCTGTCTAGTTTATTCAGTCTAGTTTATTCACTACTTGCAGGTTTTCTTTTTTATCTATTCGCCTATACAATTTGGTCAAGTAAAAAACGTGGAAAGCGTGATTCAGAAAACTCCAAAATTGATATACTTGAACTTATCGTTGAGTTTCTTATTGAATTTATCATATGGTTTTTCCGTACACTTGGTCGTTTATTTAGGATCTTGTCGGGTAATAAGGGTGATACTATTGCTCTCGACATCGACCTATAGTTGGGTAGTATGAGCCTTTTAACCTTAAGCCTCTTACACAACGCATCATGCATTTCTTATTAACAGTTATTTAAAATGCTGGTGGCTCTGAACCAATAAATGACCGCTCATTGTATAACGTATTACTGACTCTTAAATAGCACCAATAATGCTGTTTTTGTCAAGCTTCGAGTTTTGTATGGGAATATTAATAATGAATACGTTTAAATTTAGCGAAGATGAAGAACATCGTGCTATTACAGTTGTTCCTGCCAACAGTGAGGTAATTAAAACAGTCAAATTGGTGTATTATTTTCCTCATGTTTTTATGCCTATGCATAGCCATAAAGTGAGCCAATTTTCTTCGCTTGTATCAGGTCAAGCAATAGAAAAAAGTAGATCCTCAGAAGTAGAAAACCAAATAGGTGTTGTTGAGTATAAACCGTTGTCGCATAGGCACAGTAACGTTATTGGTCCCTATGGCGCTTTTTTTCTATCAGTCAATATTGACTCGGAGCAATCGGCTTTTTTTGATGAATATGGCGCGTTAAATCATCGCTTTAGTGAACTAAGTCAAATGTCAGCGCAATGGCATGGTATGAGCGGTATGTTGATGCAACCAAGTTGTTCACAACACATTGATTATGAAGAGCGTGTGCTTGGCATTTTTAGCGCCACCATCCCTTACGCCAAAAAGTTAAGGTATCCGCCTACGTGGCTAAAACTCGCAGAGCAGGCCTTAAACGAAAGTGATATGAGCATCGAGCAAATAGCAGTGAGTGTGGGGGTGCACAGAGTACACCTGAGTCGTATTTTTCAAACCTATTTTGGTATGTCAATTTCACAATATCGACAACGATTAGCCTTGCAAAAAAGCATTTCGGCTATTTTATGTGACCAAAATAGTATTAGTTCAGCGAGTGCTTTTGGCGGTTTTTCAGATCAAAGTCACTTTACGCGAACACTTAAAAACCAATTTAATATAACACCACGCCAGCTAGCAAAACTTTTTTCATCAAAGCGAGGTGATGTTACATCTATTCTATAAATAGGCTTATATCCATGATGAAATAAACAAAACTAATCAAGGTAGATAAATAAATGAATTATATAATACAGGCGTTAAGTTTTATTATTTTAATATCGTCATTTGGTATAGAGGCAAAGCAAAATCAATTTGATAGTGAGTTTTTAAACTCATTTGTAAATAATATTAAAGAAACAGCACAATTACCGTCAGGGACTGCGGTTGCTGTTGTTTATGAAGATAAAATAATATATGAAGGCTATTGGGGTTATCGTAATATTCAAGAAGGGTTAAAAACTGATGCTGATACTCGCTTTTACATTGCATCTGTAACCAAGCCATTTCTAGCACTTAATCATCTACTTGATGCTTCGAGTAATACAACGTTAAAGAGCACTACCTTAGAGGCGATGTTTCCTGAGTTAATATTACCAGGGCGAGAAAATATTGTGGCTAAAGACTTACTGACTCATACGGCTTCAATTAATAATCTACCGTTGGTATTAGCAACGGCTTTTAGCGGTGAGCACACAGCGCAGTCTATTGAACAGCTGGTAATACAAGAGTCAAGCTTATCAAAAGAAGCGGTGGGTGAGTTTAAATATACAAATGTTGGTTACAATATTTACAGTGTTTTTGCAGATCGTTATTTTAAGCAAAGCTGGCAGGAAAAGTTACAAAATCAAATTTTTGAGCCCGCTAAAATGCTTTCAACCAGTGCTAAATCCTCCCACATTAAAGATAAATCGCGCATTGCTAAACCCTATTCTTTAACTAACCCCAAAAGTAGTGAACCACTTTATTTAGAAAAGCAAGATAGCACTATGCATGCTGCTGGGGGGATGTACGCGACCTCTAAAAATCTAGGGCGGTTTTTAATTGCTCAATTAAATCAGGGGTATATTGATGGTAAAGGCGTTTTTCCGTCAGAGGTAATTGCAAAATCCCATACTCAGCAAGTAACTACAGATACTGCTTTTTTAGATTTTAAGCGCGATGGCTATGCATGGGGCTGGTACACTGGTGATTATAAAAACCAGAGAATGTTACATCATTTTGGTGGCTTTGCAGGAGCCCATGCACATGTTTCATTTATGCCTGAAAAGAAAATTGGCCTTGTAATTTTAAATAATGAAGATTTTTTAAGTAGTCGTTTAACCAGTGTTATTGCTGATTACGTATATGGCTCACTTTTACAAGAGACAGGCATTAAAGAGTCTATAGCGCAAAGAATTGCATCGCTCAAAGGTAAACTAAGCGCAATAGATACAATGTTAGCGAACCAGCAAAATAAATTAAATAAAAGAGAGTTTTTACTTAGCCTACCAAAAGAAAATTATGTCGGGGAATATACTCATCGTTTGCTTGGCACAATGACGGTTAAATTGAACATTGAGGGTCGGTTTGATGTCACGTGGGGTGTTATGCACTCTAGATCTACAGGGATGGATAAAGTAGAGCAAATAAGGGTTCAAATGGAGCCGACTTCAGGAACAGTGATTCGTTTTGATGTGACTGAAAATGTAAATTCATTGTCTTATGGCGGGATAGTTTTTAACAAAACCGTAGAAAATAAACTCTGACCTTACTTATCTAAAGTCACTTTATTTAAAGTAAATCAATAGCTTAAACAATTGAAGCTCTGAGTGTATTAAACTTTAAGTTGAAATATATTTTAAAGCAGGGACTTAAGATTAAAATCAAGAAAAGGAACACACTTTTAAGCGCCATGTTCCTTATTTTGGTTAGCTCAACTATTACGCTGCTACTTTTGGCCAATGCTCCAAAAACACTCTATAAATTAAAGTGCTTCAAAAGTAGCAGCTATGCCTTGCCTGCCGCTTGTACACATAGTGACTAGCCCGTATTTACTGTTAATACGCTTAAGTTCGTGCAGGGATTTTCTGACAAAATATATGCAGTCCTTTTTTATTTTATTTATATTTAGACAGAAAATAGAAGATAAAACTGCGAGTTATCTCAGATCTATTTTGGAGGTTGTGGGTGATTACACAAAGCGCTAACAAGTGATTAATAAAGCCTGTTAGTGTGATATGTAATACGTTTTAGCCCATACTTAATAGAATTACTCCCACACACTTTTCAGGGATAGAATTTTGTTGTGATTAACTATTATTAAAGGCTATTTGGTTTATTTCGAGTTTAAAGTCGCCTTGTTGTTTTTTAGCTATCATGATGCCTAGCTGCCTAATATCTTTAAAGTAAAAGTTAGGGTTTTGCTCAAGTATGCGCCCGCGAAAAGTTAGGCTAAAATCCGAAGGTGTAAAGTTCACTAGGTGCCATTCATCTTTGGTGGTTTTAAATGAAGTTGTATAGGCTGGACCATCTAAATATTGTGTTGTTCTTAATCTAAGTTGGTAAGTTTGGCCATCACCTTTAACGCGTAATGAAATTTGGTTAGCGGCTTGCTCATTGGTGTTAATGGCTGTGCGAACCGATGCAAACCCGCCGTTGTTTTCAAGTGATACAGTACCTGAAAAAACTAATGCGTCATCTTTTTCATACACTTGGCTTGTTGATAATCCACCCATTACAGAGTCATTGACTATATACCAACTTTGATTTGCGCTTACAAACCCCGACGGCAAAAGCAAACTTACGGCAACTACGGATGCAATATTATGTATTTTCATTGGTACGCCTCAGCGGTATAGTGGTTTAGGTATACAAACCTATCAATACGTATGTTTACTAAAATTGTTCAATTATTTTTTAATATGTTGGGAAAAACATGAAATCAGAGACATTTTTTAAATGGGTATGGAACCTAAATGGGCTAATTTTATTGTTAGGAATTGTAATAGGAACTTTGTTAATCTCATATCAACTCGCTCAAACAATATTTAGCGATAATTATATTGAGCCACCGACGTTAAATTTAGCCGATGACAAAAACGAAGAAGAAAAATGGCGCTTGGGCTACCCGCAAAGAATAGGAAAAACGGACTTTTACTTTATAGAGCTTGAATCTGAAAAGTTAACGATTGAAGCGGAAACAGAACGTGAGTTTGGCCAGGTTACAGAAAATTTTAATGGTTCTTCTTATTATAAATACAATGCAACACGCTCAAAAAATGTGATGTTTATAAATGGCAAAACAAACCATTCAAATTGGCTTTTTAGTACGACAGATCAATTGATTCTTGATATCCAGCCACTCTATTTATCTGAATTTGACTCGCAATCAAGTGCGGCTGGTATTGCCTATGATGTTATTAAAAACGACACAAATAACGATGGCCTTTTAAACAGCGATGACAAAAGCACTTTTGCATTAAGTAAAACGGATGGGAGTGACTATAACGAGATTATTACAGGCTACGATAGTGTCCTTGAGTATGATGTAAATGAAGATGGCAATTTATTTGTACTATTTATAGATAATAGTGACGTGTTTTCAATGCTAGTTGATTTAACAACGTTTAAAATAACGAATAAAAAGCAACTTCCTAAAGTCGGGAAAATATAATAATTACAGTATGATAAATTAAAGTGCGTGATTATTATTTACACTCTGTTACAGTAATTTTTCGAACAAAGCTGCAATCCGTATTTATGTTGTTATGATGATATAAAATAACAGCATAAGGATAGTAAAGTTGAAATTACGCACTTTATTAACAGCAGTAGCCGTCGCAGTTGCACCTGCAATATCGCCAATGGCTTTTGCTTATGACACACAAGATACGCGTTTATTACGTTTTCCTGATATTCATAAAGAGTCAGTGACGTTTGTTTATGCCGGTGATATTTATATCGCCAATACAAAAACCGGTAAAAGCACGCGTTTAACTGATCATATTGGTTTTGAAACCTTTCCTAAATTTTCTCCTGATGGGTCAAAAATTGCTTTTTCGGCGCAATACAATGGCAGCCGCCAAGTGTATGTTATGAACCGCGATGGCAGCGAACTAAAGCAGCTGACTTACTATAACGACGTAGGTGTTATGCCACCTCGAGGTGGGTTTGATTACCGTGTACTTGATTGGACACCCGATGGTAAACATATCGTATTTAGAGCGAATCGTACACCGCATGGCAAACGTGTGGGTCGCCCATATATGGTACCCGCTGAGGGAGGCTTAGAACAACCATTAGCAATTCCTGAAACTGGCGGTGGTATGTTATCGCCAGATGGAAAACAGTATGTATATACCCCAATTGATCGTGAATTTCGTACGTGGAAACGTTCGCGTGGCGGGCGTGCACAAGATGTATGGGTATACGATTTAGAAAATAATAAATCAACGCAATTGACCACTGACAGGGCAACCGATCAACAACCTACATGGGTGAACGACAACATTTATTATGTGTCGGATCGAGAGTACACGTTAAACTTGTACAAGCATCAAGACGGTAAAAAGCCAGTAAAAGTCACCCATCACAAAGATTTTGACGTACTTTGGCCATCAGCTGGGCCTGACGCCATAGTGTATGAAAATGGCGGTTACTTGTATCGCTTTGATGATGCAACCCAGCGCGAAGAAAAACTGACCATCAATGTACAAGGCAGTCGTGAATATGCCATGCCTTACAGCAAAAATGTCAGCGATTTCATTGATTCAATGGATGTATCTCATGATGGTAAGCGTGTAGTGTTTAGTGCGCGTGGCGAATTATTCTCTGTGCCAGTTAAAAATGGCCCAACACGTAATTTAAGCCATACGCCTAAAGGACGTGAAATAGCGGCATCTTGGTCACCAAATGGCCGTTACATTGCATATATGAGTGATGAAAGCGGCGAGTATGAAATTTACATACAAGACAGAGCCAGCAACAATAAGGTTAAGCAACTTACCAGTAATGGCAGTATTTGGCGTTTTGACCCTATTTGGTCGCCAGATAATAAAAAGCTATTGTTTGCTGATCAAAATCATACGCTTTGGTGGCTTGATATCAAAACGGGTAAACAGCACAAAATTGATACCGCAAAATATGAAGAAGATAGCTTAACCACGTATATTTGGTCACCTAATAGTAAAGACATTGTTTTTGTTAAAAATAATGAAAACCGCTATGCGTCGCTGTGGCATTACAATATTAAAGGTAAGCGAGTTACTCGCCTAACAGACGATATGAGCAGTGAAACAAATCCGGCGTTTTCGCCTGATGGACAACAGCTATATTTTACCTCAGAGCGAGACTTTAATTTAACCTTTAGTAGCTACGAATTTGATTACATGTTTAACAACGCAACGCGCCTTTATTCGGTTGCGGTAAACAGTAACATTAAGCCACTTAATGCCCCACTTACTGATGAAACAAGCATCGTTGATCCTAAAGCGGATAAAGACGATGAAAAATCAGCAAACACGCCAAGCAATCACATTGAAAGTGACGGCTTTATGGACCGTGTTGTTGCACTAAATGCGCCTGCTGGCAATTACCGCGCACTAACAGGTGTTAAAGAAGGCGTACTAACACTTTCATCCGGTGAGCTTAAATTAATCCCGATTGCGGTTGATGGTGAAATAGCGAGCGTTGCAGCGGGTGTTAATAGTTATAAAATATCAGCCAACGCAGAGCATATTATTGCGCGAGCAGGTGATAGTTTTAGTGTTATAAAACCAGCGCCTAAGCAAGACTTAAAAGCCACCGCATTAAACCTGCAAGACATGGTACTTAAAATTGATCCACAAACAGAATGGGCGCAAATGTACCGTGAAGGTTGGCGTACTTTGCGCGATTGGTTCTATGATGAAAATCATCATGGCCAAGATTGGGACGCAATTTTAAAACGCTATCAACCAATGGCAGATGCCGTTGCACACCGTGCAGACCTTGATCACGTATTAAGTGAAATAGCTGGTGAAATTAACTCTGGTCATATCTATGTAAATTCTGGGGATATGCCAAGAGCAACACGTTTACAACATGGTTTATTAGGTGCTGAAATTAGTGCGCATAAATCGGGTTTTGTAAAAATAGAAAACATTTTTAAAGGTGAAAACTGGCACGAAAACTTCCGTTCACCACTTAACGAAACAGGTATTAACGCAAGCGTTGGTGACTATATTGTTGAGGTGAATGGTCGTTCAGTAAAAGATGTTGTCAACTTTTATGAATTACTCGAAAACACGCAAGGCAAACCGGTTGAGTTATTGCTTAGTAAGTCACCAAGTTTGAAAAAAAGCTGGAAAGTAACCGTAGAACCAATCGCAAGCGAAACAGACCTGCGCTATTTACAATGGGCGCAATCACGTGCTGATTACGTTAATAAACTCTCAGATGGGCGTATCGGCTATGTACACTTGCCAAACACGCATTACGAGGGAAATCGTTCGTTATTTAAAAACTTTTTACCGCAAACAACCAAAGATGCAATGATCATCGATGATCGTTATAACGGTGGCGGATTTATTCCAGAGCACATGATCACTTGGCTGGCGCGTAAACCGCTAAACTATTGGAAGCGCCGTGGTGTTGAGCCAACTAAAACACCACAATTTGCTCACGATGGTCCAAAAGCGATGTTGATCAATGGCTACTCAAGCTCAGGTGGTGATGCGCTACCGTATTACTTCCGTCAAGCTGGCTTAGGTAAATTGATTGGTACACGTACGTGGGGTGGCTTAATTGGTATTTCAGGTAATCCAAGTCTTGTTGATGGTGGCTCTGTAATTGCAGCGACCTTTAGAATACTTGATAACGACGGTAACTGGATAATCGAAGATGAAGGTGTCAGCCCTGATATCGAAGTGATTGATCGTCCAGAGCTTATTCAGGCAGGCCAAGATCCATCGATTGAGCGCGCCGTTCAAGAGCTATTAAAAGAGCTTAAAGCGAACCCGAAAAAGCCACTTGTTGTGCCACCGGCACCAACTGAGTTTGGCAAGTCGTAAGGTTAATAGGCATTAATAATTGAGCCAGCATTTGCTGGCTTTTTTATGTTTTTACGGTAGGGCGTGTTTAAATTTACTGTAGGCGGGGCTTTATGCCAAGCAAATATGAGGTTTTACAATACAAGTGCGAATTAAACTCAAGCTTAGAGGAACTGATATTAAATATTGTAGAACGCTTTTTATGGCGAAAAGGACGTATAAATATCTGCTAACGTTTAAACAGCTCATCTAATTTAAAATATTCAACACCATCACCGGATTGTTTGCTGATATTACTCATCTTTTTTGCGACTTGTTGGCCTGCAATTGGCTTAAACTTTTTAAGCCCCGGTAGCATGCATAATATAGGTAAAAGCACGCTGCCTAGCTTTTCACCAATGCGAAAGTCGTTGTCACGCTTCCCTAATAACAACGAAGGTTGAATAATACTAATACGCTTAAAAGTCAGCGTTTTTACTGCATCTTCAAGCTCGCCTTTCATTTTTAAATAGGCGCTATTACTGTGAGCATTTGCCCCACTGGATGACACTAATACATAATGCTTAACATCCATATTTGCTGCCAGCTTTGCTATTTGTAATTGGTAATCAAAATCCACCTTACGTTGTGCACCAATAGAGCCTGCAGCATTTTTTGTTGTGCCTAAACATGAAAATAATACATCTGTTTTGAGTAGATCTGCATGCTGCGTTAAATTATTAAAATCAAGCACGTAGTTAACTACTTTGTTATTGTTATAAGTAACCGGGCGACGCGTTAGCGTTATCACTTTTTCTATGTGATTTGCAGCAGTTAATTGCTCAACTAAATGATGGCCAACTAACCCCGTTGCACCTACAACAACCGCGACTTTATTTAGCATAGGTATCCTTAGGTATAAATTTGATATGTAGTTGCTGAACAGCACCTGCGAGTGAGCTAACAATTTAGCTTACTCGCAGGTTATTAGCTATTTTGTTGCTGTATTTAAAATAACGATAGGTTCTAAAATATGTGTGAGGACTTGCTCATATTTACTCTTGTCGGATAAATCTGGCGTATGCAGATCTAAGCCAATCTCGAGATTGTAAGTTTTACTATCTGGAACATAATATTGTATGGCAAGGCTTATAACAGACCTGAATTCAACTGATTTTATAGTCGCGATATGTTGTTCAACCCCATGCCAATTAGCAGTGCCATCAACCACTTTGATAGAGATTTCTTTTGGATGAATAACTAACAGAGTGTCAACGCTTGGGTATGCCGCTGTAATGTTATTAAACGTGTGCTGCATTGCTGTTTGTATTAACTCAGCGTTGAGCTTACCTGTGTTGGTATCAAAAGCGCCGCCTTGCTCAATAATAAAGTCATTAAACACTGTTTGTGCTTGAGGGTTTAAGTTGGTCAATGTATGTTTTTTTGAGAAATTGGCAACGTTATTATCAAATGCTTCTCGGTAGAGTACTTTGTTACCGGTATTTGCTGTTGGTAACCATATATAGGCTAGATTGCTATGGGTTGCGGGCTTGGCGAATGTAATTGTATTAGCTGTCACTTTGGGGTCGCTATTGTATTGAACTAGTTTGCAACCGACTAAATTTAGCAAAGCGATGATGATAAAAATGTGTTTAATCATTTTTTCGTCTTCCAAGTGTCAATTGTCTCTAATGCGAATTGTAACGCGCTATCCAATTTTGCAGGGTCTTTAAATAATTTGTCGGCATCTTTAACAATAATTTCTTCATCGCTATTAAATTGCGCTACTAACTCAATGCCTCCAGAGCCCATAGTTAAAAGTGTGTCATACTCATCTCGAATGCGGATATACACTCTGCTGCCTGGCACATAACCTTGCTCGTTTTGAAATAGTGATACAAATATATCACCACCATCGGCACCACCTTCAAGGTAAGACTCTTCTTGGCCATACCATTTGGCTACGTGGCCTAATAAAATACTGTTAGTAAAATGTGCGCGTACTGTATCAACACCTGCAAATACAAATGCATTTATACCTAGCTTAGTTTTTGTTGTGAAAAGCGCTTTTTTCCAGAGTTCATTACGTAGGTTTTCATTTTCTTGACCAGTAAGCGGGTCATATAAGTTGTCAGCGTTGTCTAATAATTGATGAAATACAGTATAAACTTCGCTGGCATCTACTACTTTAAACCCACGCTCTTCAAGTGCTTTTTTTATAGGTGCTTTATAATGACTTTCTAATTGTTGTTCAAAGTAAGTGAGATCTTCTTCAACATAAAAACCGCCAAATCCGAGTACCTGATGGTTTGATTTTAATTGTGCCGTATTCATGTAATTAGGTGAAGAGTTACAGCCACTTAATGTGATAAGGATAATAATAGTAAAAATATATCTCATAATAATTCCTGAAAAATGAGTGTAAAATTAAAGTAACTTGATACCAATTTTAGCGAACGAAGTGAGGGTAAGGTGCCTGTATTCACTTCCTCCGACTTGTGAGCGCCAATTGATTGTGGCTTTTTTATTATTCACGCTGCTATCAGTATAAAAAATTAAGTATTTGGCTTCCTCTGGTAGAGTAAATTGTGTTTTGTAATATAGATTACCATCCAAGTCTAAGGTTGTTGGTAAGCCATATTCCCATGCTTCATAAGGTTTAAGGTGTTTAATAACCTGCTTTGATTTATCTAAAATCAGTAACTGTGGATAAACCAGTGTTGCAGTTTGAATAAAAGCACCATTGGCGTGACTAAAAACTTGAGCAAAGCGACTATTGTGTGGTTTTTCAATCGCAATGAATGGGCTTTTAGCCTCGTTAAAAAGCCTGACTGGCTGCTTTTCTAAATCAAAGTAAGTAAGCTGCTTTGGTTGTTGGGCTACAAATTTAATCGATTTTAAGTCCGAGCAGCATGCAGTACGGTTATTTAACTTGATTAGATCACTTTCAGGCGAATTAGCGCAAGAAGATAAGAACAGAGGTAAGATCAATGCGGTCGCTAATTTTTTCATAACTTTTATTATTATTATTTATGTGTAAATAATACCTAATCTGGAACAAGACATAAAATATATAAAACTTGAATATGTGACACAATGTAAATGAAATTAAACAAATTATAGGGGGGGAAGCTGTGTTACTCCAAATAATCGGTGGTATTTAACTACACAAGAAACAAAGTTAAGCATACTTGCAAATATGCATAAACGTATTTAAAAATAACTATAAAATTGAAAAGGCACTTTATGAGTATCATAACTTTAACGACTCACAATAATATTGCGATTTTAACTTTAACAAATGGTGAAAATCGTCAGAACCCACAATTTGCGCAGCAACTCAAACAGATGCTTGCAAAGGTTGTTGAAAATCAAAACCACAAAGCGCTCGTGATCACTTCAAACGATGAAAAGTGCTGGAGCTTAGGTATTGACACTGACTGGCTATTACCTGCAATGAAGGCAAAAAACGCCGATGAAATTCGTACTTTTATGTACGATATGGACGATGTATTTAAAACGTTACTACTTTTCCCAATGCCAGTGATTGCTGCTATTAATGGCCATGCTTTTGGTAACGGTGCAATTTTAGCTTGCGCCTGTGATTTTAGATTTATGCGCGGCGATCGTGGGTTCTTTTGTTTCCCTGAAGTGGATTTATCTATTCCATTTTTACCGGGGATGATAGCTTTTGTAAAAAAAGCAATACCTTATTATCGTTTTAACGAAATGAAGCTAACAGGGCGCCGAGTATCTGGAGCCGAGCTGGCTATTGATCACGTTATTGAGAAAGCCTCAACTGACCAAGAAAACTTATTAGCCGATGCAATGGCGTTTGCAGCCACGTTTGATAAAAAGCGTACTATTTTTGCCGAGCACAAAAAGCGCTTACACAAAGACATTATTCAGATCATTGATGAAGAAAATAAGCCATTCATCGATAAGCTAGCCTTGATGGTTTAAGTTATAAATCGCCCCTAGATTGAAGAGATTTCAATCCACAAAGGTCAACACGCCCTAGTGAAAAACTAATATGGTTGTATTAAATTTATTCAATTGCATCAGGTTTTTGTACCTGTACACTCCCCGTGTAGTTAACATTTTGTTGCTATGTATATATTGTGTAACTCAAAGGAGCGAAAATGAAAAATAAAATTATAGTAATGACATTGGCACTTGGTTTTATCTCTGTAAGTTCAATAGCTGCAACCTCTTCTGGTTGGTGGCGTACTGTGTCGGTTCAGGCATCTGCAAGCACTCCTGCAGATCACAATGAAGTATGTGCGCGTGCAGAGAGCAGCTTAAGAGCACAGTACAGTGATGTTACTGAGGTAAGATTACGCCCTAGTTTTGATATGTATTCAGGTACTTTGTATTGCAATGCAATTGGTCAAACACAACAATAATAATAAACTTTTGATTGTTAATAGCATCATCTTTAGGTGATGCTATTTTTTAATTGTTAGAAGGCTCGGTTTCAAAGTAGGCTTTACTGAACCTTAGCAGGCACCCACCAACCCCCATCAATACCACTGCAATCCACACTGGCAAATTACCATATTGACTATAAATACTGTCGCCTTCGATTAATTTAATTTCAGCTTTAAGTACGTCAGCTTTAAACTGTGGCATGTTTAATTGAGTGTTACTAATAGGATCGTACACGCCGCTGATACCGTTGTTAGTAACACGAATAAGTGGGCGTTGTAACTCAAGGGCACGCATTCGTGCTATTTGCATATGCTGGTGGGGTCCGTGTGAGGCACCAAACCATGCATCATTGCTGACGGTAAATAAAATATCAGAGTCATTGCGATAATTACCTCGGACTAAATTGGCAAAGGCTATCTCGTAGCAAATGGCTGGCAGGATATTTAAACCGTTAGCACGTAGGTTATTTTGCACTTCATCGCCGCGAGTGAATGATGACATGGGTAAATCAAATAATGGTGCGATAGGGCGCAATATCTCTTCAAATGGCACGAATTCACCAATAGGGAGTAATTGATGCTTTTGATAGCGGTTATTGCCTAGGTATTGATAATGGCCATGCTCATCATCACGCTCTTTATTACCAAGTACTATAAGAGTATTGAAAATAGCGCGAGTATGGCGCTGATAGTCAACAATACCCGTTATGAGCGCTGTATTATTAAAGGATGCAGCACTATCAAGACCCGCTAAAAAACTATCAGCGAGGGCTTCTATTTCGGGGACTGCGGCCTCTGGCCAAACGATTAAATCAGTATTCCAATTTGGCCGAGTCATGTCTTGATATTTGCTCATGGTGGCCCAAAATTCACTGGGTTCAAAACGTAGGTTTTGTTTGATATTACCTTGTACGAGCAGTGTGTTAATCGTTTTATCACTGTATTTATTATCATGGCCTACAACACCTATAACGCTGATAAGTCCAATGATCGCAGTGCTGATCAACGTGGTTTTTATTTCTTTATCAAAGATTAAGCGATACAGCGAAAAACCAATGGTTATACATATTAATGTTAAGCCAAACTCACCAACTATAGGGGCTAAATAATTAAGTGGGCTGTCGGTTTGGGTATAGCCAAAACTTAACCAAGGAAAACCGGTAAGTACTACACCACGTAGGTACTCAGTTATAGCAAAGGTGCTAATAAGTAATAAACCGTAGCTATTAGGCCCACTGGCAAAGCGTGCAGAGAGCGCAAAGGCAAGTGCCGGATAGATAGCTAAATAAGCGCATAACAGCACCATCAATAGCAATGAGGCTACTAATGGCATTCCGCCAAAGGTGGCGATAGATACATGCACCCAGCTTATTCCTGCACCAAACCAGCCAAGGCCGAATATAAACCCATATTTAGCGGCATGTTTGCTGGCTAATTTACCATATTGGTTTTTTGATGTATGTGTACTATGGATTGCTACTGCTATGCAGGCAAAGGTGAGGGGCCAAATCTCAAAAGGAGCATAGCTTAGCGTTAAAAAGAGGCCCGCAAATAATGCGAGCCATGCTTTTTTATCTTTTGCTAAGTTTAGGCAATTAGTCAGTATTGTCTTCACTATCGCTGTCATCAGCCTTTGGTACGGTCACTTGTAATTGCAGTAAGCGTCGGCTATCTGCATTAGTGACTTTAAATTGTAGACCATCGATTAAAATGGTTTCGCCGCGTCCAGGCATATGACCAAAGGCATGTAGCACTGTACCACCTATTGTGTCGGCGTCTTGACTGCTATAGCCACTTTTAAATTTTTCATTAAAGTCATCAACGGGTGTTAGCGCTTGAACAATAAACACATGTTTTGCAACTTGACGAATATCTTGTTGCTCTTCTTCTTCATCATGTTCATCTTCAATCTCACCAACGATGAGTTCAAGAATATCTTCAATGGTAACTAAACCGGATACACCGCCATATTCATCAATAACAAGTGCCATATGATAGCGTTGTTGGCGAAATTCATTAAGCAATGTATCAACACGTTTACTTTCAGGTACAACTACCGCTGGGCGTAAATAATCGCGCAGTGATGGCAGTTGATCATCTTTATTTAAAATTAACGGCAGTAAATCTTTTGCTAGTAAAATACCTTCTATATGATCTTTATCTTCACATACCACCGGAAAGCGTGAATGTGTTGAATGAACCATCATTGGAATTAGTTCTTCCAGTGGAGCGTCAACTTCAAGGGTGATCATTTGTGAGCGCGGGATCATGATGTCTCGCACTTTAAGCTCAGACACGCCAAGCACACCTTCAATCATCTCTTTGGTTTCAGGATCAATTACATCCCGTTCTTGCGCGTCGGCAATTACCTCAACCAGCTCTTCTCTATTCTGGGGTTCCCCTTGCAACATTTGGGTAATTTTACCCAACCAGGTCTTGCCAGAAGAACCCTGGCTAGTCTGCGAGTTATCGTCGCTCATTGCGTCTATTTGCTCCGTAAATTTAAATATCGTCCCGATATGGGTCTGCTATGCCTAGATCAGCTAGTAATTGCTTTTCTATGCTTTCCATCTCATTCGCATCTTCATCCTTTATATGGTCAAATCCAAGTAAATGCAAGCATCCGTGGATCACCATATGGGCAAAATGGTCATGAAATGTCTTTTCTTGCTCAATTGCTTCAGCCAATACGATGGCTGGGCAAATAATTAAATCACCGACTAAAGGTATATCTATGCCAGGTGGTGCTTCAAATTCAAACGACAACACATTGGTTGGTTTATCTTTACCACGGTAGTCATTATTGAGTTGCTGGCTTTGTGCTTCATCAGCAATAACAATGCTTAGTTCTGATTCATCACGGTATTGGCTTAATGCTTTATTCGCCCATAGCGCAAATTGCTCAAGGGTAGGCAAGTTGTCAAACTCACAGGCTATTTGTAAATCAAGTTCAGTGTTCACGGCATTACTCTTTAGTAGCAAGTTGATCTTGCTCTTTATTTGCTAGCAAATCTTTGGCGCGCTGTTTTTCTGCACGCTTTAGGCGATCCGCTTCATCATTACGCTCATACGCTTCAACGATGCGCGCAACAACAGGATGGCGAACTACATCATGGGACTGGAAAAAGTTAAAGCTTATTTCTTCTACATCGCTAAGTACTTCAATGGCGTGGCGAAGTCCTGAACGTGCCCCACGAGGTAAATCTACTTGAGTGATATCGCCGGTGATCACTGCCTTTGAATTAAAGCCAATACGAGTTAAGAACATTTTCATTTGTTCAACCGTGGTATTTTGGCTCTCGTCTAAAATAATAAAGGCATCGTTAAGTGTACGACCGCGCATAAAAGCCAGTGGTGCAACTTCAATGATGTTTTGCTCAAGTAGTTTTTCTACTTTTTCAAAACCAAGCATTTCAAATAGTGCATCGTAAAGCGGGCGCAGGTATGGGTCTATTTTTTGACTTAAATCACCCGGTAAAAACCCCAATCTCTCACCTGCTTCAACAGCAGGGCGGGTTAGTAAAATACGGCGAATTTCTTGACGTTCTAAGGCATCAACGGCGGCGGCTACGGCTAAATAGGTTTTCCCCGTTCCTGCCGGACCAATACCAAAAGTGATATCGTGACGAAAAATATTTGAGACGTAATGACCTTGGTTATCATTGCGTGGTTTTATAACGCCACGACGCGTTTTGATGACAACTTCTTTGCCATATTCACTTAACTCGTCTTGCTCTAATGCTTTTGATTCACTAATTGCTAGATGTACTGCGTTAGCTTCAATGTCAGTAATAACACCGCGCACAGGCTGGGTATCGACATACAAATCTTTAACGATTTCCATGGCTGCAAAGGCACTGGTTGTTTTACCTGTGATTTTAAAGTAGTTGTCGCGGTGAGTAATTTCAACACCTAAACGGCGCTCAATATGTTTGATATTTTCGTCAAACGGGCCACATAAAGCACAAAGACGCTTGTTGTCGGAGGGTTCTAAATAAATCTCTAATTTTTTTAATTGATTACTCAAAATTGCTTCCTATTTTAATGTGCCAGCGAGGCTGGCACGTCAATATCGCCTAAGGAACGAAAGTTGCCACACCTAATTCGTCAGGTGTTACTTGCGGTTCAGGTTGTGCAGCTTTGCTTAAAATATCAGCAGGTGCAACATCGCGGCGCAAGTTCATTTCTGATTCTGTTCGAATTAGGTCACCACGTAAAGAGTTAGGCAGCGCCTCTGTGATACGTACATCAACGAACTGCCCGATCACCGTGTGTGGGCCTACAAAGTTAACAACGCGGTTATTTTCAGTACGTCCACGCAATTCCATCGGGTTTTTCTTTGATGGGCCTTCCACTAAAATACGTTGTTCGGTATCAAACATTTGACGGCTAATTTGCTGCGCCATTTGAGTAATACGGTTTTGTAACAAGTATAAACGTTCTTTTTTCTCTTGCTCAGATACATCATCAGGCAAGTCCGCGGCAGGTGTACCTGGGCGCGCACTGTAGATAAAGCTAAAGCTCATATCAAAACCAATATCGTTGATAAGGTTCATTGTCGCTTCAAAATCCATTTTGCTTTCACCAGGGAACCCAATGATAAAGTCAGATGACATACTTAAATTAGGACGAATTTTACGTAATTTACGAATTGTCGATTTGTACTCAAGCGCGGTATGTCCACGCTTCATTAGATTAAGAATACGATCCGAGCCACTTTGTACTGGTAAATGTAAGTGATCGACAAGTTCAGGTACATCGGCATAAACTTCAATGATATCTGGTGTAAATTCTACCGGGTGCGATGTGGTGTAACGAATACGGTCAATACCATCAATCGCTGCAACATAACGAATTAAATCAGAGAAGTAACAAATTTCGCCATCGTGAGTTTCACCGCGATATGCATTTACGTTTTGACCCAGTAAGTTTACTTCACGTACGTTTTGTTCTGCTAATTGGGCGATTTCTAATAATACATCATCAAGCGGGCGGCTTACTTCTTCGCCACGAGTATAAGGTACTACGCAAAAGGTACAGTATTTAGAGCAGCCTTCCATGATAGATACAAACGCTGACGGGCCATCCGCTTTTGGCTCTGGTAAACGGTCAAACTTCTCAATTTCTGGAAATGAAATATCAACCACTGAGCTGCCTTTGTTACCTTGCACTTGTTTGATCATTTCAGGTAAGCGGTGCAGAGTTTGCGGGCCAAAAATAACGTCGACAAATGGCGCACGTTGGCGAATTGAATCACCTTCTTGCGATGCAACACAGCCACCAACGCCGATAATAAGATCAGGTTTATCATCTTTTAATAATTTCCAGCGGCCAAGCTGATGAAATACTTTTTCCTGTGCTTTTTCGCGAATTGAACAGGTATTGAGTAAGATTACATCTGCGTCTTTAGCTTCATCGGTTAACTGGTAACCGTTAGTTGCATCGAGAAGATCAGCCATTTTCTGAGAGTCGTATTCATTCATCTGACAACCCCAGGTTTTAATATGCAGCTTTTTACTCATTGAAATATAGCCTCGTTTTCAATTCGGTAGTGGCACAAAAATGTGCTAGAAACAGGATTAAGTGATGCGAAATTTTACTGTTCGCGAACTTAAAGGACGCGTATTTTATCTGGATACCCGCCCAGATCCAAGTATAGTTTTTATCTTTGTGATTTGAAATCAAACAAAGCCTTATTTGCGATGTATTAACAGTAAACTCATTGGCACTTGTAAATAGAAATACGATACAATCAAACGTACTGAAAATAGCCAAATTAGCGATTTAAAAATGATGAAAAATAAGGTTATTGTTGTCGGCGGCGGCATGGTTGGTGCTGCCACGGCTGTTAAGCTTGCTAAACAAGGGTGTCAGGTTAAAGTAATTGAGCACCGTGTAATAAACCCTGTTGCTGTTTTAGCAAGTGCAAAGGTTGATATTCGTGTTTCTGCAATCAATCGCTTTTCAGAGCATTTATTAGATGAATTAGGCGCAATGCCTATTTTAAAAGCGCATCGTCATGCCGCTTACCAACAATTAGAAGCATTTGAGCGTTCAGGCGATAACTTATTGTTTGATTGTCACGATATCAATACCACGCATTTAGGTCATTTGATTGAAAATAATTTAATTCAAGCAAGCATTTGGCAACAGTTTGCTGAGCATAATATTGAGGTGATTGAAATAACCCAGCCGCTGTCAAAAATTGAAGAAACGGATCAGTACGTCACGTTACATTATGGCGAGCAGCAATTTAGTGCTGATTTAGTGGTTGCAGCCGATGGTGGGCAATCATTACTACGTAAAAAAGCAGGTATAGGCGTAACAGGTTGGCAGTATGGGCAGCATTGTATGGGGGTTTTAATAAAGTTAGATGCCCCCCAGCAAGTTAAAACATGGCAGCAATTTAAACCCTCTGGCCCCGTCGCATTTCTACCCATGCAAGCACCTTACGCTAATTTAATTTGTTACCACGATGCAAAGCAACTAAAACAATGGCAACAACTTTCAGCGGTCGAACTAAAACAACAAATCCTTAAACATTTTCCACCTTTAGCTGGGGATTTTGACGTGATTGACCACGCTGTTTTTCCGTTAGCGCGTCAACATGCAAATAGCTATTCGCACGGGCGAATTGTTTTAGTGGGTGATGCGGCACATACCATAAACCCATTAGCTGGGCAGGGGGTTAATTTAGGTTTTCAAGATGTTGTTGCCTTGGCAAAAATCCTGCACAACTGCAATGATGTTGGAGCTAAAATACAATTAAAGCATTATGAGCAAACACGTAGAAAGGCAAATTTACTCATGATGAGCATGATGGACGCGTGCTACTTTGGTTTTTCAAATCAAGTTGCGCCATTAAAATGGGCACGTAGCCAATTTTTAAAAATGGCGAATGACTCAGGCTTTTTAAAAAATCAGCTTTTAAAATACGCAATAAGTGGACAATTGAACTAGATTAAAGTTATCGGTAAGAAAGCTTTAGTCTGAACTTCAATTTTATAAATGCACGAATCACTTCGTGCATTTTATTATAGACACAAAAAATTGACCTTCTCATACCCGAGCATACAAAGCTTTTTTGCTAACTTTTGCCACTTGTTTGCATTTTAAAGCGTTCGGAAATTTACGAGTTCATTAATCATCTTTAAATTGCACGCAACCTGACTATAGAAGCGCAAATGTGAATGATTTTTTTATTTTCATAATTTTAGCAGGTACTTTTCTTTTAGGTGTGAGTTTAAAGCCTACCTTTTTGATTTATAAAAAGACAAATAGCTCGCAGTGGGGCTTACTATTGCTGTTAATTATATTTTTTATAATGGCTTATTGGTGGGTGATTTATTATTTCTTTACTCAGGGTGTGGATACCTTTGTTGCTTCTAGTGTGTCATTGATCTTATTTGGTGGCAGTGGTTTTGTTGTACTAGTTACTCGATTAAGTTTAAGCAGTATTATTAAAATAGAAAGAGTAAGCGCACAGCAACGTTTTTTAGCTGAGCATGATGTCCTCACTCGCCTACCAAATAGAAATAAGTTTTTCCGCATTCTTAAAAAGCAAATCAGTCTCAATAATTCATTTACGCTATTTTTCATAGATTTGAATGGATTTAAGCAGGTAAATGACAGGTTCGGCCATCAATACGGTGATGAGCTATTAAGTTTACTCTCTCAAAGCTTGCGCCAGCACTTATCCGGAATTGCTAAGGTATATAGAATCGGTGGCGACGAATTCGCGCTTATTTTATTTTCACGAACAGAAAAAAAATATGTCAATTGTGTCACTGCTATTAATACAGCAATCAGTCTACCTTTTTCAATCAGGGAGCAAAAAATAACGGTCATGCTGAGTATTGGTGTGAGTCGGTTTCCAGATAATAGCCAACACCAGCATGAGCTGCTGATACAAGCTGATTTGGCTATGTATGAAGCAAAAAGGACGGCTCAGCAAGTTGTTGCTTACTTTCCGGAATTAGGACACAGGGCGCGTGAATTAAGTGAGATGTCTACACGGATAGAAAAAGCATTGCAAGATAATGAATTTGAGTTGCACTTGCAGCCTATATTATCGGCTTTTGGTGGGCAGTTACATGGTGCTGAAGTCCTTATACGCTGGCCTCAAAAAAATGGGGAGTTTATACCACCAAATAAATTGATATCTGTGGCAGAACAAACAGGGTTGATTTTACCTTTATCTCAATGGATTGTATTAAATTCGTTCAAACAGTTGAAAAAGCTAAAGGCGCACGGGTTTTATGGTTTTCTTCATATAAATCTGTCACCTAAAGATTTGGAAAGCGAGGAGTTTTATTATTTTATTGAAATGCTAGTTGAATTGGATCCAAGTGTGAGTAAATCAATTATTTTTGAGATCACTGAAAACGCGATGATGACCAATTTAAATGCTGCGCGTAAAATGATGTCTAAATTGAGTAAGATGGGTTTTAAGTTCAGTGTGGACGATTTCGGTACTGGTTTCTCTTCACTGGTCTTATTAAGAGAATTGCCAATAGACCAAATAAAAATAGATCAATCATTTATAAAAAACATGCTCAATGAGCCAGCTGCATATGCAATCGTTGAATCTACAATATTTTTAGCGAGTAGGCTTAATTGTAATGTGGTTGCTGAAGGTATCGAAGAAAAGAAAGTTGAACAGGCATTAATTAAGTTAAACTGTGATTATGTTCAAGGTTTTTTCTACAGTAAAGCATTGAGTATAGATTGCTTTAGAAAGAGGTATTTAAGATAGGTAATACTAAGAAGATATAAAATTGGCTGGGATACCAGGATTTGAACCTGGGAATGCCAGGATCAAAACCTGGTGCCTTACCGCTTGGCGATATCCCAACTCTAAATTTTACTAGTTTTAGTTCTAAGTAAGAACATGGTGCGGAAGGAGAGACTTGAACTCTCACAACCTAAGTTACTGGAACCTAAATCCAGCGCGTCTACCAATTCCGCCACTCCCGCATACTAATTCATTCTTTAACAACTTACTTTGGTATAAGAAGTTGGCTGGGATACCAGGATTTGAACCTGGGAATGCCAGGATCAAAACCTGGTGCCTTACCGCTTGGCGATATCCCAACAAAGAATTATTTGATAATTTTAGTTCTTATCAAGAACATGGTGCGGAAGGAGAGACTTGAACTCTCACAACCTAAGTTACTGGAACCTAAATCCAGCGCGTCTACCAATTCCGCCACTCCCGCATACTATTTTTCATTCTTTTACAACTTTTCTTGGTAGAGAAAAGTTGGCTGGGATACCAGGATTTGAACCTGGGAATGCCAGGATCAAAACCTGGTGCCTTACCGCTTGGCGATATCCCAACAAAGAATTATTTGATAATTTTAGTTCCTATCAAGAACATGGTGCGGAAGGAGAGACTTGAACTCTCACAACCTAAGTTACTGGAACCTAAATCCAGCGCGTCTACCAATTCCGCCACTCCCGCATACTTTGTGTTATAAAACACTTGGTAGTTATTTTAAACTCTTTATTGAGCCGCAATTTAACTCTTGCAGAGCCATTTCAAAAGAAATGGTGGCTAAGACGGGATTTGAACCTGTGACCCCATCATTATGAGTGATGTGCTCTAACCAGCTGAGCTACTTAGCCATTGTTGGCTGGGATACCAGGATTTGAACCTGGGAATGCCAGGATCAAAACCTGGTGCCTTACCGCTTGGCGATATCCCAACAATAAACAAGTGATAATTTTAGTTCTTATCAGAACATGGTGCGGAAGGAGAGACTTGAACTCTCACAACCTAAGTTACTGGAACCTAAATCCAGCGCGTCTACCAATTCCGCCACTCCCGCATACTTTGTGTAATTAAACACTTGGTAGTTATTTTAAACTCTTCATTGAGCAACAAAAAGTAAATGGTGGCTAAGACGGGATTTGAACCTGTGACCCCATCATTATGAGTGATGTGCTCTAACCAGCTGAGCTACTTAGCCATATTTTTTGTTTGCACTTCATCGTTGAGTGCGGGGCGTATTATGCTGATATGACCCAAATTCGTCAACACCTTTTTTGCAAAAAAACACGTATCTTTGTTTGTTTGCAGGAAAAATAAGCTAAGCGGCTAAAATTTAATAAAAATGATGGTTTTTTGACTGCTGTATTAAGTTCATTTTGCATTTTTTAGGAACTAGGTTGAGAAAAGAATATCTTTTAGTTGGATCTTATATAGAAGAGTTTGCTGTGTTGGTGAATAAAATAGACGTTTGGGCTTGTTTAATCGACCAAGAGTGTAATGATGTAATCGATATTGAAAGTATTAAATAGAATTTTGGGGCTAAAAATAAAAAAGGCTCGTAAATGAGCCTTTTAAATACTAATAAAAGAAGAGATTATTAAACGTTGAACAAGAAGTTCATTACGTCGCCATCTTTAACTATGTATTCTTTACCTTCTTGACGCATTTTACCTGCTTCTTTTGCACCACTTTCACCCTTGAAGGCAACAAAGTCATCAAAAGCGATAGTTTGTGCACGGATAAAGCCACGTTCAAAGTCAGTATGAATTTTACCTGCGGCTTGTGGTGCTGTTGCGCCTACAGGGATTGTCCATGCACGTACTTCTTTTACACCTGCAGTAAAGTAGGTTTGTAAATGCAGTAGTTCATAGCCACCACGGATCACTAAATTCAAACCAGGCTCATCAAGACCTAGATCGGCCATAAACTCAAGCTTGTCTTCGTCATCAAGTTCAGAAAGCTCAGATTCGATTGCGGCACATACAGGAACCACGACAGCATCTTCTGCTGCGGCAATTTCACGAACGCGATCAAGATATGGATTATTTTCAAACCCATCTTCAGCAACGTTTGCAATATACATCGTTGGTTTGATGGTTAAGAAGTTAATTGAGGCAATAGCTGCTTTTTCTTCTTTAGTTAATGCTAAAGAACGTAAAGTTAGGCCTTCATCAAGGTGTACTTTTACTTTTTCAAGTACGGCATTTTGTTCTTTAGCGTCTTTATCGCCACCTTTGGCTTTTTTCGCATTACGGAAAAGTGCTTTATCAGCGCTATCCATATCAGCAAGTACTAACTCGGTGTTGATCACATCAATATCATCTGCAGGATCAATAGTACCTGCAACGTGAATAATGTTTTCATCTTCAAAGCAGCGAACTACGTGGCCAATAGCATCGGTTTCACGAATGTTAGCTAAAAATTGGTTACCTAAACCTTCACCTTTTGAAGCGCCTTTTACAAGACCTGCAATATCCACAAATTCCATACTTGTTGTAAGGATGCGCTGTGGATTTACAATTTTTGCAAGTTCGTCTAGGCGAGGATCTGGCACCGGTACCACACCCGTATTAGGCTCAATGGTACAAAAAGGAAAGTTAGCGGCTTCAATACCCGCTTTGGTTAATGCATTGAAAAGTGTTGATTTACCAACATTAGGCAAACCGACGATGCCACATTTGAAACCCATAGTAAGATACCTTGTTTAGATTCGTTTAAACGGTTTTACTTAATACCTAAGCTACTAGGGTTTAAACGAATGTAGTCTGTTTTGTGCTTTTAACACACCGTCTTTTGCAAGTATTTCCATACAGCGAACTGCTTCATCAACTGCGGCATCCATTTTTTCTTGGTCTGCTTTGGCTGCTTTTCCAAGCACCCAACCAGTCACCATTTCACGATGTCCAGGATGACCTACACCTATTCGTAAACGCATGAAATCTTTTTGATTTGCCATCTTTGCAATAATGTCTTTTAACCCATTATGGCCACCGTGTCCGCCACCTTTTTTTAATTTGGCAACACCGGGATCGAGATCCAATTCATCGTGAGCAACTAAAATGCTCTCAACGGGGATTTTGAAAAAGTTGGCTAAACTACCGACTGCTTTACCACTTAAATTCATATAAGTAGTGGGGATCAGTAATTTGAATTCTTGACCTTGGATGATCACTTTACCTGTAAGGCCGTGATACTTAGGATCGTGTTTTAGCGTGCAGTTATAGCGTGCAGCGAGTTGCTCAATGAACCAAGCACCTGCATTGTGGCGTGTGTTTGCGTATTCGGGGCCTGGATTAGCCAGGCCCACAAGCATTTGAATAGAATTCAAGGTGCAAACCTAGAAATTATTCTGCAGCTTCGTCTTCAACTGGCGCAGCTTTGTTAGCTTTGATAGTTACGATAGACTGGTCGTGATCAGCACCTTTCGCTAAATCAACAGATGAAACACCTGCAGGAAGTTTAACGTCAGAGATGTGGATTGAATCACCGGCTACTAAAGCAGCAACGTTAACTTCAACGAACTCAGGAAGTGCTTTTGGAAGACACGTGATTTCGATTTCAGTTAATTGGTGAACAACCGTGTTACCAGCTTTAGTTACTACGTCTTCACCGATAAAGTGAACAGGCACTTTAGTGTGAAGTTTGTGAGCAGCATCTACACGTTGGAAATCAAGGTGAGTGATCTTAGGCTTGAACGGGTGACGTTGAATATCTTTAAGGATAGCTTCAACTTTTTCACCAGCGATATCAAGAGTAAGAATGTGAGTGTAGAAACCTTCACTTTCTTGTGCTTTGATCATATCTTTATGTTCAAAAGTAAGAGTCGTAGCTTCTTTATCTGCACCGTAAAGGATAGCAGGAACTTTGTCTTCGCGACGTAGGCGGCGGCTCGCACCTGTACCAGTTTCTGTGCGTAGTTCTGCATTAAATGTATATGTTTCGTTAGACATGATGTCTCCAATAATTAAAAGAGTTAGGGCCTTTGCGACCAAGGTCCCTAGCCAAAAGGCGCACTATCATAACACCACCCCTAACTAAAATAAACAACGGGTATAAAAAAAGCACCTTAAAGGTGCTTTATTATAATCAGTGTGTCTGTAACTAATAAGTTTAGTGTTCAAACATTGCTGAAATAGATTCTTCGTTGCTGATACGGCGAATTGTTTCAGCTAGCATGTCTGCAAGAGTTAACACTTTGATTTTATCAATTGCTTGTAATTCAGCAGACAGTGGAATTGAGTCAGTAACAATGACTTCATCAATGACAGAATTGCGGATGTTTTCTACCGCTTGTCCTGATAATACAGGATGGGTTGCATAAGCAAACACGCGTTTTGCGCCATGTTCTTTAAGTGCTTCTGCAGCTTTGCACAATGTACCACCGGTGTCGATCATGTCATCAACAATAATACAGTCACGGCCTTCAACATCACCAATGATATGCATTACTTGAGAAACGTTCGCTTGTGGGCGACGTTTATCGATGATAGCTAAATCTGTGTCGTTTAATAATTTTGCAATTGCGCGAGCACGTACTACACCACCAATATCAGGTGATACTACAACAACATCATCAAACTTACGTTCTTTCATGTCTTCTAGTAATACAGGGCTACCGAATACGTTATCTACTGGCACATCAAAGAAACCTTGAATTTGCTCAGCATGTAAGTCAACCGTAAGAACGCGGTCAACACCAACACTTGATAAGAAGTCTGCAACAACTTTAGCTGTGATTGGAACACGGGCAGAACGTACACGACGGTCTTGACGCGCATAACCAAAATAAGGAATGACGGCTGTAATACGACCTGCTGATGCACGACGTAATGCATCAACCATAACAATAAGCTCCATTAAGTTATCGTTAGTAGGGGCGCAGGTTGATTGCACAATAAAAACATCCGAGCCACGAACATTTTCATTAATTTGAACACTGATCTCACCGTCGCTAAAACGGCCAACAACAGCATCGCCAACTTCAATATATAAACGTTTTGCAACTTTTTGAGCTAAGTCAGGTGTTGCGTTACCAGCGAAGAGCTTCATGTCAGGCACGGTAGGGTTCCTCAGGCACTGAATTTTTGGACTAACAAGCGATGCAAACGCGTCGCATGTTAACTTTAATTTTATTTACTTGTACGTTACTTCATTGCTTCAATGTATAGCGTTCAGCTGCGTATGGGCAGGAGAGATATTAACGCTACTGGCAATAAAACCACTCCATGTATTGGGGAGGTTTTCAAGAACAAGTTGCGCTTCTTTTTGCGTTGCAAATTCAGCAAAACAACATGAACCTGTGCCAGTCATCTTCGACGGAGCGTATTTTAGCAACCACTGGAGGGTCTTTTCAACCTCAGGACAAAGCTTTTTAACTAATGACTCACAATCGTTGCGTAAAGTCTGTTGCTGCCAATCGCCTTTGAGCTTAGGAGTATCACGTTTTAAATTGGGGTGAGTAAATATTTTAGCCGTACTTATATGTTCGTTTGGATGAACGACGCAAAACCACTTTTTTTCTAGCTCAACATCGACTAACTTCTCACCAATGCCTTGTGCTAAGGCGCTTCTACCATTTATGAACACGGGCACATCGGCTCCAAGTTTTATTCCTAATTGGGCTAATTCATCCAGTGATAAGTGACATTTCCATAATTTATTAAGTGCTAAAAGCGTGCTTGCAGCATCGGATGAACCGCCACCGACTCCGCCCCCCATAGGCAATATTTTAATTAAATTTATTTTTACACCAAACGATATTTGACAGTGGTTTTGTAACAAAATGGCTGCTTTATAGATCAAATTATCATTTAAGGGGATTCCTTGGGTGTCACCTGTGACTTCAATGCTTGCTGTATTTGTTAAAGTGAAGGTGAGTTCGTCGCCATAATTTAAAAAAGTAAATAGGGTTTCCAGTTCATGGTAGCCATCTTCACGGCGACCATTAATGTGTAAAAATAAGTTAAGTTTGGCTGGTGCCAATAATGAAAAAGAAGTCATAGTTTGCTTAGTCATATTAATTAAAGTGCCACTCGTAGAGTTGAATTTTTATTTTAATGTCTCGATGTTTTAATGTTAATTTTTTTGGTAACCAAAACCCAGCATGTTGTTGATAATCGCCGTAGCTAATATCCCATCGGCTGCCATCGGTATCTTGCCAGGTAATACTTTTCGCTCGACCTAACTCATCTACTTGCAGTGACTCATCTGTAGCCGTTCCTTTTAGCCAGTGCTCAGCATTTTCAAGAGGAATAGTAAAGCCAGTTAATCGATGCAATAACGCTGAGGCGTTTTGATCATAAAAAACCTGGTCGTCATACTCAAGCTCAGCCCCTTCAGCCGATTGTTTTAACGCTAATACTCGTGTTCCAATAAACGTTGTGAGAATAAGTTGATTTAACTCTTCCTTTTGCTGCCAGTTTAAATTAGCAGATTGACGTTCTTGTGAGCTGATAAATGCCATCTTACCTTCAACTTGCCAGTTACTTTGTTGCGATAATTGGTCCTTCCAATTGGCATAAAGGGCTGTTTGTTGATCAATTCGGTGAGCGCAACCGCTTAAAAATAAAAAAAATGTGAGTAAAATCAAATATAGTCGAATCAAATGTCGTTCCTTACTTTCCATATTCAGCTGATTTTTGGTAAAATTATTGCCTTTCGAGCATGGCTTAGCAATATTTGGCAAATATGACCATAGTAGCACTTGGTATTAATCACAAAACCGCATCCGTAGAATTACGAGAAAAGGTCGCCTTTTCGCCTGAGCAATTATCAGAGGCGTTACAGCAACTAAGTGATCATGAACAGTTTAATGAAGCCGTTATAGTATCAACCTGTAACCGCACCGAAATCTATTGTAGCCTTGCTCAGCAAAATTCCCAAACACTGTTACAGTGGCTTGCAAGTTTCCATGGTTTAGATGAACAAGAGCTGAGTGACAATATATATTGTCATGAAGACCAAGACGCTATCAATCATTTAATGCGCGTATCGTGTGGGCTCGATTCACTGGTGTTGGGGGAGCCGCAAATTTTAGGGCAAATTAAGCAGGCTTATAACAGCGCTAAAAACCATAATTCGGTTAACTTGATTTTTGATCGTTTATTTCAAAAAACATTTTCAGTGGCAAAGCAAGTCAGAACAGAGACCGAGATAGGCGCAAGCGCTGTTTCAGTTGCATACGCTGCAGTTAATTTAGCAAAGCATATTTATGGAAAGTTAGATAAAACAAATGTGCTATTAATAGGTGCAGGGGAAACAATAGAGCTAGTCGCTAAACATTTATACCAAAATGAGCCACAGCAAATTACAGTCGCAAACCGTACTATTGAACGCGCTAAATTATTAGCACAAGACGTTAATGCGGATGTTATTGCATTAGCACAGTTACCTGAGCGGTTACATCAAGCAGATATCGTTATTAGTTCGACTGCGAGTACACTCCCTATTATTGGTAAAGGTGTGGTTGAACAAGCACTAAAACAACGTCGTAATAAGCCAATGTTATTTATTGATATTGCTGTGCCGCGTGATATTGAAAGTCAAGTTGGTGAATTAGATGCCGCCTATTTGTATTCGGTTGATGACTTACAGGCAATAGTAAGCGAAAATATCGCCTCAAGAGAACAAGCCGCTGACGAGGCGCAAGTTATTATTACTCAGCGCTGTGCTGAATTTGTAATGTGGATGCGTTCACTCGACTCAGTCGATTTGATTCGTACATATCGTCAAGATGTACATGATATAAAGTCTGAATTGGTTGATAAGGCAATTAGCCAATTAAATACTGGTAAAGACGCAGAAAAAATTATTTTAGAGCTGGCCAACAAATTAACCAACCGTTTGATGCACGCGCCTACCCGTGCAATTCAAGATGCGGCTAAAAAAGGTGAAGTTGCTCAGTTAAGCCAATTAAAGAAAATGTTAGGTATTGATCAGGAATAACAGTTACATGAAAGAGTCCGTTTATCATAAATTAGAAACCTTAGTTGAGCGTTATGAAGAAGTCCAAGCGTTACTAAGTGACCCGTCGGTTATTAGCGATCAAAACCGCTTTCGTGCTCTTTCTAAAGAATATTCTGAGCTGGAAGAAATCGTTAAAGCATTTTTAGGCTATCAAGAAACACAAAATGATGTTGTTGCTGCAGAAGAAATGCTGAAAGATTCAGACCCAGATATGCGTGAAATGGCGCAAGAAGAATATAAAGAAGCAAAAGCACAAATTCTGGTAATTGAAGATCAAATACAAGTATTAATGTTGCCAAAAGACCCGCGAGATAATAACAACGTGTTTGTTGAAGTACGCGCTGGGACGGGCGGTGATGAAGCGGCTATTTTTGCAGGTGACTTATTCCGTATGTACAGCCGTTACGCAGAAACTAAAAAATGGAAAGTAGAAGTTGTGAGCACCAATGAAGGTGAGCACGGTGGTTACAAAGAAGTGATTGCGAATATCAGTGGTGAAGGTGTTTACGGGCAATTAAAGTTTGAATCAGGTGTACATCGCGTACAACGTGTGCCAGAAACTGAGTCTCAGGGGCGCGTGCATACGTCAGCGTGTACTGTAGCGGTGATGGCGGAAGTACCAGAGGCCGAAGCGATACAAATTAACACCGCGGATTTAAAAGTTGATACCTTTCGTGCATCAGGTGCCGGTGGTCAGCACGTTAATAAAACAGATTCAGCTATTCGACTTACGCATATACCTACTGGCGTTGTGGTTGAGTGTCAGGATCAACGTTCACAGCATAAAAACCGCGCTAAAGCGATGTCAGTACTTGCAGCTAGATTACAGCAAGCCGAAGATGAGAAACGCCATGCAGCAGAAGCATCAGAGCGTCGTAACTTAGTGGGAAGCGGTGATCGTTCAGAGCGAATTCGTACTTACAACTACCCGCAAGGACGTATTACAGATCATCGTATCAATCTCACTTTATATCGCTTAAATGAAGTAGTAGCAGGTGATTTAGGCTGTGTAGTTGAGCCGCTTATGCAAGAATATCAAGCAGATTTATTAGCCGCAATGGGTGATGAATAATCGTGACAGACACGGTTGACTCAGCAATTAAACGGGCTGCTTTGCTATTGCAAAGTAGCACCGACAGTGCAAAACTAGATGCACAAGTTTTATTACTTGATGTGCTCCAAAAACCACATAGCTATTTATTTAGTTGGCCTGAAAAGCAGCTTAGTGCAGCTCAACAGTTGCAATTTGATGAGTATTGTCAGCGACGTTTAAATGGTGAACCTGTTGCCCATATAACAGGTTTGCGAGAGTTTTGGAGTTTACCATTACAAGTTAATGCAAGCACTTTGATCCCACGCCCAGATACAGAAACATTGGTTGAACATGCCTTAGGTTTACAGTTACCGACAGTTGCTAATGTGCTTGATTTGGGCACGGGCACAGGTGCAATTGCACTTGCGCTTGCCAGCGAAATGCCACATTGGCAGATAACGGGTGTTGATAGAGTGAGCGAGGCTGTCGCACTTGCTAATACGAATAAGCAGCGCTTAGGGTTTACGAATGTAGGCTTTGTGCAAAGTGATTGGTTTAGTGAAGTAGCAATGCAACAGTTTGATTTAATTGTTAGTAATCCGCCTTATATTGAACAAGATGATATCCACTTAAATCAAGGTGATGTTCGTTTTGAACCGCTGTCAGCATTAGTAGCTGACGATGACGGTATGGCCGATATCAAGTACATTATTACTCAAGCGCGTGATTATTTAACGACAAATGGCTATCTTCTGATAGAGCATGGTTATCAACAAAGTACTAAAGTGCATAGTTTTTTTGCACAAATGGCGTATACAAATATACTTACAGTTAAAGATTTAGCAAATAACGATCGTGTAACGCTTGCACAGTGGCCTGGATAATTATAAAAATTGCAGTGCGAGCGCAACGAAAACCGCCTTTGAGGACTAAGTGAATGGATGATTTTTTATTTTCGGATGAACCGCAAGAAGAAGAAGTAGAAGTAATTAAGGGGACCTGGAAAGTCATCATTGTTGATGATGAATCTGAAGTTCATGCAGTAACTAAATTAGCGTTGAGTGATTTTGAATTTCAAAATAAGCGCTTAGAGTTTATTAGTGCTTATTCAGGTGCGGAAGCAAAAAAAGTAATAGACAATAATCCAGATGCCGCAATTGTACTTCTAGATGTAGTGATGGAAACGGATGACGCCGGGCTTAAAGTTGCACAGTATATTCGTGAAGTCGCTAAAAATAATCATATCCGTATTATTCTGCGTACAGGTCAACCAGGGCAAGCACCAGAGCGTCAAGTTATCGTTAATTATGATATCAACGATTATAAATCGAAGACTGAACTGACGGCACAAAAGCTATTCACCGTTGTGATGTCTAGCTTACGTTCTTATCGCGATATATTATCGATTGAGCAATCTCGCCAAGGTCTTGAAAAAATAATTAAAGCATCGCGAGATATTTTTTCAGCTCACTCAATTGAGAGTTTTATTGAGGGCGTTATGCAACAATTAACTTCTTTGATAGGCACCGTAGATCAAGCAATGTATGCAACCAGTTTAGTTGCAGGTAACCCACAAGATAACCAAAAAAAGCTGGTTGTTTTTTCTGGTCGCGGCGATTTTGAACGCAGTGAGGGTAAAGCGATTGAAGAAGTATTAAGTACTGATCAATTACTCGCATGCAAAGAAGCATTACAAGGTAAAACAATTATTTATAAAGATAATTATTTATTTGCGTATTGTTGTAGTGAGTATAACCATAATTCAATGTTGTTCATTTCAGGTATTCCGCAACATTTGACGGATACACAACGTCATCTAATTAAGATTTTTTCACAAAACGTGCAACTAGCGTATGAAAATGTGCAATTACAATCAGAAATAGAAGCGACACAACAAGAATTGATGCTTCGTTTAAGTGAAGCGCTTGAACAACGCTCAACAGAAACGGGAAACCATGTAAAACGGGTTTCTCATATTTGTCATATTTTAGCGCTGGGTTATGGTTTATCAAAACGTGAAGCAGAACTTATTCGTTTAGCATCGCCTTTACATGATGTAGGTAAAGTCGGTATTCCAGATGCGATACTTAATAAGCCATCTAAACTGACAGATGCTGAATGGGAAGTCATGAAAACGCATACTCAAAAAGGGCATGCAATTTTAAAAGATTCAACACGTGAAATTGTGAATGCAGGTGCATTAATTGCCCGTGATCATCATGAAAAATGGGATGGCTCTGGGTATCCTCTGGGGCTAAAAGAAAAAAACATCCACATTTTTGGCAGAATAGTCGCACTTGCTGACGTTTATGATGCACTACGACACAAGCGTTGTTATAAAGAGGCGTGGACATGTGAGAAAGTAGTCGAAGAAATTAATCAACAAAAAGGTAAACACTTTGAGCCTAAATTAGTTGATATATTTAATGACAATCTTGATGAATTAGAGCAAGTATTAGCGCGTTATCCTGACTAGGGGCGCGGTTTAATTTTATAAAACAAAGTAGTACAGGGGCATATGGAATATTTAGCAGTAAAACACACTCACATGGCAATCGCCGTTTTAAGCATCGTTTTATTTTATGTACGTTCATTTTCACGAATGGGAAGTGGCACAATCGCAAAGAATAAGGTGGTATTTATTGGTAGCCACGCTACAGATACATTCTTACTTATTTCAGCGTTTGCGTTAATGGCCATTGCAAAAATGAACCCATTGGAGCAGATGTGGCTACTTGAAAAAATTATTTTAGTTGTGGCTTATATTGTACTGGGCGTTATTGCAAGTAAGCAGCAAAAAACCAGCATTAAAGTAGTCCTATTGGTTGTTACAACAGCTGTAATCGCATTAATAGGTAAATTAGCAGTTACTAAGACAGCTTTGTTTCTTTAACTCTCTGAATGTGCAAAGACATATTGAGTCCTTGCACTAAATATCCGCGTGCTCTCAAAACATTGAATCAAGTGATTTGAGAATACGCGGGTATAAACTAACGCGCGGCGTTGGTATCTCGCCTAAAAACTAGGTAAACTAGTGATTCGTTTTCTAAAAAAGATGTTGCAGTATTAATGACCACCCCTTGGTTTGAAGATCAAAATGAGTCCTATCAAGATGAGGCTTTTGACACATTCGTTCCCCAAGCGTTGTATCGTTGTATCAGCGCTGAAGCAAAGTGGGACCCTCAAGCAGATCTAAGCGATAGCTTTGCTACATTGAGCGATTTTGAAAGTCAGGTAACTGAGCTATGCCAGCAACATATTGATACTCACGAGCGCTTTGACGCATTAGTTGATATGTTTTTCACGCAGTGGCTATTTAGTGTCTCAAGTCTAAAAGTACCAGAATACACTCTGAATAGTTTTAGCTATATGCTCAGTATGCGCAGTGGTTCAGAAACGACGTTGGCAATATTATTATGTCATTTACTCAATCATGCTGATTTTGATGCTAATGTGACTATTAACAATAGTGAAGTAAACGTACATATTGCAATCAGTGATGAGGAAGGGTATTTACTCGAACCCAGTACTGGTCAGCAAAGCTGGTATATCATTCCTGAAAACGCCAGTGAAGAAAATGGTGACGAACAAGAACCGTTAGAGCTTATTTTTGATGAAGATGTTTATAAACTTTATTTAGCGCAACAAAAATGGGCATTTATCAGCGGTAATAAATTTGGTCATGCTTTGAACTGCGTCGAAATGCTCATGGAACTCATTGGTGATGATCCATATGAAAGACGTGATCGAGGTTATTTATTAAACCAGCTAGATTGCCCGCAAATGGCGCGTGACGACTTACAATTTTTTATTGATGAATGTCCAGATGATCCAGCAATAGAAATAATTCAGCACCAATTAGAAGAACTCGAAGATAATAATAAAACGCACCATTAATTTTAAGGAATTCCAATGGTTGATACTAATACCGCATTAATTACCAACGATGCCGTTGTATTTGGTTTGTTGGCTGTAATATTAGGTTTTATTTTTAAAACATCTCATAGTGAGCACAGTGCACTAAAAAAGTTTTACAAATATGTCCCCGCATTACTCCTTTGCTATTTTTTACCGTCACTGCTTAATACATTTGGTATTGTCGATGGCAGCGCCTCTAATGTTTATTATGTGGCGTCGCGCTATTTACTACCATCGTGTTTAATTTTACTGACAATCAGCATTGATTTACGTGCCATTATTAATCTTGGCCCCAAAGCACTCATTATGTTTTTGACGGGGACAGTGGGTATTGTAATTGGTGGCCCTTTAGCTATTTTGATCATGAGTGCGGTGTATCCAGAAGCTGTCGGCGGTCATGGCCCTGATGCCGTATGGCGCGGAATGACAACAATCGCAGGTAGTTGGATTGGCGGTGGTGCAAATCAGGCGTCTATGAAAGAAATGTTTGAAGTCGGCGGTGATATTTTCTCTGCAATGGTAACCGTTGATGTGATTGTCGCTAATTTGTGGATGGCTGTGTTGTTATTAATGGCCGCCAATCATAAAGCGATTGATGCAAAAACGGGCGCAGATACCAGTGCAATCGAAGACTTAAAAAATCGTGTTGAAAAATACCAAGCTGAGCATGCGCGCACACCCACGTTAAACGATTATATGATGATAATCGCAATCGCCTTTGGTATTACAGGCCTTGCGCATTTTTGCGCTGACTTTTTAGGGCCTTTCTTTGGGGCTAATTTCCCATGGGCGCAAGAGTACAGCTTAAACAGCAAGTTTTTTTGGTTAATCGTTATTTCTACCACGATCGGCATTAGCCTGTCATTTACCAAAGTGCGACATATTGAAGCGTTTGGCGCGTCGAAGGTTGCGTCAAGTTTCTTGTATATCTTAGTGGCATCGATTGGCTTACATATGAATATAACGGCTATTTTTGAGTCGCCTATGTATTTTGTAATTGGTTTAATCTGGATGTTAACGCACGCTAGTTTAATGCTAATTGTGGCTAAAATTATAAAAGCGCCGCTATTTTATATGGCCGTTGGTTCTCAGGCTAACGTCGGCGGCGCCGCATCTGCCCCTGTTGTGGCATCTGCTTTTCACCCATCGCTTGCGCCCGTTGGTGTGCTATTGGCGGTTATGGGCTACGGAGTAGGTACGTACATGGCGTATATTTGTGGATTAATGATGCAAGCAGTTGCACCTTGAGGAATAATAATGAATAACCATTTGATTAAAATTAGTAATATTGAACTGGCCAATGATAAACCGTTTGTGTTGTTCGGTGGCATGAATGTACTTGAGTCTCGCGATCTGGCGATGCGAATTGCTGAGCATTACGTGGAAGTGACCAGCAAGCTTAATATTCCTTATGTATTTAAAGCGTCATTTGATAAAGCAAACCGATCATCAATAAATTCATACCGTGGACCAGGTATGGAAGAAGGGTTGAGAATTTTTGAAGAGATCAAAAAAACGTTTAATGTTCCGCTTATCACAGACGTTCATGAACCTCATCAAGCTGCGCCTGTGGCTGAAGTCGTTGATGTTATCCAACTACCTGCATTTTTAGCACGTCAAACGGATCTCGTTGTAGCAATGGCTAAGACGGGCGCTGTTATTAATGTTAAAAAACCACAGTTTTTAGCTCCACACGAAATGCGCCATATCATTACTAAATTTAATGAAGCGGGTAATAACAACATAGCGTTGTGTGAGCGTGGTTCTAGTTTTGGTTATAATAATCTTGTTGTCGATATGCTAGGTATGGATGACATGAAGCCAATGGCTCCTGTTATTTTTGATGCAACCCATGCATTACAACGCCCTGGTGGACGTGCAGACTCTGCTGATGGACGCCGTGCTCAAGCGGCTGAACTTGCTCGCAGTGGAATGGCGCTCGGACTTGCTGGACTATTTATTGAAGCTCACCCTAATCCAAACGAAGCCAGATGTGACGGCCCATGTGCGTTAGCATTGAGTAAACTTGAAGGCTACTTGAGCCAAATGAAAGCGGTTGATGATTTAATTAAAAGCTTTGCACCACTGGATACCAGTGCAAGCGATTTATAATTAGCGACGTCTATATTTAAAAAGCGACTAAGGTCGCTTTTTTTACGCCTTAAATATACTCTTTCTTAGCATAGGTATATAATTCACCGCATAAGAAAAACTAATTCTAAGCTTGGTTATCATGTCAAGACGGGTACCTCCATTAAACGCACTAAAAGCTTTTGAAGCGGCTGCGCGTCATTTAAGTTTTACAAAAGCAGCAGAAGAGCTTTATGTAACGCAAGCGGCTGTCAGTCATCAAATAAAAACACTTGAAGAACACTTAGGGTTGAAGTTGTTTTTACGTAAAAATCGCTCGTTATTGTTAACCGAAGAAGGGCAAGGTTACTTCCTCGATATTAAAGAAATTTTTACACAGCTTATTGATGCAACCGAAAAGCTATTAGCCCGAGGTGCTAAGGGCTCATTAACGGTAAGTTTAACCCCAAGTTTTGCAATTCAATGGCTTGTGCCACGATTAAGTTTGTTTAATGAGTTACACCCTGAAATCGATGTGCGAATAAAAGCCCAAGATCAAGATGAAAACTCGCTTACCGATGACGTTGATGTTGCTATTTATTATGGTCGTGGTCATTGGAGTGGTGTGCAAACACATAAGCTTCATACTGAATACTTAGTGCCGTTATGCAGCCCCATGTTACTTACGGGTTTAAAACCACTTAACCAGCCGAGTGATTTAGCCAATCACACGTTATTGCATGATACAACGCGAAAAAATTGGAAAACATGGATGAAAACAGCTGGCGTGCGTAATATACAGGTAAACCAAGGTCCTATTTTTAGTCACTCATCGATGGTCTTACAAGCGGCAGTACATGGGCAGGGCGTGGCAATAGGTAACAGCGTATTGGCAAAGCCAGATATTGATGCGGGGCGATTAGTTATCCCTTTTAACCACAGCCTAGAGAGTAAAAATGCTTATTATTTAGTAAGCCGAGAGTCACAATCAGAACTGGGTAAAATTGTCTCCTTTAAACAGTGGATGCTTAGCTTAGTAGAACAAGAGCAAGAATACTAATATGACAATACAATGGTTTAAAAGTACGCAGCAGCCTGCACAGGCACAATTTATATTTGCGCATGGAGCGGGTGCTGGCAGTGACTCCGAGTTTATGCAGCATATGGCGGTATTACTTGGTAAAAAAGGGATTGATGTTGGGTTATTTGATTTTGAATACATGCAAATAGCGAAGCAAACGAATAAGCGCAGGCCACCTGATCGCGCCCCTAAATTACTCGATTATTATGCACATATACTGACCCTAGCGCAGCCAAACTTACCTTTATTTATCGGTGGCAAGTCAATGGGTGGACGGATGGCTTCAATGCTTGCATGCCAAAGCAAAGAGCCAATTCTCGGTGTAGTTGCATTTGGTTACCCATTTCATCCCCCAGGTAAACCTGAAAAGTTACGCATAGATCATTTTGGGGATATTGCATGCCCATTTATAGTACTGCAAGGTGAGCGAGACACCTTTGGCACACGTGAAGAGCTCGCAACACTTGAGCTTGCAAAGCGCCCAGAATTTGTGTGGTTAAATGATGGAGATCATTCTTTAAAGCCGCGTAAGCGTAGCGGTTTCACTGTTGAACAAAACTTAAGTGAAGCGGCAGAAAACGCTGCAAACTTTATGATCAAACTCGCTGTACAGTAAATTTTGGTGTAGTCGTTTTTCTAAGGGGAATACATGATTAAATTATTTTTAATGGCTGGCAGTTTATTTTGTATGTTGTCGGTTGTACTGGGGGCTTTTGCAGCACATGGTTTAAAAAGCCGATTATCAGAGTATGCGCTTGGGGTGTTTAAAACAGCTGCTGATTATCAAATGATGCATGGCTTAGCACTGATAGCCACGGCCATTTTAATTAAATGGGGTCTAAATTTAACCGTTGCTGGTTGGTTTTTTATCGCAGGTACGGTGTTATTCAGTGGTAGTTTGTATTTATTAGCAATAACAGGCTTTAAGTGGCTTGGACCAATTACACCTATTGGTGGCGTGTGTTTTATCATCGCGTGGGCTATTGTTTTAGTGCAAGTTGCACGATTTAAATTTTAATAATGAATAAGCTTAGCTTTGCGTTCTTCAGTTTGGATGAAAAGTAAGCTATTAAAGGGTTTTTATGTCAAGTGTAGTAATTTACTGTCGTAGTGGTTTTGAAAATGATGCCGCTGCTGAAATAACTTTCCATGCCGCAGAGCAAGGTTTTGCAGGGTATGTAAAAGCAAAACCTAACACTGGCTATGTTATTTATGAATGCTTTGATGCATCACACAGTGACGAAATTATTAAAAAAGTCGATTTTAAAAATATGGTGTTTGCTCGCCAATGGTTTGCGGGTACTTTACTTGAAAATATGCCCGTTGAAGATCGCGTCGGTGAGATAGTTAAAGCCGCTATCGATTTTCCTTTATGCTCAGAGCTACGAGTAGAAACGCCAGATACAAATGAAGGCAAAGAGCTTTTAACCTTTTGCAAAAAAATATCAACGCCGCTTAAAAAAGCACTTGAAAAGCAAAATACGGTTTTACGTGAGCCAAAAGCAAATCGCCCAGTAATGCATATCATGTTTTTAACCAACAATACGGCTTATGTTGGTCACTCGTATAGCTATAATAATTCGCCATTTTTTATGGGTATTTTACGTTTACGTATGCCAAGCGATGCGCCGAGTCGTTCAACACTTAAACTTGATGAAGCATTTAATGTGTTTATCCCAGAAAAAGAGCGCGAAAGCCGTGTTCAAGCTGGAATGCGCAGCGTTGATCTTGGCGCGTGTCCAGGTGGTTGGACGTATCAATTAGTTCGCCGCGGTATGTTTGTAAGCGCGATTGATAATGGCCCAATGAACGATGACTTAATGGAAACGGGGCAAGTTAAGCACTTTAGAGCTGATGGTTTTAAATACCGCCCAGAAAAGCGCAATATTCAATGGTTAGTCTGTGACATGGTTGAAAAACCAACTAAAGTTACTAGCCTAATGATTGATTGGGCGGTTAATGCTTATGCAACTGAGCTGATCTTCAACCTAAAGTTACCGATGAAAAAACGCTTTGACAGTGTGTATGAGTGTTTAACCATGATCAGAGAAGAGCTTGCAAAGTATGGTATTAGTTATGAGCTTCAAGCAAAGCACTTATACCACGATCGTGAAGAAGTGACGGTGCACTTAAACGTGACTAAAGTGCCGCAAAACTTATATAGCTAAAAGTTTGTAAATTACAGTGATTAAAAAGCACAGTATTTACTGTGCTTTTTGCTAAGTATCAAAGTGTAATTAATTTATATAGCTAGAGCGGTGATACTTAATATAATTAATTACTTTTATTTATTATTTAACTAATTTTACGCTTTACTTTTAGCTACTATGGCGTAAGTAAGCACTAATGTAACCTTGCAGATTGCTGCGTATAACACGTAATATACGGTTAATAGGGAATGAGTGAAGTTGCTGTATAAGCGCACTGAAAAATAAAGAGTAGATATAGATGTATAAAAATCAAAAAGTCATATTGCGATTGCGGGCTAATATTCCATCATTTAAATGTGTTGAAGGTTGCCATGATTGCTGCGGCCCGGTGACAACATCATCTGAAGAAATGTCGCGGTTACCGGTAAAAACAGATGCAGAACATGAAGCGGCGTTAAATGAATTTAATTGTGTGCATCTTGGTCCAAAGGGCTGCACTGTGTATGACGAGCGCCCATTGATTTGCCGCCTTTTTGGTACTACTCCGCGAATGCCTTGTCCGAACGATCGTGCGCCAGAAGAACCTGTAGATCCTAAGATTGAGCGTGAAGTACATCATTTTATTGCCAATACACGCCAGGTATTAGTATAAAAAGGGGAGTTAATAACAGTGTGTATTGAGCTCCCCATTGAGTATTAGCGATAGTTAGGGCGGTAGTTATCTACCCATAAGCGGGTTGCCCCACAAACAGCAACTGGCATAACGATTAGATTTACCACTGGTATGGCCGTCAGTAACATTACCGCAAAACCAAACCCATACGACAGACCTTGTTTTTGCTTCAGATCTTGCCTCATTTGTTTAAAACAAATTTTATGATTATCAAAAGCATAATCTTTATATTGCACTGCGTACATCCAACAGGTGAACATCACCCAGATTAGCTGCCCAATCACTGGGAGTACCCACAAAAGAATAAAAAAGCCAATTGCGCGGGGTAAAAAGTAACACAGTTTAATCCATTCACGAGAGAGCATACGAGGAACATCTTTTAGTGTATCCATTAAGCCATCATCATTGACTGTTTGGCCAGTAAGGTACAGTTCCACTTTCTCACTGAGTAAACCATTAAAGGGCGCTGCAATAAAATTAGTTATTACTGTAAAGAGCATGCTGTAACTAAATAAAATGACTAATACTGCTATCGGCCACATTAGCCACTCGAGCCAACTTAACCATGTAGGTAATAGGTTATTTAAATATGCAAACCCATCAGTCAGCCAGCCGTATAAAAAAAACAATGAACTACCAAAAAGCACTATATTGATTAACAAAGGAATAAATACAAAGCGCTTTAAGCCTTTTTGCGTGATCAATTTAAAACCCGAAAAAAAATATTCCATACCTTGCGTAAACTGCACGTTAAAACCTCAGATCCTAGCTATATTGGTTTTAGTATAAATTGCTCAGGTATTTTGAACAGCATTTTTAGGTAACAAAGTGTTTAATAGTGAGTGCAGTTGAAAATAGCGCTGATCAACTAATTAAATTAAAAATGACTCCGCTCTGCTTTTACTCGACTTGGATTCAGGTATTAAGTAAAAGAGTTATGAGATCGTTTATAGCGCTTAGCAAATGAGAGGTCGATTGGATAAATTTAATATTACGCGTATTGATACGACAATGGGCGTTTTTCGCCTGTCAGGTTTATGGGATTCATTAAAGGCAGAGGTGTTTAGCGTAACGTCAATTGAAATTATGGGTACAGATGGTTGGGTAAAGTTAGATAAAACAAATGATACTGTTATTATGTTAGTAGCTGAACTAGTGCCGATCCTGCAATTGCACTTATCAAATAAGGTAAATGAAAATGATCTTTAAAGCTGAGCGTTAATGTCTGTAATTTAGGACGGTTGGGTATATACTAGCGGCCATTTTTATAATGAGTCACTTTTAATGTCTAAGCTATTTATTATTGGCCTACCAAGAACCGGCACGACCAGTATCAGTGTTGCGTTATTAGAAATGGGACTGTTAGTTGCTCATACTGCGTTTACCAAAAAAGCGTTTGAAGTTGCTGATGCGATATCTGATGCGCCTTGTTTTAGTGACTATATGCACTTAGATAAGTTATTCCCCAACTCTAAATTTGTTTATTTAAGTCGAGATTTAAATAAATGGGTGCCCTCAATATCCATGCTGCTTGAAAAAATGATGCCTCATTTAGAACTGAAAACAGGGCGATTTAGCCCAGTTTTAAAGCGCAGTTTTCATGATGTTTTTCCTATTAGCGTCCCACTGAGACAGCCATTAACACAGAGTGTATTAGTTGACTGTTACTTACAGCATCAGCAGGGCGTATTGTCATATTTTAAAGACCGAGATGACTTTTTATCGATAGACGTTAGCGAGCCGGGAAGTTTGCGTGAGTTAAAGGCATTTTTAGGTTTACCGATCGAAGGAGATGCCGACTTCCCTAAGTTAAATGTTGGCCGAAACGTTGCTAACTGGCGTGAGTATAAGCATCCGAATAAAGTGAATTCTAACTTAGCAGGTGTAGAGCATCGTAAATACTTTGATTATTAACCAGCATTAAGTAACCGCAGGCTCTTTAATATAACTCACATCATTTTTTGTTGATGAGTGGGCACTGTTACCACTACTAAAAAAGGTGAGTCTACCCAATAAATCAGGTACTAATCGTTCACTATTATAATCATAAATTTTATTTATTTGTTGTGTGTGAAAGTTCATTTGCATACTCGGTACATTCGTTGTAACCCACTTTTGTACGGAGTCAGAATGAATGAATTGATCAGGTGATTTTTCTTTATCGGCTAAAAGCTTTTCCCATATTTGGTTTTGTATTTGGGCAGGTGATTCTTTTATCTCGTCTAGGGTATCGTTTATCCAGCCCAAGCCTATGTCATTGTATGCTTCTAAAATATTATCATAGAGTATTCGGCGACTTGATGGATCACTAATATTGTCTTGTTGAGCAACATGTTTACCATTACCAAGTTGATAATACTGCTTATTTGCTTGGTAATTAGTTTGTTGTGAAAGGTAAGTAAATACATCATTTTGATTATCTTTGTCTACTTCACTCAACATAGCTAACATTTCATCGTTTTGATGTGTTTTTATAAGGCTCATCATATCGATAATACCGCTGCTTTGTTGCAGGTTTGTATCAGCTAAATGGGAATTTAATTGCGTTAGTTGTTCATCACTTTGGTTTTTATTCATCAATAAATTCGCGTAGCTTATTGCTAAATCAGTCTTTGTATTATTGGCTTTATAGCTTGATTTAAACCAATCGATATTTTCGTCGCTGCTTTGCATTACTAATGGCTCATTGCCATTGATGTCATCGCCAATGGGGGACGTTGGTTTTTTATAATCATCGCCTTGTTTAAGTATTGCCGCCATCGTGTTAACGGTACTGCTTAACGCCTCATCAGAGAGCTTACTTAATGATGAAATTAACTGCTCGCTAATATCTTTGTTTTGCATACCAAACCGTAGGCTTGATGTTGTGACTGCAAACTCGGCGAACAGGCTTAATTCTTCATCACTCATCTTTTGCGCTAAATCGAGTAGCTCTTGTGTGGGTTTTATATGTTGAAACATTCTTCGATGCTCGCCGTCGAGCCTGTCTAGTTGATCCAAAAAAGCATTAATATCGTCGGGATCAGTAAACTCGCCATAGCGATAGGTTCGCTCTGTAAATGGCTTATTCATTTCTATAGCACTACTGCTTAGCCCATAAAGGCCCATACCAAAGTAATGAGGGAGATCATCATGATTAAGCTTTCGACCTTTAAATGGGTCATCAACAGCAATAACAGGGGCATTTTCTATCGTGTTTAGTTCTTTGTTTACAGGTGAAGAGGTAAAGACCTCAATAGCGGCTTTAAATTTATCCCCAAGGTGGGGTTTTATCGGTTGCGTAAATAGACGCTGAGCTTGGGGTAGGCTTGGTATTTTCACTGTTGCTCCTTAACATTGCCAATGCACTTGTTTATATATCGACCTGTAATGACAGATCTTTAGGCTAAACAGAGCAAAGTGAGTGGTAGTACACAAATAAAGAGTGAATTTTAAAAATATTTTTACCTGTAAAATAGTGGCTGATACGCATATAAAAGTTTAAATACATTAAAAATAGGCTAAACGCGGTTGTTCATTTGTTACAATTCGGTATAGTTTGCCAACAAATTATTAATATAAATTGAGATGTTCTATGCAGTTAGTTGATTTAAAACCAAATGACCAGGATGTGATTAATGTTTTTGCTGATATCGACCGACTAATGAACACTTTGTACCCCATTGCAACTGCTCAGTCCCTTACGGTAAATGATTTAAATAAACCCAATGTTTATGCCATTGGATTAAAAAACGAGGACGGGATAGTAGCGTGTGGTGCCATTGTAAAACAATTTGACGATAAGGTTTATGGTGAAATTAGACGCTTATATGTTAAACCAAGTTATCGTGGAAAGGGTTTATCTCGTCGTATTATGCAAATTTTATTGCATCATGCAGGAGAAGAAGAAATTCCATTGATCAGATTAGAAACAGGCCCTAAACAAGCTGAGTCAATCAGCTTGTATGAAAATCTAGGGTTTCAACGCTGTTTAAGCTTTGGTAAATATAAAGATAATCCACAAAGTTTATTTATGGAATTAGGGCTTAGTCAACCTTCCTAAAATATGAAATTGTTATTAAGATAACTTAATAACAAAGACGATCTATCTACCCTATTATAGGTCGTCTCGACAAGATGCAGTGAAAACGTTTCATAAGTCTGACATTGATTTTATCTGTAAAACTACAAAAATATACCCAAGCCACCTCAAAATGCAGGATTCAGCGTTCCACAGGGGCTTAATATCAAGGCGTTACTTCGCAATAATGGCGGTCCCTTTTAAGAAGTAACAACGCAGAGAGTAAGTGCCTGTGAAACGCCCAACGGGTTGGTTTAAAAGCGATTTATACTGCGTTATTGATTTGAACAATAGAACCACTATTACCTGCAATCCATGCCTTGCCTAAATCGCTTTTAATTCCAACTGAAACTCGTATCTTGAGGTGGTTTGGGTACTTCCTGCAAATACCGAATATCACCACGCTACCGATGAGTAAAACACCGCATTATTAATGATTTTTAGCTCATAATTATCGTCTTGTATGCCATGTTGCTCGACCTAAAATTATTGATATTAAAATTTATTCGTTACGAGTAAAAATACTTGTTGGACTTAGGGGCTTATTTTTCTTTTAATGCGCGCAATTAGCCGATACGGCACTCATTAAATAAAAGAGAAAGATAAATGAAAGAGACAACATCATCACTAGAACAAGCTCGTACGAGTTACAATGTTCGTCATTGGAGCCAAGGTTTTTTTGGTATTAATGATCAAGGTGATGTGTATGTTGCGCCAAAGGCTGATGCCCCAGAGCAAACCATCGCACTTATAGATATCGCTAAACAACTTGAAGATAAAGGCTTGAGCTTACCTGCTTTGGTACGTTTTCCGCAAATATTGCATCATCGCGTTCACAGTTTATGTGCTGCATTTAATACCGCAATAGAAAGCTATGGGTATCCAAAAGACTATTTATTAGTCTACCCAATTAAAGTAAATCAACAGCGTGAAGTTGTAGAAGAGATAGTTGCCAGTCAAGCGAATATAGAAAAGAAACAGCTTGGCTTAGAAGCTGGTAGTAAACCTGAGTTATTGACCGTATTAGCATTAGCTGAAAAAACCAGTGCAGTGATTGTCTGTAATGGCTATAAAGATAAAGAATATGTGCGCTTAGCACTGATTGGCGAAAAGCTAGGTCATAAAGTGTATATCGTGCTTGAGAAACTCTCTGAGCTGGATATGGTACTTAGCCAAGCTAAAGAGCTAAACGTAAAACCGCGTATTGGTATACGTGTGCGTTTAGCATCACAAGGTAAAGGTAAATGGCAAGCGAGTGGCGGCGAAAAGTCAAAATTTGGTTTATCAGCGTCACAAGTATTACATGTAGTAAATCGTTTAAAAGAAACCGATCAACTTGACTTAATTGAGTTGGTGCATTTTCACTTAGGCTCGCAAATGGCTAATATTCGCGATGTCCGTCTAGGTGTAAGCGAAGCTGCGCGCTTTTACTGTGAGTTACGTAAATTAGGTGCACAAATTGATTGTCTTGACGTAGGCGGCGGTTTAGCGGTTGATTATGATGGCACACGCAGCCAATCACATAACTCAATGAATTACAGCTTGGCAGAATACGCAAATAATATTGTTTACACCATAGGTGATATTTGTAAGCAATACGAGCAGCCATTCCCGACGATTATTTCAGAGTCAGGGCGTGCGTTAACTGCGCATCATGCAGTGCTTATTTCAAATGTTATTGGTACAGAAAGCTACGTGCCTGAAGATATTCAAGCACCGGCAGAAGATGCCCCAATCCTTTTGAAAAATATGTGGATGTCGTGGCAGCAACTTCATGTATTAACGGATGACCGTGCATTAATTGAAATTTATCATGACAGCCAAGGTGACTTAGCTGAAGCGCATAACCAGTTTGCAATGGGCCTAGTCGATTTAACGCAACGCGCATGGGCTGAGCAAATAAATTTACGTGTATGTTATGAACTTAATAAACATATGGATAACAAAAACCGTTTTCATCGCCCGATTATTGATGAACTAAATGCTCGTTTAGCGGATAAATTTTTTGTTAATTTCTCTTTGTTTCAGTCATTGCCTGATGCATGGGGTATTGATCAAGTGTTTCCGGTATTGCCATTAAGCGGCTTAACAGAGGCACCTAAAAAGCGTGCTGTATTGTTAGATATTACGTGTGATTCAGACGGCGCGCTTGATCATTATGTTGATGGCCAAGGTATTGAAAGTACGTTACCAGTGCCTGAATTTAGCGCTGACACACCTTATTTGATGGGCTTTTTCTTAGTGGGTGCGTACCAAGAAATTTTAGGTGACATGCATAACCTGTTTGGCGACACTCACAGCGCTATGGTGCACATGGACGAGCAAGGTGAGGCAAGTATTGTAGAAATAAACCAAGGTGACACGGTAGCCGACATGATGCGTTATGTTCATCTTGATGTAGAAGGTTTTCAATCTTCATATGCACAGCTGGTGGCTGCAAAATTACCACAGGCTGAGCAACAAAGCGTGCTTGATGAATTACAAGCGGGTTTAGACGGTTATACTTATTTAGAAGAGCTTTAATATGACCACTTTGTTTGATCACCCTGATCACTCATTGTATTCCAATGGCATGACGTTTTTACGTCAGCCAATGGTACAAAATATCACAGACATTAATGCTGATGTTGTCGTACTGGGATTGCCATTTGATATGGCAACCTCAGGGCGCCCGGGCGCTCGTTTAGGCCCAGATGCTATTCGCAGAGCATCAGTGCATTTAGCATGGGAAGAGACTAAATACCCATGGACGTTCAAGTTGTTTGAACGTTTAAAGTTAGCGGATGCTGGTGATTTTACGTACCCAGTCGGCGATGCTGAATACTTTACTGCAAAGCTTGAACAGGCAGCTGCGGGCATTTTAAACCAAGGTAAAGCTATTTTAGGTCTAGGTGGCGATCATTTTGTCACCTTACCGTTATTACGAGCGCACGCTAAACGCTTTGGTAAAATGGCGCTAGTACATTTTGATGCTCATACAGACACTTATAGTAATGGTTCACGCTATGACCACGGTACCATGTTTTATCATGCACCGATGGAAGGACTGATTGATGTTGATCATAGTATTCAAATTGGTATACGTACTGATTTTGATCAAAGTAAACATGAGTTTGCCGTGATTGATGCCATGGCGGCTAATGATTTATCAGCGCAAAGCATTGCTGAGCAAATTTTAGCGCGCGTGGGTGATTTACCTGTGTATATCACCTTTGATATAGATTGTTTAGATCCCGCGTTTGCACCAGGTACAGGTACGCCTGTGTGTGGCGGTTTAACCAGCGACAAAGTGCTTAAAATATTACGTGCGCTTAAGGGCATTAATATAATTGGTATGGACGTGGTTGAAGTATCTCCCTCGTACGATCAAAGTGAATTAACAGCAATCGCTGCAGCAACCATTGCCAGTGAATTATTGCACTTATGGACGTTAAAGCATAAGTACTGATATTTTCATGGAAAATAAAAAGCGCCATCTAGGCGCTTTTTTGTCATTTATTTTTTTGTCTTCTTTTTAGTTATTTTTGTTTATTTTTTGTTGTTAAATGTTAATTTATTGTTTGCTCTATTGGTGAGCAATAATGATAATTAAGGAAGATATATGAAAACGATACTTAGAATATTATTACTTTCTGGCGCTGCACTAACTACAAATTCAGTTTTTGCAACTGACTTAGTGTGTGATGTTTACCCTAAAGGTAGTAATGGGTATAGTAGTAATGGAACAGCACGATGTGATGCATTCGACTTTAGTTTTGGAAATAGTACAACAGGTAAGTTTTACCTACAGAATATCTCAAAACCGATCAATCAAGTAATTTGGCAAGGTGACGCATCTTGTTCAGGTGGAACATCATGTACTGTTAATGTAAGAGCTTATCGATCAACTAGCGCTTCAGCTCTGATTTTATATAAAGATGGTACATATGAGACTACAAATATTGCACGTATGAGTTATGAAACAGGCCATTAATAGTATTAAGTGATGCTCAGATAAGAAGCACCAATTATCATTGGTGCTTCTATATGTTTAAATTCATTTATATATTCGTAGTAGTGTTTATTTATGAAATGGTGTTATGAAAATTTCATATTATGCTTTTTCGCATAAACTAAGCATACGGGGATCTCAATAACTACATAGGTTAAAAAGGTAAACCAAAACCAGTTAACCTTGAATGCTAACCAACTAAATTCAATACCAGAATTATAATAAAGACTGCCGGCAATCATTAAGGTTATGCCCGTTGCAATTAAGTCTTGCATTGATACTTTTTTAAAGTCATTCCCAGCAAAGCGTGGATAAATAAAACCATATCCTAGGCTGATGACCGTGACAGCTAAGATCAGTAAAGTGAGCTCAGGGGTCATGGTTTATATTGCCTTGCATGCTCAATTCGTTCTTGGCTGCTTGGGTGGGTTGATAAATACTTCAACCAATTATCTTCAAGTTCAGCATGTTGTTCTTCTAAGCTTTGTTGTAATGCTTCAATAGCATCTGCAAAATCGTGATTGGAATAGCCCAATTTAACCAGCTTTTCAATTGCATAATTATCGGCTTCTCTTTCCATATCGCGTGAAAATGCTTGTTGCAAAAATGAAGAACCAGAGCCAAGTACTACTTCTGTAATACCTTCCAAGTCACCAAAAATTACAGCCAAGACAACGGTACTTGCAACAGCTTGCGCAGATAGGCGCACACCATGATGATGCTCAACATGGCCAATTTCATGTAATAAAATAGCGCGTAGTGCATCGGGTTTATCTGCCAGTAACGTAACGAGCTCATCAGTAACAACTACTCGGCCATGTGGTAGGGCAAATGCATTCGCTGCAAGATAATCAGATTGATAAAATGACAGCCTGAACTTTGTGTTGTCCAATTCGAGTGCTGTGAGCATTTGGGCCCATTTACTTTGTAAATCAGCTTGTTGATCTATTGAAAGTTGAGTTGGCTCTAGCGCTATTTTTTCAATCACAGCAAGGCTTTGCTCGCCCATACTTTCAACCACCGCAGGAGATGCTACATTAACGCTGTATACGGCAATTGCAGGGATCCCTCTATAGAGAATAAGCCAAAGCAATAAAGGTGCGACAACAACGCTGAGCAAAATAAGGAGTTTATTTTTCTCTAAACGCTCACTGATTGAATATACTTTATTGCCAAACGGCCAACGAAAATCCACATCATCAGGAATAAAGCGCCCGCCATTACAAAAACTAAGTTGTGCGGCTACCCCCGGGATCGGGCTTTCTAATATGCAATCTATGGTTGATGCGCTATGGATTAAGTCATTATTTTGATTAAGCAGTTGCACTTGCTCATTATTGACTTGAGCCGTGCAATATTGATGCTGGCTGCTATTGGGGAAGTAATAGCAGCCTGTTACATGAAGTGCTTTCATCAAGTGAGTGAAATATCGATGTCAAACACATTTGCGGCTTCTTCAGCAAATGATGATTGCTGTTCTTGTACAGTATCCATAAGCGTAAGCGCGCCTGTATAAATAGTGACCTCTGTGGCAGCGGCAAGTAAATGTGCTTTACGTATTTTTGTCCACGGGTAAGCAAGACCTAAAGTGAAAATAATTGCCACTGCATTAGTAAATAAAAGGAAACCGTAAGCTGCGGGTTTAAGGTCTGACTTGAAACTGGCTATGTCTTCAAACTCGCTACTATTCAAAATATGGTTACGAATAATAGATTGATAAATTCCGCTAACTAACGTGAGCATCCCAATATACATTACAGCCATTAGCACAGGGAAAAGTAAAGTGGAAAAATTCAAGCTGTTGGTATCTAAACCATTAAAACTCATCGCTACACCTGCAATCCCAGCGAAAATAGCAAAGCCAATTAAACCAGCAAAGGTAACACCGATGGTAATCAATGCAGCCATATAATAAGTTTCGCCTTTAAGATTTACAGATAATGGTTTGCCACCATAGCTGATATTCTCATGTATGTATTGATCAATGCGCTTTAATGCATAAGGCATTAATAAGTACAGTGTGAATACACTTGCAATAGGGAGTAATACAAAGTTAATTAAGGCATCGCCGTAGTTACCAGAAAACGCAAAGCGTACATTACGATGGCGCGTCATACGCATATTAAAGCGCAGGCCTTGATTGATTATCCATGGCATTAAAAACAAAAAACCGAGTGCAAATAATAACCCGATGACAGGCAAAAATTGTACGACTAAGCTATAAATAATAAAAACTATTACTGCTAAAATACGGCCTTTGAGTATTTGCATAGGTGTTGCTAAATAATCAAAGCTATGGTTATCGACATGTGTGTTGCCATAAAAGTAACGATAAGTACGTACTTTTGCCCAAGCAGAGTAAATACCAAGGGTTAAAATACTTAACATAATATTAACGATCCAAATGCCAAAAAACTCTCCGGCTTTACCGTTAAATTGTATTTTTCCTTTGAAAAGAATGTTATCAGTTGATGGTGGTGTAGTCTGTATTGTGGGTTCCATATGAAATTCCATTTTCCTAAATTAGACTGGAATTTACTAAATTCCGCCATATTAAGCAATAAAAAACACGACACAGTCATCCCATGTTCATATTAAATATAGATGTTTATAAAGGTGTTTTAATGTTTTTCTGTTTTTTTCAAGTTCAGGATTTAGGATTAAATCTGCTATACTCTGGCCATCATTTTATGGGGCAGCTATGATTTCAAAAAACCAACTCAAGTTAATTCGTGCATTAGGTCAAAAAAAATACCGAAAGCAACATAATCAATACCTTGTACAGGGTGAAAAAAACGTACTTGAGTTATTGGCAAGTGGTTTAACAATGGTAGAGCTGTTTGCTACCCCCGCTTTTATTGAGCAGTATCAACAGCAAATTGGCTACGTAAAAGTAACGCCAGCCGATGAAGAAAGCCTCACTAAAGCCAGTACGCTAGTTTCAAATAATGCCGCAATTGCGATTGTTGAAATGCCACAGGTAAATGCCCCCAAAGCTGAGGGATTAATTTTAGCGTTGGACGGTGTGTCAGACCCCGGTAATTTAGGCACAATTATCCGCGTTGCTGACTGGTACGGTATTAAACATATAGTAACCAGTCTTGATAGCGCCGATCCTTACAATCCAAAAACCATTAGCGCGACAATGGGTTCATTTGTACGTGTTGCTGTCAGCCAAGTTGATTTAGCTGATTATTTAGTTGCGCTTAACCTACCTATTTATGGTGCTTTTTTAGAAGGTGAAAATTTGCACCATACTAAATTAGCCCAATCAGGCGTGTTATTGATGGGCAGTGAATCTCATGGTATTCGCACTCAATGTGCAGCGTTGGTCACTAATAAAATAACTATTCCGGCATTTGGCGAGGCTGAATCGTTAAATGTAGCCATGGCAACGGGTATTATTTTAGATAACTTTAAACGCCAAGCGTAACCTTTGTACTTACTTTTGCCGCCCATAACGGTTAAATTAAATACTGAAGCTATAACAATAAGAGTCGGTAAACCAACTAGATGCGTTTGAGCACCATAAAATTAGCGGGCTTTAAATCCTTTGTAGAGCCGACTAAAATTCCATTTCCTGATCAAATGACCTGTGTCGTTGGCCCGAACGGTTGCGGTAAATCCAATGTGATTGATGCCGTGCGTTGGGTGCTTGGCGAAAGCTCGGCCAAAAATCTGCGTGGCGATGCCATGACGGATGTTATTTTTAATGGCTCAACTAATCGTAAACCTATTTCGCAAGCATCAGTTGAACTGATTTTTGATAACACTCAAGGCCATTTACCTAATACCTTTGCTGATCGTAACCAAGTGGCAATTAAACGCTTAGTAACACGCGACGGGCAATCGTTGTATTTTCTCAATGGCAGTAAATGCCGTAAACGTGATATCACTGATATATTTTTAGGCACAGGCCTTGGCCCGCGCAGTTACGCAATTATAGAGCAGGGCATGATCTCACGTTTAATCGAGAGTAAACCGGCTGATTTGCGCGTGTTTTTAGAAGAAGCTGCCGGCGTGTCTAAATACAAAGAGCGTCGGCGTGAAACGCAAACTCGTATTAAAAGTACCCGTGAAAACTTAGAACGTTTACTTGATGTACGAAAAGAGCTGCAAGCACAGGTTGATAAGCTGGCAGTGCAATCAGTTGAAGCCAAAAAATATCGCGAGTTAAAAACGCAAGAACGCACATTAAAAGGTCAACTTGCTGTTTTGAAATGGCAAAAATTGCATCAGCAACAAGTGACTAAAGCCGATAAAATGGCTAAATTGAATGAGCAAATTAGTTTTTTTAAAACGGCTCACTCAGGTCATGATGATGTATTGGCAACCCTTGAAAGCCAAGTCCAACTGCGTATTGAGCGCCTCAACGAAGCCCAACAAAAGCAGCATCAAATTCATACAACACTTACACGTGTTGAGCAGCAACAAATAGGGTTAAAACAGCAACAGCAGGCTTTAAGCCAAAACCTGATCAAACAACAACAAATACAACTGCAAAGTCAGGAATCACAGCGATATCAAAGCAATCATGCGCAAGAGCTGGAAAACGTACTGCAAAGCGCGATTGAACACACGTTACTATGCACCGAGCAGGTGAGCGAAGTGGCGTCGCAAGTTGCGCTGTTAGATAAGAGTAAAGCGCAAAGTAGCAGTGCGTGGCAAAGTATTTATGAGCAATTTCAATCGATAAACACCGATCACAATAATCAGCAAAATGTACTCACTCAACATATTCAAAGCCAGCAATATATAAAAAAGCAGCAAGATACCCTTAAAATCGAGTTGGTCGAGTTGAGCACCAACCCAGTTGAGCAACAAGTGGCGCAGCAACAGCAATTAATGCAGTCCCTTACGCAAGAGCTTGCCTCAAAACAAACGACGTTAAATAAAGTACACGTTAGTTTGCAGCAGGCTAAAGCCAGTTTAGCCGACAGCCAACAAAGACATGACGACATTACTCAGCAATTAAATGAGAATAAAGCCAAAGTAGTTGGCTTAAACTCAATGCTAGTTGGTGACGATGCGCAAAGTAAGCATAATATGCTTGCTCAGCTGTGTGTCAAAACGGGTTATGAGCATTTGATTGAGCATGCTTTGCAGGGGCTTGAACATTTAAATGTGACGAAGGATGCTCAAAGCAATGCCGTTTGGCCTATTTCGTTAGTCGCGCGCAAAGGCTCATTAGCTGCATTAATCGAAAGTGGTGTTTACCCTGAATTATTACACCGTATTGCTTATAAAAATAGTTTTACAGTAGATGATTTAATCGATGACTTTTGGTTAGCTGTTATAGATGCGCAAGGTAATATGTATGGCCGTAACTGGCACCAAAATACGAATAAGAATGCTGATAATTCATTACTGATTAAACATAAGCAACTTGCTGACGCTCAGTTATTAGAATCAAAATTAACGGCTGATTTAATTAGTCACAGCGATGTATTAAACACGCAGCAACAAACATGCGATCAACTTTGCGCTCAAATGGAAGAGCTTAAAGGCGCAGTGCATCAGTTGGCACAGCAAATAGCTGCGGCGAGTACGCGTAGAGATATGCTAAAAGAACAACAATTGCATTTTAAAAATCAACAGCATAAGTTACAAGGAAAGTTGCAATTATTGGATGATGAATTTAGTTTTGTGGCAGGTAAAGTTACGTTACAAGAACAGCTTATAATTGATTTAACGAAGCAAAAGGCACTAATAAGTACAAGGCTTGAACAGGCAAAAATAGTTCAGCAGCAAAGTGATGAGCAATTTAAACACATTAACGCTGAACTTGAACGCTACAAAACTATTTCAAATCAAGCGACTTTGGCTGAGCAAAAAGCGCGCGGTGATTGTCAGCTCAGTGTTGCTAAATTACAGCATGCCATTACAGCCTGTGACACTGCGAGTGAAGCTGTAACTGAATTAACAATACAATTAGAAGATTTGGTCATGCCATTAGAAGAGGCCGCAGAACAAATAGTATTGTTATTAAAGCAAAATCAGCAAGGTGAAATTGAACTTAAAAACTTGCAAATAGCATTAGGTGAGGCTAAAACAGCTTTAGCAGATAAACAAGTGATGCTCAAAGGTTCGCAAGAAGAACTTGTTATTTTACAAGATCAGTTGCAACAACATGCTCTGGAAGAGCAAAGCTTGTTAGTTAAAGCACAGCTGGCGTTAGAGCCGCTAGATGAGTTGCAGCAAAACCTGAAAGATATTTTGGCGCAATTACCAGAGCAGGCCAATGCAACAACGTATCAGGGACATTTAAATAAAGTTACACAAAGTTTAAGTGAATTAGGAGCCGTAAATTTAGCTGCGATTGATGAATTTGAACAAGCTCAGCAACGCAGTCAGTATTTAGAGCAGCAACTGGAAGATTTAACTAAAGCGTTATCAACCCTAGAGGGTGCCATTGCAAAAATCGACCGAGAAACAAAAAATCGCTTTAAAACGACATTTGATCAGGTAAACCATGATTTTGGTGAGTTATTCCCTAAAGTATTTGGTGGAGGCAGTGCATATCTTGAATTAACCAGTGATGACTTACTAGAAAGTGGTGTTAGTATAATGGCACGACCACCAGGTAAGAAAAATTCAACAATTCACCTTTTAAGTGGTGGAGAAAAAGCGCTGACCGCATTATCATTAGTGTTTTCAATATTCAGGCTCAATCCAGCTCCTTTCTGTATGCTGGATGAAGTAGATGCACCACTTGATGATGCGAATGTTGGCAGGTTTTGCCGATTAGTGGAAGAAATGTCACAATCGGTGCAATTTATTTATATCAGTCATAACAAGATTGCCATGGAAATGGCGGGAAGGTTAACGGGTGTTACAATGGCAGAGCCAGGCGTATCGCGTATGGTTGCTGTTGATATCGAACAAGCAGTGCAAATGGCACATGCATAATTATTAATAGTTAAGTAGATAAATAATAAAGGTGAGGGGATGGCCGAAGAATTAAGATGGGTTTTAATCATTATCAGTGTAGTTGTCATTGGTGGATTATTAATACATGGCCTGTGGTCAGTTCGTAAAAAAGATGCACCTATTGCAACAAATGAGCGGGTTGAACCTACTGAGCAGCCCCCAGTGCAACGCCAACCAATATCAGAACCAATAGCAACACATACCTCGCAGCGTGATGAGCCGCAGTTTGGTGATCTTAGTTTTAGTGCATCAGATGAGCAGCCTAAACTAGATGAGGTAGTTGAAGATACGGTTACTGAGCAAACAAAAGCGCAGGAAGACACTAATAGCGAAGAATGTAAAAAAACAGATGAAGCGCCAGCAGCAGAAGACTTTATTATTGTGCATATCCAAATGCCTGAAGGCTTAACAATGGAAGGTAGTAAATTACTACCCGCTGTAAATACGCTTGGTTTTAAATATTCTGAAGAAGGCTTTTTTAATCGCCACTTAGACCCTGCTGGCCATGGTCCAGTGCTGTTTAGGTTAGTGAATATGTACAATCCTGGAACGTTCGATGTTGATAACATGGAACAATTTAGTACTGCAGGGATTAGTTTATTTATGACCTTACCCTGTGATGGCGATGGGCTTGCCGCATTTAATATGCTCCATAGTGCAGCGAAGAAACTGGCGGATGAATTTGGCGCCGCTATATTAGACTCACAGCGCGAAGAGATGACGGTTGATAGCGTACGTGATTACGTTGAAAAAGTGAGACGTTTTTCAGTTTAATTACCTGCTATGTAAAATTAATTAGTTAAGATTTTTATAAGCCACTTGGCGATGATTCGTTTAAGTGGCTTTTTATATTTTTGAGGTCAGTATGTCCACTTTAGTGCTTGCGCAAATAACGCAGCTACGTCAGCAATTAGAAGATCATAATCACAACTATTATGTACTCGATAACCCTAGTATCCCTGATGCGGAATATGACCGTTTATTACAACAGCTAAGTGCTTTAGAGAGCGAAAACCCGCAGTATGCAAGCGCGGATTCACCAACACAAAAGGTAGGCGGGGCTGCGCTTGCTAAATTTGAGCAAGTAGCTCACCAAGTGCCGATGCTGTCGTTAGATAATGCTTTTAGCGAAGATGAATTTACCGCATTTAACCGCCGTGTTAAAGAACGTTTAATGGACACCAACGAACTGACCTTTTGCTGCGAACCAAAGCTTGATGGCTTAGCTGTGTCTATTTTATATCGTAATGGTGTATTAGTGCAGGCTGCTACTCGCGGTGACGGGCATACTGGCGAAAATATCACAGAGAATGTAAAAACAATTCGTAATGTGCCATTAAAGTTACGTGGTGATGATTACCCCGGCGAAATTGAAATTCGCGGTGAAGTTTTTATGGATAGCGCAGGATTTGACAAGCTTAATGTTGAAGCCGAAAAGCGTGGCGAAAAAGTATTTGTAAACCCGCGTAATGCCGCTGCCGGCAGCTTACGCCAGCTCGATTCTAAAATAACAGCTAAGCGCCCATTGATGTTTTATGCATACAGCACAGGCATGGTTGCGGACGGCGAGCTTCCTAGCGATCATTATCAACAGCTTGCTAAATTAACAGATTGGGGCTTGCCGCTGTGTCCAGAAACTAAGTTAGTTGAAGGCCAGCAAGCCGCGCTTGAATATTATCACGATATTTTACAGCGGCGCAGCAACTTAAAATATGAAATAGATGGCGTTGTAATAAAAATAAATAATAAAGCCATGCAAGAACGTTTAGGCTTTGTTGCACGAGCACCGCGATGGGCAATTGCTTATAAGTTTCCTGCTCAAGAAGAAATAACCCAATTACTCGACGTTGAATTTCAAGTAGGGCGTACTGGTGCAATTACACCTGTTGCACGTTTAGAGCCTGTATTTGTTGGTGGCGTAACAGTATCAAATGCAACACTGCATAATCGCGATGAAATAGAGCGCTTAGGCGTAAAAGTAGGCGATACAGTCATTATTCGCCGTGCAGGTGATGTCATCCCACAAATTACTCAAGTGGTGCTAGATCGCCGTCCAGCTGATGCAAAGGATATTGAGTTTCCAGCGACTTGCCCAATCTGTGACTCGCATGTAGAGCGTATTGAAGGCGAGGCTGTAGCGCGTTGTACAGGAGGCTTAGTATGCCAAGCACAACGTAAAGAAGCGATTAAACATTTTGCCTCTCGCAAAGCATTTGATATTGATGGGCTTGGCGATAAAATTGTAGAGCAGCTGGTGGACAGAGAGCTTATTAAAACGCCTGCAGATTTGTTTATTTTAAAACAAGGGCATTTTGAGTCATTAGAGCGCATGGGACCTAAGTCAGCTAAAAACCTTGTTGCAGCGCTTGATGATGCAAAGCAAACAACGCTTGCTAAGTTTTTATATTCGCTCGGTATTCGCGAAGTTGGCGAAGCAACGGCGCAAAATTTAGCGAACCATTTTTTAACACTTGAAATGGTGACAACAGCAACGGCAGAAGCCTTAGTTGAGGTAAGTGATGTTGGTGAGATCGTTGCAAAACATGTGCGAGGTTTTTTTGCAGAGCAGCACAATTTAGACGTAGTAGAAGCATTAATTGCACAAGGAATACATTGGCCTGAACTAATACCACCGAGTGAAGAATCGCAGCCATTGGCAGGTTTAACCTATGTACTAACAGGTACTTTAAGTGTACTTAATCGTAATGATGCGAAAGCACGGCTACAGCAATTAGGCGCGAAAGTGTCAGGTAGTGTATCAGCTAAAACAGATGCGTTGATTGCGGGCGAAAAAGCAGGTTCTAAGCTCACTAAAGCGCAAGATTTAGGCATTGAGATACTAACCGAAGATGATTTAATTGCACTTTTGGCGCAGCATAATGGGTAACTTAACTGCCAATGCAGTTAAAGCTCAACAGCAGTCCATTATTGATCACTATAAGTGCCGCTGTACTTATAGTGAGTTTAATAAAGATAGGAAGTGCTGATGCGTTACGGACCGGAGTATTGGGATAAATACGGCACATACCGTACGCCAATCGCATTTCATTTGAGTTTACTTGTATTATTACGTGCTTATTTTATTTGGATTATTGCAGCGCTTAGCCGTCGTCCTGAGCTGGATATAATGTCGTTGGTTTTTAGATCAAAAAATGATTTTTTTAGTGCTTTGGCCATCGGCGCAATTGCAATTATTCCAGCGGTTATATTTTGTTTACGCAGGCCACAAAAAAGCACTGCTGGTGCTGCGAAATTAGCACGAATTTGGCGCTTCATGCGCTGGCCATTACTTGTTTGCGCAGCCGCTGATTTAGCTTGGTTAGTCATTCAAGCAGCACATAGTTATTATCAATTTTCGATGTTTTTAGCGCTACAAATGGTAACAGTGTTATGGGTGCTTCTGTATTTAGCCAAAAGCCGTTATTTAACGGTATTTTTTAATGACTGGCCCGATCCTGAAACGGATGACAAGAAGCACTAACATCAATCTTGGTTAGTAAGGACTATCAATGCAAAAAATTAATCAACGACTGGCGCTGATCGTCGCTTGTTTTGGCATCGTACTATTATTGTTGAGCTTATTTACTGGGCTATTACAGCAGCCTTGGTTTGTATTTTTAATAGCTTTATGGGTGTTCGTATTTAGCTCGTGCTGCTATCGGTTAACGTCATTTTTTAAAACACGTAATAGCCTTGATAAATTCATCCAACGCGATCAAGAAAACTTATTATTATTTACACTGACAGGCTTTTTTGATCGCACACACGGACCGCAATGGCTGGTTATAAATACGATTGAAAAAATACAATGCCATGATGATTTATTGTCTGTTTACTCTAGTAAAGAGCGACAATTATCTGTCAGCTTGCCGGCAACGAAAGCTGAGATTTTAGCGTATTTAGATTCACTTTTTACAGCCCGTGAAAAGCAATCTATTTTGATACAATGAAATAAAACCTTTAAAACAGCGGTATACTTAAACGCATCAAGTTAGTCGTTGCTTTTTGGAGGTATCATGAAACAACAGATCGGTTTAGGTGGAAGCTGCCATTGGTGCACCGAAGCTATTTTCAGTTCATTAAAAGGTGTTGAGAGTGTTGAGCAAGGTTGGTTTAAAAGCTCAGAGAACAGCAGCCAATTTAGTGAAGCGATTCGATTGCGCTTTGATCCTCATAAAATAAGCTTAACTGATTTAATTGCAATCCATATCGATACCCACAGTGCAACGAGTGAACATAGCATGCGTGAGAAATATCGTTCTGCAATTTATGCTTATACGAGCGCGCAATGTGAAGCTGCACAGCACGCGTTAGATTTAAAGCAAGCAGATTATAACAAGCCATTAATTACACACATTTTACTGGCAGGGGAGTTTAAACATTCACCGAGCCAGTATCAAAATTACTATTTTTCAAATCCTAACAAACCATTTTGTGAGGTACGGATAAATCCAAAACTCGCAATGTTATTAACGCACTACCATGATAATGTGGATAGCAGTAAATTAACCCATCTTGTATAAATGAGGTCAATTATGTTGAACTGGAATGATATTTTAAATTTTGCCAGTAAAGGTAACCCAGAGCCAAGCCGTAAAGTAGAGAAAACCATGCAACAATGGCAAGAGATGCTATCAGAAGAGGCATTTTATGTGACGCGTAATAAAGGCACTGAGCGCCCACATAGCTCAGATAGTTGCACGTTGTTTGAACCTGGAAAGTATGCCTGTATATGCTGTGATAACTTATTATTTGATGGCGACGAGAAATTTGATAGTGGCACCGGTTGGCCATCGTTCACGCAACCAGCAGAGATAAATTCCATCGCTTACAATGGTGACAAAACCCACGGTATGCAAAGAGTTGAAACGGTTTGTAATGTATGCGATGCGCACTTAGGTCACGTATTCCCTGATGGGCCAATGCCCAGTGGACTGCGTTATTGTATCAATGCGGTATCCCTGAAAAAGCTGTAAGCAGCTTTATGTAAAAAAACGAACGCCATAACCACTTTATAAAAGCTGACTTAAAGTGGTTACATAGGCATTAAGTATGGTTTATAGATACGCTAAATTGGGTCAATAAATTGTGCAATAGCAAAAATTAAATGCTCTCTGCAAATAGGCTTTGTTATGCAGTAATCAGTTAATTGTGTGAATTTCATTTTTTCATTTTGCAGGGCTGAGGCTGTTACCGCAATGATTGGAATATGTTTATATTTAGCGTCATTGCGTAGAAACTGAGTTGTTTCAAGGCCTCCCATAATTGGCATCTTCATATCCATTATGATTAAATCTGGGATTTTTTGACTGACACTTTTTATTGCTGTTTGACCATTTTCAGCCGTTTCAATGTCAAAAGACCAACGAGATAAAAATGAAATTAAAAAATCTCGGTTATAAGCAATGTCATCAACAATTAATATTCGAGCAGGATTAAATTGGTAACTATTAATAGGGGGATAATAGGCTTTTTTAGTCCTTCTGATTGAATGAGTTAATTTAATGTCGGGGATACGAACAATAAATTCACTGCCTTGACCTTCACAACTATTTACTTGTAATGTGCCACCCATTAACTTAATGAATTTTAGTGAGATAGCCAAACCTAATCCAGTACCGCCAAACTCAGAACTTTTTTGTCCTTCCACTTGCTCAAACGCATTAAAAATACATTTTTGTTGATCATCTGGGATCCCTTTGCCGGAGTCTTGGACACTGATCACTAAATTAATATGTTGATTTGTTGAGCCTTGCTCACAATCAAACAATGCACACACGTGACCTTGCTCAGTAAACTTTATGGCATTACTAATTAGGTTGATCATTACTTGTCGTAATTTATTACCATCAAGGTGTAGGGCGGTGTGAATGAGCTCAGAGCATCGAATTGTCAGTGCTAGATCTTTTTGCGCACATTGCTGCATAAACATCATCGATAATTCATTACACATTAAATTTAAATCAGCGTCTTCGAGCTCAAGCTGCATTTTTCCCGCATCAATTTTCGATAGGTCTAAAATACCATTCAAAATACCTAATAAAGAGTTACCTGAAACGGAAATAGCCTCCAGATATCGAAGCTTTGTTTTGTCATACTCGCTGTCTTGCAGCAATTGACTAAAACCAAGCACTGCATTAAGCGGTGTTCTTAGTTCATGGGACATATTAGCTAAGAAAACACTTTTAGCTTGATTTGAATGTTCAGCCTGATCTTTGGCCGCTAAATATTCTTGTGTGCGTGTTGCGACCATTTCTTCTAAAATAGACTGTTGCTGATGCATGTTGTTTATTTGTTGTCGCACTGCTGCTCGCATCATTTTAAAACCACTTGCAAGTGTACCAATTTCATCTTGACTAGCAATATTAATGGGGCAATCAAGATCGCCTGTGGTGATCGAGTGTGAAAATTCAACGAGTTGCTCAATAGGTTGCAGGATTATTTTACGAATAACGATATAAGCAATCACGAGTGCAGCTAATAAATATAATGCAAATAATGAGACGGCATTGGTGATAATAGAGGCAATTTTTTCAGCGAGTCCATCATCAGAAAAACTAACAACAACAAAGCCTAGATTGTCATTTTGATGTCCTTTAACGGGAATAACAACGTGATAAATATTATCATCATTGATAATAATACTTTGTTGTTGATCGAGGGCTTGTAACAATGTTTGATTAATAACATCGCTTAATACTTGTTCAATATCGTGATGCGCCACTATATGTGCTTCGTTATCTATAAAAAAAACATTAGTGAGGTCATTAAAGCTATTTTGCTCTAGTAGCTGGTCAATCGCGATGGTTTGAATTTGCATCACCCAGTTACCAACATTACCATCTTTGCTTAATTTTTTTATTTCACCTAGCATCGGTGAGACGATCGCGGATGCTTTCTCACTCATATTTAATAAAGTTTGATTTTTTAGTTCAATAACATGCAAAGCTGTACTAACACCTAATACTAAGCTGATAGTAAAGCCGATAATTAATAGTATTTTATGAGCAATGCTTATATACATAGGCTACTTCTGCTTTAAATTATTAGTCTCAAGTACAACGGTAATTTTATCGTTGCTATTATTTAACGTTTGGTGAATATCTGCACCATAAAAAATTTGGCTATAGGCATGAGATATAATTTCACCAATGGCTGGGAATTGCGCGATCCCAGATTGAATGTGAGCAGGTGTTGCGTGTTCAAAAACCCACAGCATTGTCGCGTTAAATCCGGGCTTATTTACCAGCGTAAAAAGCTGTTCTTGCCATATTTGTTGCCGTGGTGGTGAGCCTCCGGTACTTAATAAACTCGCTGTTTGGGCACTTGTTGCCCATTGAATAAAAAGCCAAGCCGCAGATTTTTTAGATGATTTTGAATTAATAGCAAATGCCCACGCCCAAGGAGAGGTCTCACGTGCTTGTGGACCCTTAGGTAAGGGGGCTGCCTCCCATTTATCCCATATGTCTGACTCTTTAGGTGTATCTATTTCATTATAAAAATGAGATGCGATAAAAGCTGATGCCAATTTACCTTCTTTAAATAGCTTTCTAATATCATAAAAATGTAATGTACGGCTATTTGATGGATTACCATAGCCAACAACTAGATCTCGATAGGCTTTAATACCTTTTTGAGCCTCACGCGAGTTACTAAGCGCTTCTCCTTCTTGTGTTAATATTTGCGCGCCATATGCGCGCATCACAGGTAAAACAGTCCAAGTATTTAATCCAGCGCCTGGTAATGTACGAGATGCGAATGCACTCATTCCTGCTAACTCAGGGTTTAAATCAATTGCTTTTTGAAGTGCAATTTTGGTTTGTATAAGTTCTTCATAAGTATTGGGCACTTGTAATTCAAACTTATCGAAGAGGTCTTTACGGTAAAAAAATATTGGTGCCGAAAAGTCAAAGGGCAGTGATAATAATGTACCGTTTATCTGACACAACGCTAAGCTGTTAGGGCTAATGTCATCAATTTTATACCAATGTTTATCGGTTAAGGCGGGATTATTTAAGTAAGGGGCAATGGGGTCGATATAATTTTTTTCATATGCTTGACCTAAAAATGTAACACCCATGGGTAATACATCATATAAGCCTAATCCTTTCTCTAAGTCTTTACTTCGTCTGCGGCGCATTTTTGACTGTTCTAATGCATGAAAGCCAACATTAATACCTGTTAATTCTTTAAAAACAGGCAAGTACGGTTTTAAAGCCATGAATGCAGGCTGTTGATCTGCCAAAACATTAATATGCGTACCCTCAAAGGCACGCCAATCAATATCAGCTTCTTGCCAGTTTGAGAGCTTAGTTTTAGCTGCTAAAGCACACGTAAAGCTCAATGATAGGCTAGCCATTAACAAATATATTAAGTGAGAGGCAATATGTTGCAATTGGACTTCCTTATTGATGGTTTATACGAGTATAGAATGCGCTAGCGCGTAAATAGGGAAATTATTTTTATTTAGTTAAAATTAACCCCATGGCATTCGCTTGCTGTGATATTTTTTCAAACCGCTGTTGCTGCTCATCATCTAATTGTGTAGAAGACAGAAGTGCAAAGCATTTTTTAGCGATTGTTAGATTCATTGTTTGGCTACTTTCTTTGCTGTTATCAAACTGACACTGTAATAAATTTAAAGCAATGCTAGCATTGCGAGGCATGATCCTAAATGCCTGTGTGAAAGCTTCCAGGGCCGTATTGAGTTGTCCACGGTTAAATTGTGTAACAGCATGATTATTTAGTTCTTTAGGCCCCATTTTAATATCTCGGCGTTCTCTTTGCTGCTGTTGGATATATTGCAGATAAATAGGATCACTGATGTTTGGGTGACGTTCGCAATGTGTAATAATTTGGGAGAATAATGATTGTGCCTTGTGATGAAACCCGAGTTCATGAAATGCTTTCGCTTTGTCGAGTGCACCGTCGACGGAGCGAATTTGAGTGTCATCGACATCAAGCTGTTCTATAAGTTTTTTAGCTTTTTGGTGCTCATCTTTAAGGTAATGTAAACGAGCATTTAATACATCAATTTGTGCTTGGTTATGGCTATTTGGAAATTGACTTTTTAAGTCGTTTAAATATTTATTTGTTTGTCTCGAAATACGTTGAACCTGATCGCTTTGATCTGTAGTCAGGGCGAAATCAATACCAGCTCGCGCTGCATTTAAATATATATCGGGATGATCGTGTATGGAGTGCTTTGCAAAGTTTGCAATATCTTTTTGTGTTGCGTAGTTTTTTTCATAATCGTGATTTAACTGTGTGACATGACTTAATGATTTTTGACGATCGATATTTCGCGGTGCAATCTCTACTGCTTTACTTAAAAAATCTTGTGCTTGTTCAAATTTATTTAGCTTTATTTCTAAGCGGCCAAGTAAATCTAATGCCACTAGCCTAGTTTCATGTCGTTCTAGCATTGTTTTAAGCATACGTTGAGCCAAAATATGCTCATTGTTAGCAATAAGCGCTTCTACTAAACCTACTTTAGCCCATGTAAACTTTTGAATATTTAAAACCGATTTAAAGTAGCTTTTTGCTTCTTCATTTCTTTTTAATCGAATTAAAAGATCACCTTTTAACCTTAGTAAAATTGCGCTATTAGCGCTGCCTTTTTCATTTAAAGCAGCATTAATGAACTTGAGCGCCTTAGAATCGTTATTATCATCTATTAGGCTATAAATTTTTTGTAGTTTATGCTTTCTCAATAAAATCCGTTCTATTCGTGTTTTTAGTTCGTGAATAGTGAAAGGTTTCACAAGAAAGTCATCAGGCTGTAGTTCAAGCATACTATGAACTAAAGATCCTGTTGTTTCAGCTGAAATGAATATAAAACCAGTAGAGTGCTTAATTAATCTTTTTACACGCAGTTCTTCATATAGCTGGTAGCCATCTTGGTTTTTACTTAAATTAAAAGAACATACTATAAGGTCAAATGATTCTGAGAGGCACTGTTCTTTAGCCGAGCTGGCATGCTCAGCAAAGCTAAGTTGCTCAAAGCCAAGTTTTTCGAGAGATTGCTTCATATAGCTTTGGGCAAGTGGTTGCTCTTCAACTATGAGTATTTTGGCTTTAGAAAAAATCTTTGTTGGCATTAAACTTGCGACCAATTAAACGTATCAGTGACTATAATAAACAGTCTAGTCGCTGACAAGGGAATTTAAAATTTAATCATTGTAAGTAGTGGGTTTATTTCGGATATATAAGAAAATACGAGCAATAAGTAATCGTTACGTATTATATAAACTGTTTAGTAGTTAGTTTGTCTTAGATATCATAAAGATAAAACTCTTAACGTGTATGAATAAGTAATTAAAATTTTTAACCTATTTATATGTTTGTATGGAGTTGGTGATACTTTGAATTGAATTGAATTGAATTGAATTATATGTGGTGGGTGATACTGGACTTGAACCAGTGACCCTCGCCTTGTAAGGGCGATGCTCTCCCAACTGAGCTAATCACCCACATATAATTTTTGATTAAATGGTGGGTCGTACTGGACTTGAACCAGTGACCCTCGCCTTGTAAGGGCGATGCTCTCCCAACTGAGCTAACGACCCCAAATAATCAATTAACTAAACTTTACGATAACCATTTTATAAATGGTGGGTCGTACTGGACTTGAACCAGTGACCCTCGCCTTGTAAGGGCGATGCTCTCCCAACTGAGCTAACGACCCGTAAAGTTTTATATCTAAATGGTGGGTGATACTGGACTTGAACCAGTGACCCTCGCCTTGTAAGGGCGATGCTCTCCCAACTGAGCTAATCACCCATTTAGATATCTTGTAATATGCACCATTTAAAAAATGGTGGGTCGTACTGGACTTGAACCAGTGACCCTCGCCTTGTAAGGGCGATGCTCTCCCAACTGAGCTAACGACCCATATTACAATTTTAAAACGCGACTATTAATAAAATAATAGGTTTTATATGTGGTGGGTGATACTGGACTTGAACCAGTGACCCTCGCCTTGTAAGGGCGATGCTCTCCCAACTGAGCTAATCACCCACATATAAATTAAAACGCTACTATCAAAATAAATAGTACTGGACTTTAACCAGTGAACTTCGCCGTTATTTCTAAATAGCGGTGATGCTCTCTTTTTTCTAATTGAGCTAACAACTCATATAGAATTAGATGTGGTGGGTGATACTGGACTTGAACCAGTGACCCTCGCCTTGTAAGGGCGATGCTCTCCCAACTGAGCTAATCACCCACATCTAATACAACACATTGCTGCGTTGTTGTGGGGCGCTATTATAGATAGAGTTCTAAATGTGTCAACACTTGAATGTGAAAAATGTTTTAGATGCGGGTTTTATAAGCAAACAATCGTTTTTGAGGCTAATTAATAAACATTTCTCTGCATTTGAAGCCGCGCTTACGTAAAGTTACTCGCATAACTCATTAGTGCATAAGCTAAATGATTAGGGCGTGTTGACCTTTGTGGATTGAAATTTGTTCAATCTAGGGGCGATTTAATCGCGGCGCGAGGTTTGTAACCTAGCGGGCTAAGTAAAAACCGAGCAACAAAGAGTCAATCGTCCCTAGGAAGAACCCTTTGGGCAGCGCATGTTTGGCATTTATACTGCGTTATCGCCTATTTATGGGGAACAACCACACGACATAGGCTCTGCCTTGCCTAAATACCAAACATACTGCTGCAAAATCAATCACGAAAGGTCAACACGCCCTAGTTTATTAACTAGGTAAACGCCAATAAATTACCTTTTACCTTTAATGAGCTGAAAGAAGATTAGCTAATTATTAAATGATGGGCAGGCAGGGAAGCTATTTTATTGTAATTATAAACAGCAGGTATGCGTGATCTAATAATTATTCAACACACCGTGGTGTAATTACACTTTTTTACGTTGCAGAACAGCCATTTTTAGAATGGTTATTTCATTGCGATACGAAAGTGAGGGGGCCTTGAAGTTTAGTGAGCTCTAATAACGTGTGCTTGGTTTATTTATTCAATATAAAAAATATCATCAGGGCCTTAATTGCAGGAGTGACTTTTTCATAATTTGATTTGCATATAGATGTATACCTTATAAATTAGATTCATTATGATTATTTAACGGCAATCCTTTCTATTTAGCGCTCGTTTATTTATGATTTAAACGCGTTTTAAGGGGAAATGTACTGTATATTTGAATCTGTTGTTTATTCAGTATCCAGTTTGTTGAAATTTAAATCATTTAAATAAAGTTACATAAAAAACTGTTGACTTTATTTGGGGTGCTGCATAGAATGCGCCCCGCACTAAGCAATACACCACACGGTTTACCGAGTAAGTGTTTAGCAGAATAAATTGGGGCTATAGCTCAGCTGGGAGAGCGCTTCGCTGGCAGTGAAGAGGTCTGCGGTTCGATCCCGCATAGCTCCACCAATTTATTTTAGTGTATGTCCTAGGGTAGCAGTTTTCTGTGTCCCCATCGTCTAGAGGCCTAGGACACCGCCCTTTCACGGCGGTAACAGGGGTTCGAATCCCCTTGGGGACGCCACTTAGCTTTTATTAGTTAAAGGCGGTTTTACCGAGAGAATAGCGAACAGATTAAGCTCGAGTCTTAATTTGTATATATCGCAATACCTTAAACAGCTCAGGATGTGAGTTTAACTAATCAACTGTCCTAGTGACACATTTATGTGTCCCCATCGTCTAGAGGCCTAGGACACCGCCCTTTCACGGCGGTAACAGGGGTTCGAATCCCCTTGGGGACGCCACTTACTTATTTTAATAGGGAAGTGCAGTGTTATTAAGAAAGCTCGCCTGAAACGAGTCTAACCATTCAGTCGTCCTAGTGACACATTCATGTGTCCCCATCGTCTAGAGGCCTAGGACACCGCCCTTTCACGGCGGTAACAGGGGTTCGAATCCCCTTGGGGACGCCACTTACTTATTTTAATAGGGAAGTGCAGTGTTATTAAGAAAGCTCGCCTGAAACGAGTTTAACTATTCAGTTGTCCTAGTGACACATTTATGTGTCCCCATCGTCTAGAGGCCTAGGACACCGCCCTTTCACGGCGGTAACAGGGGTTCGAATCCCCTTGGGGACGCCACTTACTTATTTTAATAGGGAAGTGCAGTGTTATTAAGAAAGCTCGCCTGAAACGAGTTTAACCATTCAGTTGTCCTAGTGACACATTTATGTGTCCCCATCGTCTAGAGGCCTAGGACACCGCCCTTTCACGGCGGTAACAGGGGTTCGAATCCCCTTGGGGACGCCACTTACTTATTTTAAGTAATGTATAAGGCAGTGTGACACCGCACTCTCTATGCACGACGTTAACAAGAGTGCTAATCTCTTGCGGACGCCAATATATTATTTTAATAGGCAAGTGCAGTGTTATTAAGAAAGCTCGCCTGAAACGAGTTTAACTATTCAGTTGTCCTAGTGACACATTTATGTGTCCCCATCGTCTAGAGGCCTAGGACACCGCCCTTTCACGGCGGTAACAGGGGTTCGAATCCCCTTGGGGACGCCACATTACTTATTTTAAGTAATGTATAAGGCAGTGTGACACCGCACTCTCTATGCACGACGTTAACAAGAGTACTAATCTCTTGCGGACGCCACTTGCTTTATATATTTTTATATAAATGAATGAACAGCAAGTCAAGTTTTATTAAGAACAACACCAATTAGCTATATATCCTATCTATATAATATTTTTAAACCAATACGCTTTAAAACCATTCTATTTAATTAAAAAATAAAATAAATTTAATCTCCTGAAAAATAATAAATAAACACCGATAAATAATACTAATTTAGATTTTACTTATCTATCAAACCCCTTATTGATGTATTAATTTAAATTTATTTTGTGTACTAGGGCGTGTTGACCTTTCGTGATTGATTTTGCAGCAGTATGCTTGGTATTTAGGCAAGGCAGCGCCTATGCAGTGTGGTTGTTCCCCATAAATAGGCGATAACGCAGTATAAATGCCAAACATGCGCTGCCCAAAGGGTTCTTCCAAGGGGCGATTAACTCTTTGTTGCCTACATGGAAGTAGGTAAGGGGCGTGAGCAGGACGCACAAGCTTTGCTCGGTTTTTACTTATTCTCACATGGATGTGAGCCAGTAGAATAACGCAGGAGCAGTTATCGAGCCCACTCGATTACAAACCTCGCGCCGCGATTAAATCGCCCCTAGGTTGAACAAATTTCAATCCACAAAGGTCAACACGCCCTAGAGCAATCATGTTTTATTACAGTCACACTTAGTTACAAACTACGGTAGTTGTTCGTTTTCATTCACTTGTACCCAGCTTAATTAAATCATAAACTCCATGAGTTAATTAAAAATGGATAAAAAAATGAAACTCACAAAAATTGCTCTAGCCGTTTTACTCACCACAGGCCTGGCTGCTTGTAATAGCACAGATACAACAGATAAAAATACACAAGCCGCAGCAAGTCTACTCCCAGGTATTACACTTATAGAATCAGTTACAGCAAATGCAGCTGAGATTAATATCCCATATAAAAAATACCAACTAGCCAACGGCCTGACGGTGATTGTTCATGAAGATCATTCAGACCCTTTAGTCCATGTGGATGTGACGTATCATGTTGGTTCAGCCCGTGAAGAGCTTGGTAAATCAGGTTTTGCCCATTTTTTTGAGCATATGATGTTTCAAGGCTCTGAAAATGTAGCGGATGAAGAGCATTTTAAAATTATCACTGAAGCCGGTGGTACGCTAAATGGTACGACTAACTCAGATCGCACTAACTATTTTGAAACAGTACCGGTAAATCAGTTAGAAAAAATGTTGTGGTTAGAAGCTGACCGTATGGGTTTTTTACTTGATGCTGTAACGCAAGAAAAGTTTGAAGTACAACGAGAAACAGTTAAAAATGAACGTGGCCAACGTGTAGATAATCGCCCGTATGGTCGTTTAAATGAACGCGTGTCACAAGCTCTTTACCCAGACGGTCACCCATATTCTTGGCCGGTAATTGGTTTTATGGACGATTTAAATCGCGTCAATGTTAACGATCTCAAAGCATTCTTTTTACGTTGGTATGGTCCAAATAATGCAACTATTACAATTGGTGGTAATATCAGCGCGGAAGAAGTATTACCGTTAGTTAGCAAATATTTTGCACCGATCCCGCGTGGACCTGAGGTTGATAATGCAGAAAAACGAGCGGTAACCCTTGATGCTGATCGTTATATTTCAATGGAAGATAAGGTTCACTTACCATTGTTGAGTATTAATTATCCAACAGCCTATGCACGTCACGAAGATGAAGCACCACTTGATATACTCGCTGAGATTATTGGTGGCGGTAATAATTCAATCTTATATAAAAACTTAGTAAAAACCCAACTTGCAGTACAGGCGGGCGTTAGCCACCCATGTCGTGAGCTTGCATGTTCATTAAGTATCTATGCTTTACCAAATCCAGCATCAGGAAAAACACTGGCTGATATGGAAAAAATTGTTCGTGATTCATTTACTGAGTTTGAACAACGCGGTGTAACGCAAGATGACTTAGATAAAGTGAAAGCAAAAATAGAATCGGGTGCAATTTTTGGATTGCAAAGCGTCTCAGGTAAAGTCTCTCAGCTTGCAGCATTTGAAACCTTCACGGGTAACCCTAATTACATTAAAGATGACATCGCTCGCTATAATAGCGTTACAAAAGCGGATGTAATGCGTGTATTTAATGAATATGTTAAAGACAAATTTGCAGTGATCATGAGTGTAGTGCCTGAAGGGCAACCTCAGTTAATTGCAGCTAAAGATAATTTCACTCCAATTTCTCATGATTTCGGTGGTCCATCATCAACAAGTGCAGACGACTTAGTTGCTCGTAAGGCAGTTGATACATTTGATAGAAGTAAACAACCAACGGCAGGTAAAAACCCAGCTGTGGATGTGCCTACATTATGGCAAACCACGACCAACAATGGGATTGCGGTATTAGGAACTCAAAGTACTGAAACGCCAACGACTTCTTTACTTATTAAAGTGCCTGGTGGCCAATATAACGAGCAAGCTAAAAAAGTGGGTCTTGCTTCTGTGACCGCCGCATTGTTAAGTGAATCAACACAAAATTATACAACAGAGGAAATGAGTAACGCGCTTGAAAAACTTGGAAGCAGCATTCGTATCTCTGCAAATAGCACGCACACAAATATATTTGTTTCAAGCTTAACAAAAAACCTTGATGCGACTTTAGCTTTGGTTGAAGAGAAGTTATTTAATCCAGCTTTTAGTGAAGATGATTTTAATCGTAACAAACAACAAAGCATCCAGAACATTCAGCATGCAATGAAAGATGCAGGTTATTTAGCAAGTAACGCGTACAGTAAATTGCTTTATGGCAATAGCATTGCAGCATTGCCAAATGGTGGCACGTTAGAAAGTTTAGCCGCTATTAACCTTGATGATGTAAAAGGGTTTTATCAATCAAACTTTAAACCTCAGGGCAGTGAAGTAATCGTAGTATCTGATTTAGATCAATCTGCATTACAAGGCAAAATCAAAAATACGCTAGATAATTGGCAAGGCAAAGCGCCTGTATCTACAGCTAAGTTTGAAGAGCCAAAAATTGCAGGAAATGTAATCTACTTAGTAGATAAACCAGATGCACCTCAGTCTGAAATTCGCATTGGTAAGCGCGGTATGATTGAAGACATTACTGGTGAGTTCTTTAAATCTAACCTAATGAACTTTGCAATTGGTGGCAATTTTAATAGTCGTATAAACTTAAATTTACGCGAAGATAAAGGTTACACCTACGGTGCACGTACGCGTTTTTGGGGCGATGCAACATCAGGTGGTTTTACAGCATCTGCTGCAGTACGTGCAGACTCTACAGCAGCCTCTATTGTTGAATTTACTAATGAGCTAAATAATTATGCTCAAAATGGTATTACAGATGATGAGTTGAGCTTTATGCGTCAAGCGATCAATCAAAAAGATGCGCTTAAATATGAAACACCTAATGCTAAGCTAGGTTTCCTTGCTCAGATATTGGAACATGATTTACAGCCAAGCTTTGTTAAAGACCGTAATGAGATCGTAAGCACAATAAGCAAAGACGAAATTAACGCGTTGGCTGCAAAGCATTTAAATACCAAAGAGATGGTTTACTTAGTAGTAGGCGATGCTAAGACACTTAAACCTCAGCTAGAAAAACTGGGTATGAAAGTAGTTGATTATACTTTTTAAACTAAGTAGTCATTCGTATGCCTAAACCACCTCAATATGCGAATTCTGCATCTTGAGGTGACTTGGGTACAGTAATAAAAAGGCAGCCTTTCGCTGCTTTTTTATTACCTAAACTTAAGTGACAAAAACTTATCCTAATCGTATTAAGATTAGAGGGATTACTACCGTATAAGGAGATTCGCTCGAAAGCGATTTATAGTAAGCACAAAAAAGCCAGTCATAGACTGGCTTAGTGATGAACAGGGCGTGTATTAGTTACAATAGTTACCATCAACAAATGTTAAGTCATTAACGTGTGAAGGGCCAGCCATTACAAAAGTTGCTACCGCTGTATTTTGGTCTAGTTTGAAGATGTTTGCATTTTCACCTTTTACACGACCAGATACATAGATAGTTCCGTCAGTGGCAATAGCAATACCGGATGCTTGTGCAACGCCATGCTCACCCACTAATGCAAGTTCCATGGCGCCTTCATCAAGGGTATACAACGCTTTACCCGTTAATACATACAATACGTTGTTATCAGCAGAGTAAGCGATATCACCATCAGCGAACGAATCACCAGGGAATGTTAATTTACCCAAAACTGTTTTATCACCCGTTTCGATATTAAAGTCATACATGTACGTTTTGCTCGTTGCACGTAAGTTCATGCCATCAGTGCTCATTGCAGAGCGGTAGATAGGGTATGACGTAGCAGATGCAACAAGTGCTTGTTCGTTAGTGGCAAGGTCAAGTGACAGGATTTGTGACGCTTTAGTCGACTTATCTAACTGCTCCATGAAGTACAACACGCCATCGTGTGATGCAATGTTTGATGCTGTATTAGATAAACCGGCAACAGTAGAGTACGTGTTATCTTGTGTATCGAAATGGTAAACAAACCCGTCTTCGTTAGAGCCAAAGTTATTAATACCGTATAAGCCTGATGCGCATGTTGCAGTTACTTTTACATCATCAATAAATGCACCCAGCTTATCAGAATCACCCGCACCTACAAATTTCAGCTCAGTTGCTGTTGAACTTGCTTTTACAGTGTACGTGAATTTTTTCCAGCCTTTCGTTGTTGCATTTAGAGTGTCAAGTAACTGGCCATCCCAATAAACTTCAGCTTCATTTGTTGTTTCGTTACCGTTTATACGTGCTGAGTAATAAAAGCTTACTTCATAGCTGTGGTTTTCTTCAGTAACAAGTGTTTGAAATGCACTGTAGTTAGCCGTTGAGTCAAGCTCGATGTATTTAGTACCATGTTGGGCTGCAACAATGTTAAGTGCATTTGTTTGGATTTCAAATTTAGCGTTAGCTGAACGTTGCCATCCAGAAAGATCATCTAACAAGCTCCAAGAGCCAGAGAAGTCTGCAGTGTCTTCGAAAGAACCGTTTGCAACTAGATTAGGGCCGGCCATTGTCAATGTTGACGCAAGTAATAAAGGTAGAGCTGCAAACTTAAAGATTGGTTTTTTCATGGTATTTCTCCTGCCAGACTAATAAATCTGATTTTGTTAACAATTTAATTACTTAATATAGTACTATTGTGCTGCATCTTTGAGTGTTGGTCAAATGTTAAACATGGTTGTTTTCGCAATAATAAGGGTTTATTTTATTTTTTGACTAAACACTCTATCTGAAACAGTAGGTTAGAGAGGGCAAAAAATATAAAAAGAATAGTGTGTTTTTATAGGCAATTAAACAAGGGAGAATAACGAGTGAGCCATTAGGATGGGCTGTTTAATATACACTGGTTATTAGTAACTAAAGAATGTTGAACTTTGCTTAACCTGTTGCGGGTAGGGTAGGTGTGAGAGTTGCTTGAGTTTGATGTTTTGTGCAATGCTTATATACGTTGTTAGTATAATTATACTAAGGCGAACAGGTAAAGGTACGTAAATACCTTTACCAGATTGAATCAAAGGGTCGTGTTATCTTTTGTTTGGATCAGCTCAATGGCGTAGCCATCAGGATCTTTTACAAAAGCAATTTCAGTCGTGCCACCTTTTACAGGGCCAGGCTCTCGGCTAACATTACCACCAGCGGCTTTTATATCTGCGCAGGCTTTATAAATGTCGTCAAACTCAATCGCGATATGACCATATGCATTGCCTAAGTCGTAGTTGTTTGTATCCCAGTTGTAGGTTAGCTCTAACACAGTGTTATCTTTTTCATCGCCATAGCCTACAAAGGCAAGCGTGTAACGGTATTCTTGGTTATCAGCACGACGTAATTCTTTCATGCCCAATACTTGAGTGTAAAACGCAATGGATTTGTCTAAATCAGCGACCCGTAACATGGTATGTAATAAACGCATTTAAGCATCCTTATTTTGTATTTAAATTATTTTAATAACACCAAATCCATAACTTATAGTTCAGAGCTCTGACTTCTTCGTGTTCTTAAAATATCAATAATTCGATTATAAATAATACCTGAGAGCATGACAGTATCATTACCATTAGTATTTATAAATTGCACAACAACAGTGTCGATATCTTTATGATAACGCGCAATGCTTGAATACCCCAAAACCCAGCCTGTATGCTCATATTCGTAAAGCGAAGCATATAATACTTGCTCTTCAAAGGTGAAAAGTGTGCCGTTATTTAATGCAAGTATAAAGCGACCTACATCGCTAGCAGTAGCAACATAGCCTTGATCAAGTATTTTAAAATCATTCTTATAGCCAACATAATAGCCACTCATTAGCTGATCTATATTTACGTCATTAATAGAAGCAAACGTATTCGTTAAGCCATTAGGAGCTAATATTTCAGCTTTAATAAATAGATTGTGATCATAACCCAGCACATTAGACATGATCCTACGCAGTAGTAGGTAATTGGTATTTGAATAACCGTAATCAGTATCGGGGCTAAAATCAGCAGGAGTGTCTAGTATCAAGGCTAAGGGATCAGGGTATGAAACTGACCAATCATAGTTAGGTGTATCTGTGTAATTAGCTATACCACTGCGATGTTGTGCCATCATGCGCAGTGTGATTTTATCTGCGTTTTCTATTCGGCCATTTAACGAGGGTAGATAGTCAGCCAGGGTTTTATCCACATCAATAAGCCCAGCACCAGCCAATTTAGTTAATGCCGATGCGTCATACAGCTTACGAATGCTGCCAATTTTAAACAATGCGTGAGCGTAGGCAGCTATTTTTTTATCTCGATCATGCCAGCCTTGCACAAAATATTCAGGTTGTTGCCCTGATTTTTGAACATAGACAATAATGCCATCCATCCCTTGCTCAATAGCATCGATTGTTTGATCTTGAACGGTCGTGGGCAAAGGGGATAAATAATATAAAGCAAACTTCCAAGGGGCAAAAAAGTATATGCTAGTGAGGGTAACAATCAGAGCAGTAATACGCATAAGTGTGAGCGTTTTTTTGTTCTTTAATTGCATCATTGTATTCCCGCTTCATTTATTATTTTAGTGTGTGGGTGACGTTACTTAATGTACTAGGCATAGCTTTAGCAGCTATTGATGGCACGAACTTAGTAGCAGCAATGCCTAACGACACTGCTGCACAGCGATAAGAGTTGTGATTGTTAAAGGGTACCTTTACTTCTTAACCTTGCCCTTAAGAACATAGATCTCGCCCTCAAAACTCCCCTGAATTGTCAACCCTTGTCCCGCCAGCTCCTTCAGATATTCTATATGATCTTCAGTGATATGCTGACCCGGAACCAACAGTGGAATGCCCGGTGGATAGGGCGTAACTAAGCCGGCACAAATACGGTTGTTGCTTTTGCTGATAGGCACAGATTCGCGCTCACCATAGAAAGCATCGCTTGGAATACACGCCAAATCTATGGCGGGTAAACTCTCTGGTAAACGAGAGCGTCTCGTCGACGTTGACAGTTTTACCTTACCGCTGTCGAGCTTCTTTAACGCATTGTACAGACGAATGATCTTTGAACGCGTGCCGCCAAGCGTGAGTAAAACCAAGATGGTGCTGTGAGTGTACTTCTCTATTTCTAGGCCAATTTCATCTAACAGAAATTTATGAATATCTTTTAATGAATAAGGTAATTCGCTAATGTCGATGAGAATTTTTAGTGGGTCGTGACCCATGTTATCACCACTAAAGTGCGGAAATATTTCCATAAAGTCTTGCTTACCTAGCACTTTAATGTGGTTGAGCGAGGCCATCTGTTGTTTAAATTCTTCCACGTGGTTCAACAAGGCATTAAGCAATTTATAGCCTTCCATCTCCAATTGCTTTTGGCACACGTCAAGCGACGCTATCAGCTGATACTTTGGCGATGTGCTGGCGTAAATACTGTAAATTTCTCGAAAGAAATCGGCATCGAAATCAGGATCGTTTACATGAATATAAGACGCCTGAGAAAACGCCGATACCACTTTATGCGCTGAATGGGTGATATAGTCCGCCCCAGCATGGATAGCAGAATAATAACGTAAGCTAGGGTGAAAAAGAGAGTAAGCGAACCACGCTTCATCTATAAACACTTTAATACCATGTTGATGGGCAAACTCTACCACTTGTTTTAAATCGCTCAGTAGGCCATCGTAGGTGCAACCAGTGAGAACCAATAATTTAGCATCGGTGTTCTGTTCTATCGCTTGTTTAATGTCGGCCAACGACGGCGGCGCGAAGATGCCATATTTAGGGTTTAAAATGCTCGACAAATAAATAGGGAAACTGGCTGATTGCAAGATGCCATAATGCACAGATTTATGACAATTACGGTCGATAATCACTTTATCGCCCTTGCGCAGCAGTGTCTGCAAAATGATTTTATTTGAGGTTGACGACCCGTTCGTCACGAAATAAGTATGCTTAACCTCAAATGTTGCCGCTGCTGATTCTTGAGCCCGACCAATGGTGTTTGTGCTATCTGACAATGAACCTAACGAATCTACTGATACGGATAGGTCGCCAACGAATACATTGCGGCCATAAAACTGATAAAAATCTTTGATATAAGGGGAGTTTCTAAAACTAGAACCGCCACTATGTCCAGGTGTATGCCATGAGTCGTTAGATTCACCGACATAACGGCGATACGCCGACCAGAATGGGGTCTCTGCTCGGTCATCAAAGTCGTTGATCATATAACCTAAAATCGCTTCTGGATCAGAAATCACCTCATCCTTAAAGAAAAATGATTCGATCTCCCCCGATTCGTTGACTATCTCCAGTCCTTTCGTATCGTCGCCAATAACATAAACCGGCAATTCAAGGCGGATCCCTTTTAACTGCTCGATAAAGCGGCTATACGTTCGTTCGCCAACTTTGTTGTGTACATCCCAACTGAGAACAACGGCCTGAATATCACCATCTTCCTCAACACACTCCAATGCTTGCTTAAGTTCAAGGCGTTCAATTATATCAATATGAACATCACTTCGTTCAAAATTAGGGATCGTTTTCGACAAATTCGTAGAAAGCTCTTGCAAGGTGGCAGGGTCTTGCTCAATTAACAAGATACGAAGTAAAGGTAACATAGGCGTTTTCGCAATAAAATTTCATAATGCTCAACAGCATAACTAAAGGACTGAGACTTGTGAAATTAATACTTTGAAAATGTTTCATTAATTATGCTATTTCACTAACACGCCACGCAGGTGTAATGCCCATGGAGTATAAGCCAGTGGTGCACATTGGCTTTAAATTATTTATGTACAACTTTTTCAAGTTTCATTGAATCACAACAACACCTTTATCCATAGTAAGTTTGGTAAGGTTAAATAGACGGAAAATATGCGTATTTACGGCTTTAGTTAGCCAGCCACAGAATGATTAAGGTAGATATAAAATATCTCTAATTGCACAAGGCTGGTTTGTGTCAGTAGCGGACCTTCAAGCGTAACTCGTTTCTGCCCCAAGATGAGTTAACGTAAATGCTCTATGGGCAATTTAGAGCTGGAGAGCAGCTATTGACTTAATCGTTAATGTTTCTCTTTAATTCTCCAAAGCAGACATTTTACCTTATAACCAAGTGTGTTTAATCTAATTTTATTTCAACTAGTCCCTAGCTAGTTTTTTGAAAATGACTAAAGTATGTATATTCAGAAACACGAGCGTTCTTGTGTCATAGAAGAGCGCGGTTAAGCAATAAATCGCACAATGGAGAGCCTATGAATCAGCCAACAATAGTAAGCACTAAAGAAGAGTTAAAGGAAGCTTTAAAGAGGAGAGATGATGAAATCTTAATTACTAATAAGGATTTAGTGAAAAATATAAAAATAGTTAGAAATGCATCTAAGGGCGCTCTAGGTGCTGCAGTTGCAGGCACCGTAGTAGTAGCAACTAATTTTTGGAATCCTGTCGGATTGGGTGTGGCTGGCATAACCGCAATATCTAGTGGAACTCTAACATGGGCATTACTAGCTATAGGTGTTGGAACATTAATATGGGTTTTGGTTAATGACTATGACCTAAATTTAGATGTTGGTGGTGAATATAAAAAACCAGATGGTCAGACATACAAATATTACGCAAAGGCATCAGCAAAAAAGCATAAAAAGTAATTTTTAATTCAAACAATTTTGCGCTGACGGCGCAAAATGCTTACAAGTCTGGGTTTGCTACTACGCTGTCGTTTATCTGCACTTTGACGATGTTCGACTCCAACTCACTTTACCCCAAAATGAGTAAACGTAAATACTCTAAGGTTCTGTTTTGAGAGATAACCAGACATTGAGGTTGGCTTAAAATAAGAGTTAATTGATTTCCAAACTGTGTAGTTCGCATATATTCAAGAAAATGAGCGTCGATCGCATTTTCTTTTTTCTGAATTTCTTTAGCACCAATAAAAAATTTACAGTTGGCAATGCAATACGTTATTTGTCAAAAGTAGATTTATTAGATACATGAGCGTGATATCGACAGAAAGATGCTCGACGCGCGTACTATAAAATTGTTGAACTAAGCCGCTACGCGGAGATCCTATTCTTATCATTTGAGCCACACTTACCTTGGGGTTATCCCATATTTGGAGGTAAGTAATGAATACACTCATTGAACAAGTCAAAACTGAAATAGCCTATCTTGGTTATTCACAAAGTACCTGTAAAAGTTACTGCGAGCATTTACTTAAACTCAGCCATTATTTTAATAAACCACTCGATTTAATTACTGATGATGAGCTGAATATCT